>CAZTQK010000006.1:0-46394 GCA_964615635.1 uncultured Planctomycetales bacterium
GGGTTTGACAATTGACGCAAGAGGTCGAATCTGGGTCGCGGATACGTACAATCGCCGCGTCCAGGTGTTTGAGCTGCTGCCATCATGAGAATCGGGCGATGGACATTATTGGCTCTGTGGGCGATCGTCGGCGGCGGTCTTCTGTTTGCCGGCGAGCAACCCAGGAGCAGCGCCGCCGGGCGCCAGACGATCGTGGGCTCTCCCCATGATCTGAGCGCTACCGGTCCGGGCAGAATCCACGCGATGGAGGAAGAGCAGGTCTGCATCTTCTGCCATACGCCGCACAACGCCACCGGGCAGCGCCCCTTGTGGAACCGCCACATGCCTCCCACCCATTACCGGATTTACGAAAGCTCGACCACGGACGCCCGCATCGACCAGCCAAGCGGCTCATCGAAGATGTGTCTGAGTTGTCACGACGGGTCCTTGGCCATCGGCCTGCTCGCCAGCCGGCCGGACGAAATCGTGGTCATGAGCCGTCGCACCATGGCTCCCGGCCGGGGAAACCTGTCATTGGACCTGTCGGACGATCATCCGATCGGTTTTCGTTACGACCGCGCTTTGGCGGCCCGCGACCCGCAGCTTCGTGTTCCCGACGCGATCTCGCGGGAACTCCCGCTCGGCAAGCACGGCGAGATGCACTGCACCACCTGCCATGATCCCCACAACAACCATCTGGGCAACTTCCTGCGGATCACCAAGGTCCGATCGGCCATCTGCCTGTCTTGCCACGACCGGGACGGCTGGTACACCGGCAGCCACGCCACCAGCCCGGCAATCATCCGCGGCCGGGCCGTGGATATGAGGGAGCGCCTGCCCTTTGCGACCGTGGCGGAGAACGCTTGCGGCAATTGCCACAAGATCCATTCGGCCGAAGGTCGCGAACGATTGCTTCGTTTCGCCAATCTCGAAGACAACTGCCTCAACTGCCACAACGGGAGCGTCGCGATCACCAACATCGAGACCGAGATCTGCAAGCCCAGCGCTCACAACACGCCGTTGCTCTCGGATTGTCATGATCCGACCGAGGATCCGCTGACCATGAGTCGGCACGTTACATGCGCGGATTGTCACAACCCGCATGCCACCGTTCACAACTTCGTGAGCCGGCCGGGCGCCACTGTGCCGGAGCCGATCAACAGCACGATGCGATACGTCTCGGGCGTCAATATCCTCGGCAGACCGGTCGACCAGGCAATCAGGGAATACGAGGTCTGCTTCAAGTGTCACGCGGATAACCCCTCGCGGCCGCAGAGCGCGGTCGTCACCCGTGACATCTATCAGACCAACACCCGCCTGGAGTTTCAGCCCACGAACCCCTCGTTCCATCCGGTCGCGGTGCCGCGGAATAACCACGACGTCGTCAGCCTGATCAGCCCGTGGCGGGTCGGTTCGCTGACCAAGTGCACGGACTGCCATAATTCCGACGCGGGGTCAGCTCTTTCGCTGAACAAACGAGCAGGTCCCCATGGGTCGATCTATGAGCCGCTGCTGATCGCGAACTACTCAACACGCGATTTCACGTCCGAAAGCACCGTCGCCTATGCTCTGTGCTATCGTTGCCATGACCGCGCCAGCATTCTGAATAACGAGAGCTTTCCGCTGCACAGCCGCCACGTGGTCAACGGCCGTTCGCCCTGCGCCGCCTGTCACGACGCGCACGGCATCAGCCGGACCCAGGGCAACAGCAGCAATCACAGCAACTTGATCAACTTCGATCGCTCCATCGTGCAGCCTGCCTCAGGCGGACTGGGAGCCAGAATCGAATACGAGGATCGCGGGAGTTATCGCGGCAGTTGCACGTTGACGTGCCACAGCGTCGTTCACGTGAGGTTTGAGTATGCGAGGTAGACACGCCCGGCGAGGTTGCCGCCGAGGCCTTTTCGAATGAGAGATCAGACATGAGGCTCTTACTCACCACAGTTTTGTTGCTCTTCGGAATCCCGCCGGGCGGGGCCGTCGATCGGCCTGCCTTGCCCGAATCGCGTCCAGGCGATGCCGGCGACCGTGTTGCCGACGTTCGCCAGAGTCTGGTCGGGAGCAAGCACGACTTCACCGACGTCCTGGGCGGCGCCGGCACCGCTTGCAGCGCCTGTCACGTCCCCCACATGATGGCCGTGCGCCCCATGTCTCAACCGGCCGGCGAGGTGCTGACCACGCAGCCGGCAACCGTCGAAATCTATCGCATCGCCGGACAACGCCGTGTCTTTGCGGTCGACCGCTATACCCCCGGCGCGACGAGCCTGGTTTGCCTTGGTTGTCATGACGGCACCGTCGCGACGTCGACCATGGGCTCCGGCCATGCCATGCTGGCAGGCGTCCGCGAGGGTTTTGCGGTCCCGGACGACTTCGTCTGGCGCGACCACCCCATCGGCGTGCCTTACCCCGGCAACCGCCGTGAATACCGCGCCGAATCCATGGTCACCGCCTCGGGCGAGATTGTGCTGCCGGACGGCCGAGTCGAGTGTATTTCGTGCCACGATCCACACAACCGATCGGGCGTGGACAAGATGCTGGTGATGTCAAACCGCAGGAGTGCGCTGTGCCTGGCCTGCCACATCAAATAACCCGAAGCTCCCTGCGGGCCGTGATCGGCCTTGCGCTTCCGGCCATCCTGCTAACCGCAGGCTGCTCTTCACTCGACCGCGCCGACAGGCACAAGTTCGAACCTCTCAGTTTCCCTTCCGCCGATGCGTGGCCTCGCGTCGTCGTATATGGCAGCCTGGGTAATCTGCTCCCGGCCTTTGATCGAACGCCGCTTCTCGAACTATGGCTCTACGGGCCGAGCAGCTTTGGCAAGACCGCGATGCGCAACCCTCAGGGCATGGCCATTCTCGGAACGCGGCTCCTCGTGTGTGACCAGGGGCGCTCGGATGTTATCGCAGTAGACTTGGCGGACGGGAGCAGTCTGATCTGGGGCGATCGCGACCACCGTCCGCGCTGCCCGGTAGCCATTGCGGTCGGGGCTGATACCGACGTGTACGTCGCGGATACCAACGTTCACTCGGTGCTTCATTACGGCGCGGATCAGCGATTCCGCAGTGAGATCAAGCCTCATGACGCATCAAATGAGGAATTCCGCCCGGCCGCGCTCTGTGTCGACGACGGCATTCTGTACGTGGGCAACGTCAGTGGTCATCGAGTCGATCGATGGAACCTGACCACACACCAATGGCTCGATGGTCTGACGCCTCCCGGCTCGCAGCCCGGTTTGGTCGCTCCAACCGGTCTGGCTTTCACCAGGGACGGCATTCTGCTCGTTGTCGATGCCGTGGGTGGCCGCGTCTTTCGCTATCACAAGGATGGTCGCTGGCTCGATCCGATCGGGCGCCCAGGCCGAGGGCAAGGCGAGTTCATTCGGCCGAAACAGTTGTGCGTGACCGCCGGCGGTTTGGTGCTGGTCACCGATGCCGGCCGCCAATCCGTAGTGGTTTCCGATGGAAATGGCCGTTTCGTCACTGAGATACGCGAACGATCTGAAGCATGGACCGGGCTGACGCTTCCGTGTGGCATTCTCTCTCTGACGCCGGAGCAGATGCCGACTCCTCCGCAAGCCGCTGTGCGAGATGCTGACCGCCCGACCACATACGTCATCGTGTCCGACTCGCTCGGCCGAGATTCGCTGTTGTTGCTGGGTGTCTTTGAGTGGCCTGGCCGGGAGTCCCAGCGTGCGCGGTGAACCCGGTAACATCCTGCTCATTTTTGTCATTGCCGCCGTGGCTGCCGGGGTGATCACGGCCTCTTCCGCTCAGCCGACCTCCACCGCTCCGGCGGCCAGCCGGCCCGCCGGTCGAGCGGAGAACCCCCACTGGTCGACTGACGGTTGCCGACACTGCCACCAGATCCGGGAGAATCGCGTGCTCCCGGTGGACCAGCGGAGAGTCAATGAGCTTTGCTGGCAATGCCATGACGGCACGCAGGCCGCCTGCGAAATCCACCCCGTGGGTCGGCTCTTCGCCGGCGAGCACGTTAGGCGACCCGACACATGGCCCGCGCCGGGAAATGCGCTGAGTTGTGTCACGTGTCATGATATCCGCCTGGCATGTGACCACCCTCATCCACGCCCGACGCTCAACGGCTCATTCTTGCGGCCGGTGTCCGGACAGGGACCGATGGCCTTCTGCAGTGAATGCCATGTCGCCATCTTCCAGCCGGGCGGAGGTCGGCTCAACGTTCACGTCATGCTCGACGGCTCGGGACAAGCGAACCTGGATGCTTGCCGTTTCTGCCATCTGCCGTCATTCAATCTCGACGGCCCGGCTATACCAACCGGCAAGCCTCTGCTTCGGGCCGACGGAGTGTCCTTGTGTGTGCCGTGCCATCCGAATCACCTGGATTACTTCGAGCCCGGTCATATCGGCCATCACGTTGCGGAACCGATGCGCACCGTGATGCTGACCCTCGAACCCATTCTTTGGGCGGGGCGTCCGCTGTTCCCGCAGAGTCGGCCTGCCGACACGGAACTGACCCGATTGCCTTTGGACAACGAGCGCCGGATTGTCTGTGCTACCTGCCACAATCCGCATCAGGAAGGGACTTTTCCCGAATGGAGCGTGCTCGCCGACGGTGCGATACCGCTTGCCCGGGAAGAACCGCAAGTGCGGCTGCGCGGTATAGATAAGGATCTGTGTTATGCCTGTCACGAATGACGACCGTCGAATACGCATGCTGACGACGTGCGTGCCGGTCGCGGTGCTTGGGCGAAGGGCTAGGCCGCAGCCCCGGAGCACTGCCTCGGTTGTCATTGCTGTCGCGGGCCGGCCGGGATCACTGAGCCGGCAGCAGGCCGGCCGCCTGCCCGAGGCTCGCTTCGCTGATGTTCAGAAGGACCAATGCGTAGGTTCTGTTGTGAATACCATTGCCCGACTGCAGGAACTGCACATTGGCTCGGGCCTGTGCAGCCAGTTCCAGGACACGGGGCGGAACATCACGCCCCTGGGATCGGGCCTGCTCGATCCGCTTGTCCAGTTCCTTCAGCGAATCGTCGCACTCCTTCAGTCGCGCGGCGATCTCGTGAATCCACTGATCGAGCGTCGAACGGTATTGCTCATCGTGGCAGGCAACACAAGCGGAGGCCGTGGCCTCGATCACCTGAATTCCCCTGGAGTCCGAGCCGGGCTGCGTGTGGCAGGCACGGCAGTCGATTCTCGAGCAGAACATCTTCTCAGGCATGGTGCTCGCCGCCCCCTCGCCGCCGGTGCCGGTCAGGAGCTGAACCTGCTCGTGGTGATGATTGGGATGACAATGCCGGCAGTTGTCGAGAACCACTTGCGGAAAGCCTTCGCGCGATGTGGCCAGAGCCGGCACCCCGAGTTCGTGCCGGATGGTCCCATGGCAATCGCCGCATCGGGCATGCTGGGCGGCAACATGGACGCGGTGGTACTCTTCGATCTCCTTCGTCGTCCGCTCGGCGAATCCCGACGTGTACCGCTCTTGATCGTGACAGCGCGAGCACTCGCGAATTGTTACTTCTCCGTGGCCCTTCACCACGTCCGCGTGGCAGATCGAACAGTTGATGTTGCGGCGCACGATCTCCTGGTGATCCATCATACCTGCGGCGGGCTGAGTGGTGGTCCATCCATGAACGGCTATTTGCCGCGTCGGCACCTCATGGCATCGCAGGCACTCGCCGGTTCCTTGGTTAAAGGTCTCATGGCTGAAGTGGCAGGTGAAACACACTTGTCGATCGACTGCCTGATGCTGCTGCCCCGATGCATCGTAAGCATGACAGGCGGTACATGTCAGGCCATTAAGCTGCTCCAAGCGGGTCTTCAGGTGTTCCAGCCGTCCCCAGGCCAGGGCGTCGGCTTCGACAGCAGCGGAGTCAATCTGCTTGAGCGTTTCGCGGATTCGCGCCTCGCGATCCAGAACCGGGTCCACCGAGACCGCCACATTAGCCAGGTAGGCGTAGGCTCCGTCTTCGCCCAGAGCCGTCTTCAGCCTCGCGGTTGTCTGTTCAATCGCTTTCGCCGTCTCGGCAAGCCGCGCCGCCACCTGCAAATGCTTGCTATGCTCGAAACTGACCGTGGGTGTGCGTTCAATACCGACCTCTCGGCCGTTGACGAGGCGTGCCTCGGTTCTCGGTTCGCTCACGAACAGGGCTTTGTTCAGGTAGTCGCCGTTGCCGTGGCACTCAGAAGTCAAACAGCTTGCATCGCTGACATGGGCGCGCGGCCGGCTGGAACCGAATCGCCCGCTGAAGTAACTGACCGCCTGCGAGAGCCCGCGGAACTTGGCTCGAATGGTATGATGCTCGCCTGGGGCATAATGGCATTCGATGCATACAACCGTGAGTGTGGACCCGTGGGTGTCACGTGTCCAGGATTGATAGTAGGGTTCTATGATGTGACAGGATCGACAGAACGCGGGCCTGGCGGTGTAGTAGTCGGCCGCAATCAGAGCCACCGCCATCACGACCATGATCACGGCCAGACCCAGACCGAGTCGTTTGATCCGCCGCCTCCAGCGAGACGGCCGGGGAAGACTCGCGGTCTCCGGCTCGTGTGTCCGCGAATTAGTCGATTCGGGACCTCCATCGGAAGCCTGCCGGGAGCCGGTCATGGTGTCTGCCTCTTGGAAAACGTATCTCATCCACGCGAGACGTCTGCACCGGCGTGTGGAGGTACAACCTGCAACCGCGGGCCCTGCACAACCGACGTGACACGCGACGTCGCGACGCTCATTATGACTGAGGTCAATCTTCAAGACAACGGCCTTGAGAACGGCAGTTGGGAATTTGGATGGAACTGAAGCGGAAAATGCCTCGCTGTTGTTGCACGCTGCCGACCTGGATCCTGATCCTTGGGGCGGCTTTGCCGGCGTCGGCGCGGACTGTTCTCACCGCGAGCCAGGTCAGCGAGTTCCGCATGCCGTCCGGCCAGACGGCCATGATGCTGCCAACAGCGGTCGCCGTGGACTCGTCCGGTGCTGTTTTCGTCGCCGATGGTGCTGATGATCGCATCGTCGTGTTCAACGCCGCAGGGCAGTTCGTCGCGGAGGTTCGACAGGTGGGCGAGGAGTCGCTGTCTCGGCCGGTCGGGCTTAAGACCGACTCGGCAGATCGGCTGTGGATCGCCGACACCGGTCATGGCCGGGTGCTCGTTCGTGGCACCGATGGTAGCCTCGATCGACTGATCGCGGTCCCCTCGGCGGAAGGCAGGACTCTGGCAGACCCAACCGACGTGTTGCCCCTCCCCGACGACAGCGGGGTCTGGGTTGTCGACAACGACGGCCACCGGTTACTCCATCTGGATCGCGAGGGACGCCAGATAACGGCCGTAGGTGGGCAAGGCGAGACGCTCGGTCGCTTCCATTACCCGTTCATGATCGACCGCAGCCGGCGCGGGGACCTGCTGGTCACTGATGTGATCAACGGTCGAGTGTGCGTTCTCAATGACAAGGGGCGGCCGGTCGGCGTCATCGGCGCTTACGGCATTGACATCGGCCAGTGGTATCGGCCTAAGGGCATTGCCTGCGGCTCCCAGGATAGGGTCTGGATCAGTGACAACCTGCTCGGCGTGGTGCAGATCTTCGCGACCGACGGCCGCTTCATCGGTGTTTTGCGCGATTCTCAAGGCGAGCTGATGCGATTTGACACCCCGGCAGGACTCACATTTGACCGGCAAGGCCGACTCTACGTCGTTGAAGTCCAACCCGGCCGGGTCAGGCGACTTCAAATCAGCGAGAAGGACGAGCCCGGCACTGTACCGACGCCGCTGCATCCCCCATTCGTACCCGACCAGCCTCAATCATGCACTGTCTGCCATATCGAGTGGATGCAGCCGCCGGCGCCGGCGTCAGCCACAGCCCTGATCAAGCCCTCGCCGGATGACGCCATCGAGCCCGCTGTCAGCCGACCCGACATGTGCCTCTCGTGCCATGATGGCTCCGTCGCCGATTCGCGCCGCCTCGTCTGGCAGGAGCACGGTCATCGGTCGGGAGTGGAGCCGCCGGCGTCAATGAAGGTTCCCACCGACCTTCCGCTGGTCAACGGCAGAATCTCGTGCCGGACGTGTCATTCCGCCCACCCGTCCGGCGAGACGGATGACATGGCCACGGCCGTTTCCCTGCGAAGAGCCAACTCCGGCAATGAGCTGTGTGGTGCGTGCCATGTCGATAGGACTGGCAGGCCAAGCGCCCGTGTTCATCCTGTGGAAGGCATGCCGTGGGCCATTCCTGAGGAACTGATCGAGCCCGAAGCTCGCCAGGGGCCCGATCCGCGTGACCTCACATGTCGTGTCTGCCACAAGGCCCACGGCTCGCGTGAGGATCATCTTCTTGTACCGGATGCCAGGACAGGTCAGCTTTGCCTGAGTTGTCATGCTAAGATGCGACCTGGTTTGTGGCGGAGCGATACTCCCCGCGAGCATCCACAAGCGCCGCCGCTCTCGGACGACGTGCAGCGCCAGGCAATCGTCGCCATGGGTGGACGCCTCGGAGCAAATGACACAATCGCCTGTCTGTCGTGCCACAAGATGCACAACGGTGTTACCGATCGGTACTTACTCGCCGACACGATGACCGGCAGCCGCCTGTGCATCCGCTGCCACCCCGCGCAGGAGCCGATGGCCAGTTCGCCCCACGATCTTCGGCAGAGTGCCCCATCGGAGCGCAACCGGCTTGGTCAGACGCCCGAACAGAGCGGGCCCTGCGGACCCTGCCACAGCATCCATCAGTATGCCCGTCGCCCCGATCCTCAACCAGCCGATCCTTCGGGTACCTGCGGCACCTGTCACCAGGCAGGACGCTGCGCAGAGAAGGTCACGCGCCTTCCGTTCGGGCACCCGCTGGAGTTGGCCGCAGATCGCGCTACGACCAGCAAGCTGTTCATTTCGTCGAGTACCCAACCGGCCGGTTCCCGTCAACTGGTCTGCGTGACCTGCCATGATCCGCATCAGACGAACCACGGTCATTTCCTGGTCGATCAAAGCGATCAAATCTGCGGCGAGTGCCACGAAGGCCACGTTGCCAGGTTGGCCGGCGGCCATGACTTGGGGAACAAGCCGGATTTGAGGAATGCCCGCAACCGCGGCCCCGCTGAGACCGGCAAGTGCGGCTTCTGCCATGCCATCCATGGAACGACCGGGCCGCTGCTCTGGTCGGCGACCGCCAGGCATCCGGAGAAGCCCGATGAGATGTGCGTGGCCTGCCACGCGGATGAGGCACAGTCTGTCGGCGAACCCGCGCCCGCCCTTCAACATCCAAGCGGCCCGTCAACTGCCGGGAAGACCGTCTCGACCGATTCACGTTATCCTCTCTACGATGACCAGTGCAGGCAATCATCGGACGGCTTCGTGAGCTGCGCCACTTGCCACGACGTGCATGGCGATTCTCGTGATGACGCCGCTCTCGTGCGAAGCCACGGTCCGAACAGGTCGCCGGCAGTCTGTTTTGCATGCCATGAGAATACCCGGCCCATCGAGAGCACCATGCATGCCCAGGAGTTCATGCAGCGGCACCTGACCGCGGTGGGCGAGGATCGCTCGGCGAGATTCTGTGCTCCCTGCCACGCGGTGCATGACGACGCGTCAGGCCTGCAGGTGTTTGATCAATCCGCCAAAACCGTCGATCATCCTGCATCCGACATGAGGTTCTGCTTGGAATGCCACGGCGCCGGCGGTGGCAGCACGCTCGTCCGTGTGACATTGCATCCGGTCGTCACCTTGAGGAACGTGGCGGCGAGTGAGCAGCCGGGCTTCCTGCCACTGGCAGACGACCAGGGCCGCCTGCGCGAAGAAGGGCAAATCACGTGCCGGACCTGTCATCTGCCCCATGGTCGACCGGCATCAGCGAGTCTGCCGGCCATCAACGGACTGGCTGCAAGCGAGGCAGAACGTCGCGGCCTGAAAGCGTTGCTGCGGCCCTACACTGTTCCCAATCTGTGCAGTTCCTGTCACGGCATCGAGGGGCTTGCCCGCTTTTTGTATTACCATCATCCGGAAAAGCGCAGGCCGCTATCAGCAAACGCGAATGGCCTCAGTCTCGATATCTCTGAATTCCAAGGCGATCCATCTGTTCCGCGGTAAGGGGCTCGGCGTACATCATCTGCATAAGGTCTGCGCCGGATTTGAGGAAGGCCCATTGGCCCGGATCATCTTCCGGAAGACTGGGGTCGCGCTGATGTCCGAGAAAATCGAACTGCATTGCCTGTCGCCAGTCAGGCGGAACGGGGATCACGCCTTGAGGCGGGATGAGTTGTGATTCGTCGGCATCCCAGCGGATGACCGTGACCTGGCCTGTCTCCGTGTATTCCCGCATGGCTTGGTTATAGTGGCATGCATCGCAGGGCCGTCCCTCAGCCGAAATGGTGTGAGAGGCGTAAGGCGTGATCAGAACGAAGGACGAGTCCTCCCAGATCAAAGGCAACATGGTCGCGGTGTGCACCTGGCCGGTGATCGCATGTCGGGCCAGAAATGTGAAGTCTCGCAGTACTGGTCCCGTATGAGTGGTCGGCGGACCACCCCCTGGATCGCGGAAGAAGTGACAGCTATAGCAGGTGAGCACCGACTGGGCATGGCACGCTGAACAGTGCAGGCGAGACGCATGGATGGAATGGGAGGTGTTGTCCGGTCGGTCCGCGTGGCACCCTTCGCAGGTGACGTCCATAGCCCCCGGTTCCATCATCGACGGATAGGGAGTCCCGTCGCCGCACATGTCTCGGGTGGTGTGGCAGTCCATGCAGGTCATACCCTGCTGCCGGTGGACGTCGGTATAGTGGACTCGCTCGATTCGCCGTCGGTCGTGACACTTGAGACAGACGGCTTCTGCAACGGCATCGCCGGGAATGACATGACAATCGGAGCAATCGGGCTGGTAGTTGTTGTCGTCGATGGGCGTTCCGTCCGCCCTGGTATAACCGTGGCAATCCTGACACCAGAGACCCTCAATGGGAATCCCGGTCAACGCTCCAAAACCGTCGTTGTCGGCGCTGTAGAACGTCGCCTTGCCCCCGCGTGTAGCGTGCAGGCTGCTGGGCCAGTGCTGCTGCGGAAGCGGCGGGGCAGGATGGTCAGGTGCACAGGTGGTACCTCCGCCCAGACAGGCGAGGCCAATCACGGCAAGTCCAAGGGCAGCACTCCGCCATGATAGGAACAACATACGTCTGGACTGGCTCATGCCCCGGTTTTCCACCCCACCGGACTTCGTCGGCCTGATGATGACTTCCCTCAGTCAGGCCCCATTTGTGCGATCAGACGTGCTGTTGCCCCCGGCATCCCGAATGTCATCCGTGCGCTCGGCCCATTCAACAAGCGATTGCAGAGAGCCAGATCCAGGCCTCGCCGAACGAATCCAGTGGTCATCCTTCCTCGTCTCAGCCGTCGCAACCACAGCCGTTATCGTCGATCCTGGTTGGGTCATCAGCGTTTTGGTCGATACAGTCCGGGGCTCCGTCGCCATCCGAGTCGGTATCAGGGGTCCCGCACCCGCAGACGCACGGGGCGATCTTGTCCGGGTCAAAAGGACAGCGGTCCACGGCATCCGGCGTGCCGTCTCCGTCGGTGTCGACCCCACTCACCGCGCACATCTGCGCCGGACATAAGACCGCTGCGGCAACAACGAGGCAGGTCTTCACAACAAAGGTCCCCAGATGTGTTTTCAACGCCATTGATAATGCTCCTTTAGATTGCCTCGCCGCTTGCTTTGGCGAGTTAATAGCTGTCCAGCCGGGATTGCCCCGCTTAGCCAAGTGAGCGACGCCGGCTTCTTCTCGACATCGGTTGTTTCCCAACGCGCCATGATACGCGATTACTAAATGAGGCGACAAGTCAGAGGCCCCCCTCGCCGAGGCTTCGGAAACCGCCACGGTGAAGGTTGCAGCAGGGCTGTCGCGCAAACGGCGCATAAGTACAGCTTGAAACCACTGTTGCAGGAGTCTCTTCGCTTCGACTCTGGCAACACGGCAGCGTTTTCGGCTGGCATAGGGTTTTTCCCCTAGGCCCAGGCATTCACAAATCTGGTGCTGCTCAGAACTATTACCGCGACTTTGCCATCGTCTGCGACACTGTTTATGCTGTTGGGTGTGCCTGTTGGGGTGTCGATGTGGAAAACGCCCATCAGGTGAAGTCATCTGGGTGGTGGTATGACCGGTCTCCCTTCGGTTGGCACGGTGCTTATCGCCGGCTTAATCGCGATGATTGCACTTGCCGGGTGCGACCCGTGCATCGTCTGGCCCCCGGACGATCCCCCAACCGACGGCGACGATATTCCGGCGGAGTACGTCGGCGCCATAACATGCGCGGCCTGTCACCAGGTTCCAGGGTCCCTGCATGCCCGACATGGTCATAGCCACGCCCTGAAGGTGGTCGAGGGCCTCGCTCCCGACTACCCCGCTACAATGGGCCTGGGCGCGGCTCCGAATCCGCCTGCGGGTTTCGACTGGTCCGATATCAGTCTCGTCATCGGCGGGTCCGCCAAGTCGGCCCTCTTCGTCGACGCCGAGGGGTTCCTCCTGACAGACGGTACCGCGGGTACGTACACGCAATACAATCTGGCCAACCCCGCCGCACTGTTGCCCGCTGGTTTCGTCCCATTCAAGCCGGAGCAGGTTACGCCACTTCCTTTCGGCGAGGACTGTTTTCGATGCCATACCACCGGCCCTGAGTCGCTGGCCGTGAACGGAGGCCGGCGGCAGGGCAACCTCCCCGGCATTGAAGGCACGTGGTCGGAAGCGGGCGTACAGTGCGAGGCCTGCCACGGGCCGGGCAGCCGTCATCTCCTGGACCCGGCCGCCGGGAGACTCACGGTGGACTCCAGCGGCGGCATCTGCGCGACGTGCCATGTCAACCAGGACGAGCCCTCCGAAATCGCGGTCGAAGGCAGGTGCATCATCGGTCGCCAACAGTCCGCGGAATTGGCCGCAAGTCCGCACCGAGGCTTCTCCTGCACCTTCTGCCACAACCCCCATGCCTCTATTCTCCGCGATCGGGACAACGGATTACGAAATGCATGTGCCAACTGCCACCTCGACGTCGATATGGCCTCCCATGAAGGCAATGTGTTCCAGTGGGGCGACTACATTGAGACCGTGCGATGTGAGAGTTGCCACATGCCGCTCATAGCGAGCAACGCATCATGCCGCGACGTCGAGCTGCCGAAGGGTGAAATCGTCTTCATCGGCGACACGCGGAGCCACCTCGTGAGCATCGATACAAGTGCCCTTGATCCGGCGGACATGCTTTCCGCCGACGGCATGCGCGTCCGCCTGGATGAACAAGGCAGGGCGAGCGTGCCGGTGTGTTGCGTGTGTCAGCGATGCCACCACGGATTGGGAAATGCGTTCACCCTGACGGCGGCAGAGGCGGGCGATATCGCTCAGCGCCTTCACATTTCAGTAACGACAGGAGCCGTTATGCCCCAATCGCCTTCCAACTGAGCACGCACCGAAAACGGTCTCAGCGCGGGGACTGGT
Source organism: uncultured Planctomycetales bacterium (assembly GCA_964615635.1). GTDB lineage: Bacteria > Planctomycetota > Phycisphaerae > UBA1845 > PWPN01 > JAUCQB01. Next base: position 13,409 of record CAZTQK010000006.1, read on the forward strand.
CTCGTCAACGTGCTGCAATAGGCAGCGTCGCTGTCTGGGATTGCGAAGAAAACCCGAGGCCCCTGGCTCCTGGGCATCCGAGCATGTGCGCCGGCCTGTGGCGGCTGGCAGAGGAGCATGCGCCGCCGTGCTGCTCTGAGAGTCCGTCCCAGTGGATTCTGCACATGGCACACTGTGGCACGCGGACGAGGCCTCCCGCTGGGCCAAACGGACCCTGGGGATGCGAGCCGGACGGGACCCATGTATACTGCCTGGGGTTGGCTGCCGGCACAGTGCGCCGGTTGCAGAGCGGCCTTGCTGACCGGCACGAATACGTGTCTTTTCGCACAGATCAAGGAGGCAATTCCGTGAGTCGTCACCCAGTCGCTTTCCCGAGATGTTTGATGATCTTGCCTTTGGCCGGCCTGCTGACGGGTTGTCACCCGACGCCGGTGGGCCCCGCCCAGCCGCCCACCACCGCCCCGGCTCCTGTGCCAAAGCGGTACTCATACACGCCCCGGCCGTACCCGCTCGATGAACGGGGCTTCTCGCCGGTTGACAAGGTTCTGGCCAATGCCTTCGCATGCGAGGAGATGATCCAGGATGATGCCGAGGGGTCGCTCAATCCGTACATCATGAAGGTCATCTCGGCCTACCCGCTGGATGGCTCCTACCCGTATCACTGCGGCTGGAAGCCCCGCGAGTACGATATCTACAACGGCGTGACCCAGGACATGTGGTACAAGGGCATGATCGTTGCGAAGGCCTACCCGGATGGCTCTCGATGCAGCTACTGCTGCGGGTTGACCTTCGAGATCTTCATCCGGGCGATGAAGCTTCGCAACATCCAGAAAGGGCTCGACCCCGACGACTTCAACGGGATGACGTTCCACGACCTGTTCAACATGCTTCAACTCTGGTACATCGAGGGCAAGGGTGATTGCGAACAGCGGGCCATTGTCGGCTACGGACTCGGACAGGCAATTCCCGATTTCGAGGAGGTTCGTCCCGGCGACTTCCTGAGCTACAGCACGACGCCGCCCGGCGGTCATTCCGTGGTCTTCATCAACTGGCTCCGAGACGAGAGCAACAAGATCATCGGTTTGAGGTACTTCTCCTCGAACCTATCCGGCAGCAAAGGCCCGGGGTATGGCCAGGGCAAGTTCAGCGACTGCAACAACGGGCGAGGGTTGTTGCGCAAATCGCTGCGAATCGCCCGTGTCGGAGCGATCAAGGACTACAAACCGTTCGACCGGCTGAAGATTCCGCAACGAAACGCGTATGCCCCCAACCAGCCGGACCGGATCGTGTACCTGCCGGCGACGAAGCCGGCCCAGTAACGTGCCGGTGGCTCGCATGCGGGGCAGGGCGGGTGATGTCGAGATCGGAAGACCTTCTCGTCAATGGGAGGCATGGATGCGACGGCAGATTGCGGTAATGGCAGTGTCGATGGTGCTGTCCGGCCCGGCGCCCGGCCAGACGCCGGAGAACCTTTGCAGGAACCCGGGTTTCGAGTTGCTCAACCCCGCCGGCGACAACTTCCCGCTAAACTGGTCGCCAGTGCAAAACCCTGCCGGCCAGGGCGCCGTGGTCATCGACAAGACAACGCACGGCGGCTCAATCGCCCTCCGCATGTCGGCTACGCCGGAGTGCGTCGTCGGCGTCAACTCAGATCCGATCCAAGTGCTCAAGGGCATTGTCACATTCTGGTACCAGATTGTCAGATCCGACTCCGGCGCGGAGAACATCCGGTTGTTCATGATCGCCGTCGCCGGCGATGGCATCGAGGTGACCCGGGCCGGTTACGAGCTTCCGACGGAACACGTAGGCGACGGCCGGTGGCATCAGGGACGTGCCGAGTTTGACTTCAGCTCTCATGCAGGCGCTCGCGCGGTGATCGTCGCACCACGCATCAATGAACAAACCGCTGCAGCGGCAGGCGAGTGGCTGGTGGACGACGTTGAAATCGCAACGGCGACATCCGGCCCTCAGCCGGCCATCGAGGCTCTTTACCTGCCCAGGCCCGTTCTGCAACTCAACGAACCGGCAGAGTTGATCGTTCAAGTCGTCAATCAGGGCGCCTCACCCCTCAAAGCGTCCCGGCTTCGCTTCAGTTCGGCGAGCGTTCCCGCGACGGCTCCTGCAGGCGTTTCGGTGCCAGGCGCCGCGACTGCCGAGTCGGCAAACGACGAGGACAAGGCCGCTGAACAACCATTCGAGATTCGGTCGAAATTTGGAGATCGGGTCACGGAGCTGCCTATCCCTGCTCTGTCACCGGAGCAGTCCCTGCGGATGTCGCTCAAGGTCACAGGAAGACGCAAAGGCCGTGTCGACATCAAGGCCGAATGGGTGGGAGAAGGCTTCTCGGTTGTCAGAACACGCCAGACGGTATGTGTTGACAAGCCCAATCCGCGGGATCTTTGCACCGGGGTCGGCGGTGTATGGAGATTCATGCCCAAGCCGGTGCCGCTTCAGGAGAACAACGACGCGCCTCTCGAAGCCTTGCCAACCAGGAAATCGTTGGAGTTACCCGACAGTTGCATCGGAGTGACTGCTCACCTGCCGCGACCGCATGATTTCGAAGCGATATTCGAGCCCGAGCACCTGATCGACGGCAAACCGGAGACGAGTTGGTCCGGCAGGGCCCATGCCACCGCCGTGCCGGGATCATCGGACTGGGTCGAGGTCTACTTCGCCGGTACCGCCAGGATCAAGGAGATTCGCCTGCTGCCCTATTGGCGGGCAGAAGGCTTCCCGGCCGACTTCGATATCAAGGCGAGGGAACGTGGTTTGTGGAAGACCGTCCAGCAGGTGAAGCGGGCCGGTCTGCCGCCCTCCGCGGGCGAAGACAAGAAGCGTGCCTACGTCGTCACTCTTCCAAGGCCCGTGCAGGCCGATGCCATCTGTATCGAAGCCACGCGTTTCACCCCGACGGCCAGCTTCTTCACCGATTGCGCGACGACGTACTACTTCCGGTTATCGGAGATCGAAGCCGTTGACGGCGACGGCAAGAACGTCGCGGCGGCCGATGCAGGCGCCAGCGCGAAAGCATCACGGACGTTCCGGTCGTATTTCAACTCCTCGGAGGTGATTCGTGATACGTATGGGGAGCTCTACGACCTGGGCGTGAAGTGGAACCGCGTCGGGCATTGGGGCGATTGGACCTGCTGGTCCATCGTGGAGCGCAAGAAAGGCGAATACGCAATTGACCCGACGACGGACCAGGCGATCACGGAATCGGTGAAGAACGGCGTAAACATTGCCTACTGCCTCTGCTACGGAAACGCGCTGTACGAGGAGACCCCGCTGCACGCGAACCCAGGCCCGCTCTGGCGGCACGGACATCCTTTCATGGGTAACGGCGGGCCAACCAAACCGGACTCCATTGACGCATTCGTCAATTATGCCCGATTCGTAGCTAACCACTTTCGTGGGCGGGTCAAGTGGTACGAAATCTGGAACGAGCAGAACAGTTGGGCATGGTACGGCAGTCCGCCGGATCCGAAGACCTTCGGTGTGTTGCTCCGCGAGACCGCCAAGGCGATCAAGGAGGTCGATCCCGATTGCGGCGTCCTGGTGGGGGGCACGGCCGCCCTGGCCCCCGTCTTTCTCTCAAATGCCCTCGCCGAAGGCGGCGGCCCGCACCTTGACGCAGTGGCGTTTCACCCCTACGGAGTGCCTTATCCAGAGGCGGGGGTGGGATCGCTCGATGTCATCGACGGCAAGCAGGTCAGTCGTTCGTCCGCCGAGCTCGGCTTCAGCACCCATCGAGAGATGCTCGATTTCCTGAGGCGAACGTTTTCGCCCTTCAATCCGCATTTTGAATACTGGGCCAATGAGTGGAACGCGATTCCGACCCGCGAAGACATGCCGTACAAAGGCGGCACTGAGATTACCGAGGCCAAGCAGGCCGCGAGGTTCTTCCTGCAGGGCACGTTGACGGGTGTCCGCAGCGTGTGGTGGTCGCTGATCAACGAGAACACAGTGTATGATTGGGGAATCCTGAGAACGGGCGAACAGAGTCGCAAGCCGGTGTACTACACGATCCAGGCGATGGCCACACTGCTCAGTGGCGCCAAGGCCGACGCGACGATCAAGGCAACGGCCACGGGCGATGCTCCGGAACTGCGTTGCGAAACCTTGCGAGGCCGCGACGGCGAAATGCTCGTCGCGGTATGGTCGGCCATCAGCCCGCAAGACGACTACGTCGGCAAATTCGTCAGCGTCAAGATCGCCAATGCGGCCGGCAAGTCGGTCGACGCGGTCGACACCTTCCACGCGCTGGTCCAGACAATCGAGGCCAACACCGACGGCGACGCCATGGTCATCGACGGCCTGTTGGCGATGGACTATCCGGTCATCGTCCGAATCAGGTGAGATTATGCATTTCTCCTGCGAGCAGGGTGAGTGTCCTTAAACTGCCGGGCGCGAGACAGTGGAAGAGAAAAAAATTGAAGAACCTTTCGGTAACCGGCCGTGGGATAGGCGGTTTTCTGGCTGCTAGCTAAGTGCCGCCCCGCACGAGATTTAGCATCGGTCGCGGTGATGTAGCTGGACAATGCGATCAACACGTCAGGCCTGAAAAAGCCTCATTCTTCGGGCACTAAGGGAAATCCCTCACTTGTAAAGGAGTCTAACATAGGGTAAACAAAGGCTATCAGTTCGGCACCTGCCATTTGTTCAGGATTCTTCTGGCGCCAATCATCTGTTCAAGGGTACGGGCAGCGCGTGCACCCGCAGGCATCGGGATGGTCGGGCCGCCACCCCCTGGCGCATTTCTGAAATCCAGCACGGAAAGGAAGCGGCGAACTGGGTACCGATGGAGGTACCTGGGCCGTTCGCCTTTGTGCGTATCGTATCACGCTCAAAGGCCAGGTTTCTCACGACATAACGGCTGCGGCAGGCTTAACTACCAGCCATAACTGGACTGAGGTGGCAGATCGATCTACGTCGGTCGGCGTTCGGGATTCCGGAGCGGCCTGGTGTAAGGGGAGGTTCTGTCCCTTGGCCTCTGTTGAGAAGCTTTGTCCCAGCCAACAATTAATCTCACTTCTTGAGGGTGCGTCATGGGAACTGGACGACGCGACAGAAGCACGACGAGGAATCTCCATTATAAAAGGAGCCAGCATCATGAAAAGAAGTAGATTCCATTTCGTTCTCGCATTGTTTTCGGGGATCGCGCTGCTGGGCATGCCATCGCTGACCCGTGGGGTCGTGATTAAGGTGCCGGGGCCCTACGGCAGCACCGTCCAAGCCGCGATCGACGCCGCCGCCAGCGGCGATGCGATCTGGGTGACGAAGGGAACGTATTTCGAAAACATCACGCTCAAGGACGGAGTGAAGGTCTACGGCGGTTTCAACGGGACCGAAAACACGGGCACGTTTGACCTGGCTAACCGGAACTTCGTGACCAACGAGACAACTCTCGACGGCAACGACGCCGGCAGCGTGGTGACCTCGCCCTCGGGGGCAAGCGCAGACACCCGGATCGACGGCTTCACCATCACCAACGGTATGGGAACCGTTTATTCCGGTAACACCTGCGGTGGAGGCATGTTCAACCTGAGCAGCGGCCTGACGGTGGCCAACTGCAGGTTCATCGGGAACACGAGCGACCGCGGCGGCGGCATGTATAGCAGCGGCAACCCGCCGACGGTGACTAACTGCACGTTCAGCGGGAACACGGCCACGAGCGGCGGCGCACTGTACAACAATTTGAGCAACCTGACGGTGACTAACTGCACATTCAGCGGGAACTCCGGCACCGCCTCCGGCGGCGGGATGTACAATAATGGCAGCAACCCGATAGTGACCAACTGTATTCTGTGGGGCGACACGGGCGGCGAGATTACCAACATCAATGGCAGCATGCCGGCTGTCACCTACAGCGACGTCCAGGGCGGCCATACGGGCACCGGCAACATCAACGCCGATCCGCGGTTTGACCGTCCTCCGAGTCCTGGTCAGGACGGCCAGTGGGGCACGGCCGACGACGACTACGGCGACCTGCGGCTCGGCTCCCGCTCCCCCTGCGTTGACGCCGGAAGCAACACCGCGGTTCCGTCAGGCGTCACAAAAGACGTGGCGGGCGCCCCTCGCTTCTTCAACGACGCGCGCGTAAACGACACGGGCGACGGCGAGCCGCCGATCGTTGACATGGGTGCTTACGAGCGGCAGTTGATCTCAGAGAACGTCACCCTGTACGTGGACGATACCAGCTCCGGCGGAACCTGCAGCGGTTGGGACGATGCGTGCCCGAACCTGCAAACCGCCCTGGGCCTGGCCGTCAGCGGCGATGAGATCTGGGTGGTGGCGGGAACGTACAAGCCCGGAACACCCCGCACCGCCACGTTCCAACTGAAAAATGGCGTTGAAGTCTACGGTGGCTTCAAGGGAAATGAGGACCGGGCCACGTTCGATCTGGCTGATCGCGACTTCGTGGCTGACGAAACCATCCTCAGCGGAGATATCGGCGTGGCGGGCGTGCCCTCCGACAACAGCTACCACGTGGTCACCGGCAGCGGGACCGGCGCCACCGCTGTCCTCGACGGGTTCACCATCACCGCCGGGAACGCCAACGGCGCTGACCCCAACGATCGCGGCGCCGGGATGTACAACTCAAGTGGTGGCCCGACGGTGACCCACTGCACGTTCAGCGGGAACACGAGCACCTTCGGCGGCGGCGGAATGCATAACAAGAGTGGCAGCCCGACGGTGGCCCACTGCACGTTCAGCGGGAACACGGCCACCCATGGCGGCGGGATGTGGAACTATGAGAGCAGCCCGGCGGTGACCGACTGCACGTTCAGCGGGAACACGAGCACCGCCTACCGCGGCGGCGCGATGGACAACGATTATCACAGCAGCCCGACGGTGACCAACTGCACGTTCAGCGGGAACTCAGCCGCCGGCACGGGGGCCGGCTACGGCGGCGGCGGGATGTCGAACAAAAACAGCAAGGCGACGGTGACCAACTGCACGTTCAGCGGGAACTCGGCCACCACCCCCGGCGGCGGGATGTATAACTATGGCACCGACAATGGCGGCAGCCCGACGATAACCAATTGCACGTTTACCGACAACGATGGCTCCTTGGGCGGCGGAATGTGTAACGAGGACGTCAGCCCGAAGGTGACCAACTGCACGTTCAGGGGGAACACGGCCACGGCCACCAGCGGCAGCGGCGGTGCACTGTATAACAATTCCAGCAACCCGACGGTGACCAACTGTATTCTGTGGGGCAACACGCCCGACCAGATTTACGGCGGCACGCCTGTAGTCACCTACAGCGACGTGCAAGACGAGATTCCCAGCGATGGAATCGTGTACGCGGGTGCGGGCAACATCGATACCGATCCGCGGTTTGTTGCCCCTGCCGGCGACCTGAGGCTCGGCTCCCGCTCCCCCTGCGTTGACGCCGGAAACAAAGGAGCGGTTCCCGCCGACACGCCGGACCTCGATGGTGATGGGAATACTACCGAGCAGATTCCGTATGACCTCGCGGGCGACCCTCGCTTCTTCGACGACGCGCGCGTGAACGACACGGGCGCGGGCACGGCGCCGATTGTTGATATGGGTGCTTACGAGCGGCAGTCCGACTCAGAACCCAACGTTATCCTGTACGTGGACGATACCAGCTCCGGCGGAACCTGCAGCAATTGGGCCGATGCGTGCCCGGACCTGCAAACCGCCCTGGGCCTGGCCGTCAGCGACGACCAGATCTGGGTGGCGGCGGGAACGTACAAGCCCACCGTCCCAACGGGCCGCACCGCCACGTTCCAGCTAAAAACTGGCGTTCGAGTCTACGGCGGCTACGCCGGCCTCGGAACCCCCAACCCCAACGCCCGCGACATCGCCGCGAACGAGGCGATCCTCAGCGGAGATATCGGTGATGAGGGTGACAACTCCGACAACAGCTACCACGTGGTCACCGGCAGCGGCACCGGCGCCACCGCGATCCTCGACGGGTTCACTATCACCGCTGGCAACGCTAACGGAGGAGGTGAGCTCTCGAATGGCGGCGGAATGTACAGCAACGGCGGCAGCCCGATGGTGACCAGCTGCACGTTCACCGCGAATACCGGCACCTCCTACGGCGGCGGAATCTTCAACTATTCGGGCAGCCCGATGGTGGCCAACTGCAGGTTCACCGGGAACACGAGCGCCCACGGTGGCGGAATATACAGCAATGGCGGCCGGCCGACGGTGGCCCACTGCACGTTCAGCGGTAATGCGGCCACCCCCAACGGCGGCGGTGGCGGGATGTACACCCAGCAGTCCAGCCCGACGGTGTTCCGCTGCACGTTCAGCAAGAATACCGCCGACGACCACGGCGGAGGCATGTATAGCTACCAGGGCAGCCCGACGGTGATCCACTGCACGTTCAGCGAGAACACGGCCACCACCAACGGCGGCGGGATGTTCAACAATGGCAGCAACCTGACGGTGACCAACTGCACGTTCAGCGCGAACTCGGCCAGCACGGGTGGCGGCGGGATGTACAACCTCTCTTCCAGCCTGCCGGTGACCAACTGCACGTTCAGCGAGAATACCGCCGGCACCTACGGCGGAGGCATGTATAACCGCCACTCCAGCCCCACGGTGACCAACTGCACGTTCAGGGCGAACCCGGCCGTCAGCGGCGGCGGGATATTCAACAATGACGGCAACCCGACGGTGACCAACTGCATCCTGTGGGGCAACACGCCCCAGTCGATTGGGGACTATGACGGTACGACTACAGTCACCTACAGCGATGTGCAAGACGATTATCCCAACGATGGAACCGTGTACCCGGGGGTGGGCAACATCGACACCGATCCGCGGTTTCTTGAGGCTGCAGGAGGCAACCTGCGGCTGGACCGCGTCTCCCCCTGCGTTGACGCGGGAGACAACGGCGCCGTACCGGCCGGCGTGACTACCGACCTCGACGGCAATCCGCGCTTCGTGGACGACGCTGGCATCGTAGACACCGGTATCGGGCGGCTGGCGACCCAATCGAGCACGCTGTTGGCGCAATACGGAGCGGAAAACGCCGTCAACGGAATCACGACTGATTTTACGCACACCGCGGATAACGACCTCGACCCGTGGTGGAAGCTGGACTTGCAGAGAGAGATGCGGATCAGTACAGTGCGTTACTACAACCGAGAGGACTGCTGCCAGGAGCGCCTGTACAACATCACGACCGAGGTCCTTGACGAGGCCGGCACGGTCCTCTACACCTCCCCGGTCTTCAATCCGTGGGATGGGACCGGTTCGCCGGCGAACCCAGGTCTGGGGCCGTTTACGGTCGATCTGACCGCCGAACCAGGTGGCGGCGTACTCGGGACGCAGGTCCGGATCCGCAAGGACGGCTATCTTGGCAACGAGGTCCTCTCGCTCGCCGAGGTGGAGGTGTTACCCGAGGGACATGAAGTCATCGACATGGGTGCTTACGAGCGGCAGGACGACTCATACAACGTCACCCTATACGTGGACGATAACGGCGACCCCAATGGAGCCTGCACGAGTTGGCCCGATGCGTGCCCGGACCTGCAAACCGCCCTGGGCCAGGCCGCCAGCGGCGACGAGATCCGGGTGGCGGCGGGAACGTACAAGCCCACGTCCGGAACAGACCCCACCGCCACGTTCCAACTGCTCAACGGTGTCGCGATCAGGGGCGGCTACGCCGGCCTCGGAGCCCCCGACCCCGACGCCCGCGACATCGCCACGTACGTGACGACTCTCAGCGGAGATATCGGCGTGCTGGGCAACAACTCCGACAACAGCGGCAGCGTGGTCACGGGCATATTCGTCGACGCTGCGGCCGTCCTCGACGGGTTCACCATCACCGAAGGGACGGGAAGATTGGAGATTGGAGTTACCTACGGCGGCGGCATGTTTACCTACGCATCCAGCCCGACGGTGAGCAACTGCAGGTTCATCAACAACACGTGCACCTACGGCGGCGGCGGAATGTATAGCAACGGCGGCCAGCCGACGGTGGTCAACTGCACGTTCAGCGGCAACACGGCCACCGGCGCCACCGGTGTGGGCGGCGGGATGTGGAACAACGGCAGCAGCACGAAGGTGATCAACTGCGCGTTCAGCGGGAACACGGCCTACAACGGCGGTGGAATGTACAACTCTGGTACTGCCACCCCGACGGTAACCAACTGTACGTTCAGTGGGAACACGGCGACGGCGACCAGCAATGCAGGCGGTGCAATGTATAACAGTTCCAGCGTCCCGACGGTGACCAACTGCATCGTCTGGGGCAACGGCCCTGCCCAACAACAGATCGTGGGCTTAGCCACCGTTACGTTCAGTTGTGTGTACGGCGGCTGGCTGGGAGAAGAAAACATCGATGCGAATCCACTGTTTATCGACGCCCCAGGCGACCTGCGATTGCAGGCTGACTCGCCCTGCATCGACAAGGGTAACAACGCGGCCGTGCCGGCGGAGGTGACGACCGACCTGGACGGGCGTCCGCGGATTCTGAACGGCACCGTGGACATGGGAGCTTACGAGTTCATCCCCGAAATCCCGTTTGACTCTGATCACGACGGGGACGTAGACGCAGGCGATCTGGCCGTTTTCGAGTCGTGCTCGTCAGGTCCCGGCGTCCCGCGGGAAGAGACTACCGCTTGCCAGACGGCGGACCGCGACCAGGACAACGACGTGGACCAGGTCGACTTCGCAGCCTTCCAGCGATGCTTCAGCGGGGAGAACGTGGCGGCAGATCCGAATTGCTCGCAGTGAGCAACGTCGAACTGTGAGAATTGACCAACGAGCTGTTAGCTTTTAGCTCTCAGTTCTTAGCCAAAGCAAAAAGGGAACGCGGAGGGAGCGACCCGGCGGCTACTCCCCCCGCACCATCATTGCTCAAGCCTTTCCTGTGGCCTGCCTCAGGGGCCCTGCGTGGTGCTTGGAAGGTCTCGGCCATTGGCTGTCGTCAGCTCTCAGAAGCCCTCAGCCAGACAAGACGATGCTCGCGCGGAGGCGCTGAGACCCCCTCCGCCTCCCCCTTAGTGTACGTGTTTAGCGTGCAAGACAGCGGGTCAGGCACTTTTTGCCGTCTTTTTCGCGCCGCCGAGCCCCCGCCTGACTGAGCCAACCACTCCAGACTGCACGGCGAACCGCGTTTGGGCAAAAAGAGCCAGACCCCAGCACGCTAAACACTTACCCCTTAGTAAGGGGGAGAGGGGCGCAGAGAGATACGGGAACGACCGACGACGGGGGTTTGCCTTTGCGATCTCTGCGGCTCTGCGCGAGAGGTGGTCTGTTTGGACTGTTCGTCTATTGGTCTGTTAGGGTCACGGATCCTGGACCTTCGCATAAGGGGCCGAAGCGGTCGACGGCGTGTTGGTGATGGATTATGCTGTGACCGTCCGCGTCAGGTAATTAGACCCGTTCGCGCAGATGTCAGATCGAGGTCGGGAGATCTCCAGGACGAGACGCTATGAGTTCGGCGAGACAACAATCCGAGAAATCCAAAGCCGACTCGGTCGGCGAACGGGGCAGCGGGAGCGGCCAGGCCTCTGTTTTGGCCCATCGAGTCCAACTTGCCGCCATGAGTCTGCTGACTGTGGCGCTCGCGTCGTATCTCATGCGGGAATTCGCCGGTATTCTTCAGCAGCTCTTCGTTGCCGCTTTCATCGGCTACCTCATTCTGCCCATCCATCAGTGGTTCGTCCGCCGCCGAATTGCCTCCTGGCTGGCCTATGTGTTCCTCGTATCGGTGTTTCTGGCCGGATCCTATGGCCTTGGCCAGATGATTTATCACAGCTTCTACGATCTGACCAAAAACATTCCGCGATACCAGGACAACCTCTCGGACATGACTCGCCGTGTGGCCGACCGGATTCCGGGCGTCGATCGAGATCTGCTGCAGCAGGTCATCGTCGGGCAATCGGTCTCAATGGAGAGTGGCGTGGGCATGATTCGGTCCGCACTCGGATCGTTCTTCAATTTCGTTACCCAGATGGCCGTCGTGCTGGTCTACCTCGTATTCCTGCTGGCCGAGCAGAGCAGTTTCCGCCGCCGGATAGACGCGGCGTTCGGCCGCGAGCAAGGCGGCCATATCCTGGCGGTGGTGAACAAGATCAATGCCTCGATCGCGCAGTACATCGCGGTCAAGACGCTCATGAGCCTGCTGACGGGCGGCCTGACCGTGGTGATTCTCCTCCTGTTGGGTGTGGATTTCGCCGTCCTGTGGGGCATCATTGCATTTCTACTCAACTACATCCCCTACCTGGGTAGCCTGATCGCGACCTTGCTTCCTGCTCTGCTCGCCTTGGTCGACAGTGACAACCCATGGTGGGGGCTCGCCACTCTGGTCGCACTCGCGGTCGTGCAGAACGGGATCGGCTACATCGTGGAACCTCGTGTGGCCGGCAACCGCTTGAATCTCAGCCCGTTGATCATCCTTCTGTCGTTGGCTTTCGGCGGAGCGATCTGGGGAATCGTCGGCATGATCCTGGCCGTGCCTTTCACGGTGGCCATCAAGGCCATCCTGGAAAACCTCGAAGACACCAAGCCGCTCGGGACGATGATGTCAAATATCTGAGGGGCACTGGTAGCAGACCGAGTTACTCGATCTCATCGGTAATGGCTTCGATCGTCCCAACCGCGCTGCCTTCGAAGCGGTTGTTGACAAAGGCGAACAATTCGCGGTTCTCGGCGATGCATGTCTGCATCAACCGTGCCAGGGCGGATCGGCCCTCGGGATACGGATCCTGTACCTTCTCGTAAGCGGCGAAGCGGTCGACGGCCTGCTGATAAGTACGCCCCGGACGCAGCAGCAGCCGGGCGGCCGTGAACGGAGCGGTCAATGTGCCGGGCAGCTTAATCTGCCGGGGCAGCGAGGGCATTCGCGTCCAACTGTTGTAGCAGTGTGCCACGCCATAGGCTCTGAGACACGAAAGGTAATCCAAACCGGATTCGAGGTACTCGGGATTGCGCACTTCCACGCTGAAGCGAAAGCGGTCGAGCGGCAGACGCGACAACATGCGGTCCAACGCGGCCGCGAACTCCTTCGGATCGGCCACCGGCCCGTCTCGGATGGTGCCGAATTCAAAGATCAGGATTCCCAGCTTGTCGCGGTAGGGCTCCAGACGGTCGAGTAGTTGCGATCTGACTACTGAGGCGTCCATGAAGTGCGGATTCTGCTGCCCGGCTCTCTGGCCGTAACGCGGCAGATCGGGAAACCGCTCGACGGTGACGTCCTCCGGAACCTTGAGGCTGAAGCGAAAGCCCGTCGGCACCTGGGCAAAGGTCTCGTGCCACATCTTCTCTGAAGGAAACTGATAGAACGCGAAATCACCGCAAACCGTCGGAAAAACCCGCGCATATTCCGCCAGGCACGTCTCGTTGAATTTCTTCTCCGAAAACCGGCCGCGAGTCTCGTATCGGGCGGGCGTGTAGATCTGGCCAAGCCAACCCGGGTATTTCCAACTCGACGTGCCGAGATAAATGCCCCGCCGGGCGAGTTGGCCGAGGCGGTCGGACAGCGTCGCAGCCCACGCCGGCGGTGCCGGGGCTGCAGGTGTCTCCTCCCAGCCGAAACCAAGCTGCTCACCTGACATAGCACGTTCCCATGGCCGCAGGATTGTACCCTCGACAGGGGCATTTTTGCGATGTTTTTGCCATTTGCAGTTTGGTATTTGTTAGGGTATACTATGTCGTGAGAATTGGGGGCGACCATGGGAACCTTTGTCGACATAACTGACCTGTGTGCAAAGTTTTATGACCGATCAGAGTCCCCTCACGTTTCGGGTGCCGACGACCCGGGCAACGACGGCGAAGGGGATGATGGTGAACTGGTAAGCATTGCTGCGGGTTGGCCGGGGGAGTTGGCCGAGGGGTGTGTTCGACTGGACCCGGCCGCCGTGCTGCGGGCTACGCCGCGAAGTTTCGCCCTGCGTGTCCGAGGCCAGTCGATGGTCAACGCCGGCATTTACGATGGCGACATTGTCGTCGGCGAGATCACACCGGTGGCCCGGTCCGGGGCGATTGTCGTCGCCCTGATCGACGGTGAGTCCACGCTGAAGCGTCTGGTGATCGAAGGCGCTCGTCCATACCTGATCTCGGAAAACCCAAGCTGCCCGGCCTTCATGCCGCTCGGCGAACTGGTGATTCAGGGGGTGGTGCATACGGTTCTTAGGAGAGTTGATAGCTGTTAGCTATTAGCTGTTAGCTTTTAGCTCTTAGCCATTGGCACTTTGGTCTTCGCTTCTAGCTCAATGAGCGGAAAGGGCGGGGGTATGCAGGATTATGCTAATCTGAAGGTGTGGCAAAAAGCCCATCGGTTGGTTTTGGAGATCTACCGGCTTAGCTCACGGTTTCCAAAAGAGGAACTGTACGGCTTGGTTAGCCAGATACGCCGATGCGCGGTATCCATCCCCGCCAACATTGCCGAGGGCTGCGGAAGAGATGGTGATATCGATTTCGCGCGATTTCTCCGAATCTCAATGGGCTCGGCGAACGAGCTGGAATACTACGCGATTCTGTCCCACGATCTGGGATTCCTCAATGCAGAAAAACACGCACCGTTGAAAGGTGACATTATGGAGATCAAACGCATGTTGAACTCCTTTATCCAGACGCTGAGAACGAATAGTTCCAAGCAAAAACAAAGGGCCTAGAAAGGGCTAACAGCTAAGAGCTAATAGCTAATAGCTATGCCCCATGCTTTCTTACACTTCGACGCCGACGCCTTCTTCGCCTCCGTAGAACAGGCCGCTGATTCGCGCCTCCGCGGCCGCCCGGTGGCGGTGGGGGGGCTGCACCGGGGAATCGTCGCGTCGGCCAGTTACGAGGCCCGTCAGTACGGAGTTCGTACGCCGATGCCGATGAGCCAAGCCCGCCGACTGTGCCCCAAGCTGGTCGTGTTGCCGGTGCGGTTCGAGCTGTACGAGCAATTCTCGGAGAACATCTTCGGCATGGCCGAGGAGATCACCCCGGTGATCGAAAAGCAGGGAGTGGATGAGGGATATCTCGACCTGACCGGTACACCCGCCTGCCGAAGGCACGAGCCGGGAGAGGTGGCGGACAAATTCGGACGCGACGTCCGCGACTGGCTGAAGGTGACAATTTCCCGTGGCGTGGCCCGAACCAAGCTGATCAGCCAGATAGCCAGTAAACTAAACAAACCCAACGGCCTGACCGTGATCCCACCCAATGAATCGACGGAACTCGCGTTTCTGCAACCACTTGCAATCAAATGGCTGCCTGGAATCGGTGAGGTTGGGGCAAAGCTGTTCGAATCCGCCGGGATCATCCGGATCGGGCAAGTGGCGGAGATGCCGCTGGACTGGCTGGGCGAACTGACAGGTTCGGCGGCCCGACAGATCCGCGATTTCGCCCGCAATATCGACCCCCGCCGGGTGGAAACGACCCGCCCGGACGCCCTGTCCTACGGCCATCAAGAGACATTCGCAGAAGACAAAACGAACCCAAACCAGGTGTTGGCCGCCTTGTGCCGGCTGGCCGACGAGGCCTTTGTTCGCCTGCGGGCCGACGGCAAACAGGCCCGGACCGTGACCGTCAAAATCCGCTACACCGACATGGACGAGCACCAGGGACAAACGAGCCTCCCCGAACCGACAGACGTGGAGACAGATGTGTACCCGCTGTTGTCAAAACTGCTTGACCGGTTGTGGGATCGTCGGGTCCGCATCCGCATGGTGCAGGTGAAGCTCTCAAACATCTACACCGGATTCAGTCAGATGGATCTTTTCGGACAGAAGCAGAAAAAACGTGATCTGGCGGTCGCCTGCCAGGCGATCCGTGAACGATTCGGAACAAAGGCGATGATGAGGAAGCATGATTGGGAGGAAGCTTTTAGCTGTTAGCTTTTAGCTCTTAGCCAGAGGAGATTGCTAAGGATGTCTAACAGGACGTCGAGCGCCAGCGACGGACCGCGCTTATGCTGCCAGCGAGACTGGACTTGGTGCCGGGGGTTCTGTCGGAGCGCCCGAGTACTTGTGTGAGTTAATGGCTAACAGCTAAGAGCTAAGAGCTTCAGACTTATGTTCATCCCCCTCCACAACCGTTCATCTTATTCCTTCGGCTCGTCGCTGACACGGCCGGAGGAGTTGGCGGCTTTCGCGGCCGAGCACGGCGTGCCCGCCATCGCATTAACCGATCTGAACGGCCTGTACGCGGCGGTCGAATTCCAGAAGGCCTGCCGGCGCGCGGGCGTCAAACCGATCTTCGGCGCAGAACTGGTCTTGTCGAGCCACCCGTCTTCACTTCGCTGCGACGTGGCACGCCGAAGCCTTGGCGAAGGCGGCGGGGTTTCCTGCCCCGAGCCCGGTCGAGGGGATCCCCGTGGTCTTCCTTTCCTTCCGATGGTGAATAATCGCGAAGGCCGGCAGGATAAACCTGCCGGCTCGTCAAGAGGGGTTTATCCCCGTGGTTTTGATAGCCATATAGCATCCGCGCCCGCGGACCATCCCGCCGAGGGAATCACCGTCACACTGCTGGCCGAGAACCTGACCGGCTACGGTAACCTCTGTCGACTGATCTCGCTGCATCATCTACGTGAAACACCCCTCGATTTGCAGGATCTATGCGACCATGCGGAAGGGCTGATCTGCCTTCTGGGACAGTCCGACGAGCCACGGGGTTTATCCCCGTGGTCTACCCCGATGCTCCGTGGCGCTTTCGCTAATCGCCTGTACATCGAACTGGCGATGCACCGAACCGAAGACCTCGCGGAAGCCCGCCGGCGGGCACGCGTGGCGGATGAACTAGGCATTCCTGTACTGGCCACCTGCGAGTCTCGATGCCTGAGGCGCCAGCACATGCCGGCTCTGCGGGCGCTGGCGTCAATCGGCACGCTGACATTGCTGGACGAGCCGCACCCGGACAAGCCCGAAGGTACGTGGCATCTGCGGACGCCGGCCGAGATGGAGCGGCTTTTCAGACGACGGCCGGATGCGCTGGCCAATACGATGAAGGTGGCTGAGCAGTGCAATGTAGTCATCGATCTGTCGGAGAATCGATTTCCGCCCTTTGATTCGACCGACGGCCGTTCCGCGGCCGAGCATCTGAAGGATCTCTGCGTTGCCGGTTGTCGACGTCGATACGTAGAGCAGCCTCAACAGCGAGGTATTGGCGGGAAGCGCCCGACGATGACAGAGGCTCTCGACCGGCTCGACCGCGAGCTGACCATCATCGAGCAGGTGCACTACGCCGAGTACTTTCTGGTTTTCCACGAAATCGTCGAATACTGCCGCAGACGGGGCATCGCGGTGCTGGCCCGCGGGTCGGCAGCCGACTCGCTGGTGTGCTACGCGCTGAGTGTCAGCCATGCCTGCCCGTTCCGATTTGACCTGCCGTTCGACCGCTTCCTGAATCCCGAACGGGCCAAGTTCAGCAAGATGGCGGACATCGATCTCGATCTGCCGTGGGACCGGCGCGACGAAGTGGTGCGGTGGGTGTACGAGCGATGGGGTTACGACCGCGTGGCGATGATCGGTTCGCCGAACACGTTCCACGGGCGCGCGGTGGTGGTGGAACTGGGCAAGGTGCTCGGTCTGCCGCCGCACGAGGTGCACGAAATCACACGACATGTGCCGCATACGTCGGCGGGTGACCTGGCCAAGGCCATTGCGGCATCACCCGAAGCCCGCGGTGTGCCGGTCGAGGAGGAGCCGCTCCGCTCGATCATGCGTATGGCCGGGCTGTTCGAGGGCCTGCCGCGCCATTGGTCGATGCACCCATGCGGGCTGGTGGTTTCGCCGAAACCACTGACCGATCTGGTGCCGGTGCAGCGCTCTCCGAAAGGGCCGCTGGTGGCCCAATACGACATGGACGCGATCGAGGAACTGGGCTTCATCAAGATTGACCTGCTTGGCCAGGCTGGTTTGTCGGTCCTGCGGGATGCGGTGGAAGAAATCGCACGCACTGATGAAGTGCACATCGATCTTGAACGCGATATCGACTACTCGGATGTGCCAACGTGGGAAATGATCGCAAGCGGCCACGCGCGGGGAGTCCATCACATCGAGTCGCCGGCGATGACGAGTCTGCTGGTTCAGTCCAACTGCCGTGACATCGACTGTCTGACCGCCATTGTGGCCATCATACGGCCGGGAGCCGCCAATCAAGGCAAGAAAGAGGCGTTTTGTCGGCGATACCAGGGGTTCGAGCCTCCCGGCCGTGTGCATCCTTCGCTGAGCGAGGTGTTGGCGGGAACATACGGACTGATGGTGTTCGAAGAACACATCCTCCAGGCGGCGGTCGAGTTCGCAGGCATGAACCTCGGCCGGGCCGATGTCCTGCGTCGGGCGCTCAACAAGGAAAACCTCGCGATGATCCGGCAGATGGAAAGCGAGTTTGGCAAGGCCGCCCGCCAACGCGGACGAACCGAGTCGGAGATCGACGAAGTCTGGGCCATGATCGAAGGCTTCCGCGGCTTTATGTTCAACAAAGCCCACTCGGCTGAGTATGCGGTCGAGGCTTTTCAAGGCGCCTGGCTCAAACGTCGCTGGCCGGCCCATTATCTGGCAGCGGTGCTGTCGAATTATCGCGGTTTCTACGCCAATTCTCCCACCCTGCCGCAAATTCTGTACGTCGTCGAGGCGTTGCATCTCGGCATCGGCTTCGTTCCCCCGTGCGTCAACCGCTCGCGAGAAGGCTTCAGCGTGGAGACGGGAGAAGTTGTCAGCGACCAGCAGTCAGCAGTCGGCTACGTAGGGTCCGCGCTCGCGGACCAGCCATCCTTGACGAGCCACGGGGTTTATCCCCGTGGTCTTCCTTTCTTTCCGACGGTGTACGATCGCAAAGACCGGCAGGATAAACCTGCCGGCAGGGTGCCCCATTCCTGCGTAGCCCCGAGTCTTCGAGGGGCGAAGCATAAGTGGGGGATCATAGCCACCCGGTTGTCGATCCGCGTCCCGATCACTCACATTCAGGAACTCTCACGAGCATTTCTGGAACGATATCTGGATGAACGTGAAAAGGGGCCTTTCGAAAGGGTGGACGATTTCGTGCGGCGCTGCCGACCGACGGAGTCGGAGTGGCGGCTGTTGCTGGACAGCGGGGCGCTGGACGTCTTCGGCATTTCACGACCGATGTTGTTCTGGCGATTGAGGCGGCTGCAAAGAATGGGACACGGACACGGCGGCATGCTGTGGAAGACGCCACCTGAGAAGGACGACGAGACGCCGCCGGTGGATCTGCAGTGTCCGGATGCCTGGCAGGTGGCCCGGCGGGAGATGGAACTTCTCGGCTTCCCGATCACGGTCGATCCGATCACATTTCTGAGCCGGGACGAAAAGGGGCGGCAGATAGACTGGTCGCGCCACATGCCGGTGTCGCAATTGCACGAGTATGCGGGCAAGCGCGTGTCGGTGTGCGGCTTGATGGTCGCCGACCGTGTCAATCGCACCAATGCCGGCGATCTGATGAAGTTCGTGACGCTGGCCGATCGGACGGGGTTCGTCGAAACGTGCCTGTTTCCAAACACGTACCGCCGCTTCGGCCACCTGACGGCGGCCAACCCGATCCTGGTAGTGGACGGCGTGGTCGAGATGTTCGAGAACAAACAAGGTCTCACCTTGCGAGCAGAACGATTGGAGGTGCCCCTTAGGAGCTAAAAGCTAAGAGCTAATAGCTAAAAGCTGTTCTTTAACTCCTGGACCCGCCGGAAAACCTCGCAAACGACCGCCTCCGGCGCAAGCTTCGCGACGTCCTTACTATCGCGCATCTTGAGCTCGACGACGCCGTCGGTAAGCCCCTTCTTGCCGACGGTGATGCGGACGGGGATGCCGATCAGGTCGGCATCCTTGAACTTGAAGCCCGGCCGTGCGTCGCGGTCGTCGAGGAGGACGTCGATGCCCTTTTCCGAGAGTTGGTCATGAATCTTGCGGGCGACGGACATAACGCTTTCTTCACGCGTATCAAGTGCGACGATCAGCACCTCAAACGGTGCAATGCTCATCGGCCAGCAGATGCCGTCGGCGTCGTGATGCGTTTCAATGGCCGCGGCCAGAATGCGGTTCACGCCGATGCCGTAGCAGCCCATGATGAACTCGCGGGCCTTGCCGTTCTCGTCGAGGAACGTCGCTCCCATGCTGGCCGAGTACTTGGTGCCGAGCTTGAACACGTGGCCGATCTCAATGGCCTTGCGGAACGACATTCTCGATCCGCTGCCGTTGGGGGCTGTGTCGCCGTCGACCACGTTGCGAACGTCGGCCACGATCGCCTTGCCCAGCTTCTCCGCAGCGAGATCACGTGCCCAATTGAAGCCGGTGACGTGATGGTCCTTCTTGTTCGCTCCGGTCACCGCATTGACAACCGCCCGGGCATCCGGATCGATGATCAGCGTGCAGTCCTTCTCGTTGACAATGTGCGGGCCCACGTAGCCGATGACGAAACCGTCCTGCTCGGCCTGGGTGATGTCAGCCATGGTCAGAGTCCCGCCTGGGCAGAGCCGTTTGGCCTTGTTCTCGTTGACGTCGTGGTCGCCGCGGACACAGATGATGACGTAGCCGGCCTTGGCCTTCGCTTCGGACGAAGCGGGCTCGAAGCGGTAGACGAGCGTCTTGATCATCTGCGAGGACTGAACGCCCAGGAACTTGCAGACGTCATCAATGCCCGGACATCCGGGCGTGTGGACCGTCTCAAGGGGCTTCATGTTGGCAGGGGCCGGGTCGCCCGACAGAGGAGGAACCGCCCGGGCGGCCCGCTCGATATTGGCCGCGTACGACCCATCTTCGCTGATCGCGACGAAATCCTCGCCGGCATCGGTCAGCACCATGAATTCGTGCGAGGCGTCGCCGCCGATGGGGCCGGACTCTGCCTCGACGGCCGCATAGGGCAGGCCGCACCGTTTGAAGATCCGGCAGTAGGCGTCGTACATCTTGCGATAACTGGCGTCCAGCCCCGCCAGATCGGCATCGAAGCTGTACGCATCCTTCATCAGGAACTCGCGGGTCCGCAGGACGCCGCTCTTGGCCCGTTCTTCACCGCGGAACTTGGTCTGGATCTGGTAGAGGTTGATCGGCAGTTGCTTGTAACTGTTGAGGCAGGCCCTGACAGTATCGGTGATCACCTCTTCGTGGGTAGGTCCGAGCACGACACCGGTCTGCCAACCGCTGCCCTTAATGCGCATCAGGACGTCGCCCATGATTTCCGCACGGCCGGTCTCCTCCCAGAGGGCCAGCGGTTGCAGGGCGGGCATGTGCAGCTCGATGGCTGCGGCGGCGTTCATCTCCTCCCGAACGATGTTCTCAATCTTGCGAAGGCAGCGGTATCCGAGCGGCAGGTAGGTGTACGACCCCGCCGCCACCTGCCGGACCAGACCCGCCCGAATGGCCAGAACGTGGGAAGCGGCCACGGCGTCGGCCGGCGACTCCTTGACGGTTGGAATGAAATACTTCGACCAGAGCATGCGCACCTCACAGTGTTAACGAGCCCAAAGGGGACCTTTTTACACGGTCACAGGCTATGGACGCAAGCTCGACGAGGATCACAGTGCGCGGCTCCTGGACCGTGGCAAGCGGCGAGGCAAACGGTTATGCTGGCAACACATAGCGGTGGACTGGCCCCCGCGCGGGCTGCATGAAAGGAGTGTTATGAGCAAGACTCCAGGTACAAAAGCAAGACAGTTCATTAAGGATCTGACTGCGGGGGCGTTTCTTGAAGATCAAGTCTTCCTGATCTCGGCCAAGGACCTCAGGACGACCTCCAACGGCTCGCTGTACATCCATTGCGTCCTGGCGGACAAGACCGGCCAGCTTCTCGGCCGCGTCTGGCAGGCGACCGAGCCGATGTTCGAGCAAATGCCCGAGGGCGGCTTCATGCGGTTCAAGGGACGGGTCGAAAACTACAAGGGCTCTCTCCAGTTCATCGTCGACGGTATGAGACCGATGGATCCCAAGACCGTGGACCTCTCCGATTTCATTCCCCACACCCAGGAGGACGTCGGGGCGATGTTCGCCCGCGTCAAGGAGATCCTGCGGCAAGTCAAGAACAAGCACCTGCTCGGCCTTGTCAAGCAGTTCATCCTCGACGAGCCGCTCATGGAGCGATTCCGCCAGTCGCCGGCGGCGATGCAGATGCACCACGCATACGTGGGCGGGCTTCTGGAGCACACCCGCAACGTGCTCGAACTGGCCCTGGTGGTCATGCCTCGCTATCCCCGCGTCAGCATGGACCTCGTATTGGCGGGCATCTTCCTGCACGACATCGGCAAGACCGCGGAACTGCGGTGCGAGACCAACTTCCAGTACACCAACGAAGGACAGTTGGTCGGGCACATCGTCCAGGCGGCCATCTGGATCGAGGAGAAGGTCAAGACGGTCGAGGCCGAGTCCGGCGAACCGTTCCCAGCCGACATCAAGAGTGTCCTGCAGCACATTATCCTGGCCCACCACGGCGTCTACGAGTTCGGCAGCCCCAAGCTCCCGATGATGCCCGAGGCCGTGGCGGTCCACTACCTGGACAACCTCGATGCCAAGCTCAACATGTTCATAGCCAAGATCGAGGGCGACCCGGATCCGGCAAGCGATTGGACGGAGTACGTGCGCGGACTGGATGTCAAGATCTTCAAGAAAGACGTCATGGGTGTACGGCAATGAGAAAGGCGTGATGCGCGGCTACATTCGGACCGCGAATACTGTCGTCCGTCGCTGGATCTTCCTGGCCTATTGGCTCCTGATGTTCATCGGGACGCACATTCCGCGCCTGGAAGGGGTGGATACGAGCGTATTCCGCATTCCCCATGCCGACAAGGTGATGCATTTCTGCATGTTCGCCGGATGGATGTGCCTCTCCTGGTGGCTGCTGCGTCCGCCGGGAGGCAGGCCCAGCCGCAGAGCCCTCGCGGGTGCTCTTCTGGCAGGGGCCCTGTACGCCGCATTTGACGAACTGACCCAGTCGCTGGTGGGCCGTGACACCTCCCTTGGTGATTTCTTCGCGGACATTGCCGGCATGCTGGCGGCCCTGTGGCTGCTGGAAGCCCGGCATCGCCGTTGGCCATCGCGCAAACCCGCCTGAGACAGGACCGTTGGCCAATGCCGCAGTGATCTTCTATTGGACCTCAACCCGCACGTTGTCCAACATGAACGTCGCGGTCGATTTCTCCAGCGTTCCTTCCGAGCGGCACTGAACGAAGATACGGATCACGCTGTTCTTGGCGGCAACAGAGATGGAGGCATCGTCCCAGAAGCCGGGTGTGTCCTGCCAGGAAGACCATTGCACCCCGACGGCACCCGGCTGGCTCTGACCTTCGGGGCCGACGCCGAGCCGCGACAGGACCTTGACCGAGTCAGTCGTGGCTTTGCCGACCCAGGAAACGCTGACCTTAACCCGTTGGCCGGCTTTGACGGCGACCAGGGTGCTCAGCGAGCTGTTGAGAGACGCGTTGCCCCGTTCGTCGGCGGCATAAACGACCTGGGCGTGCTTGCCGTGAACAAGGTGCGTCAGCGGAATCAGAGCGGCGTCGGCACAGAAGCCGTCTCCGTCGATGGTCCATCCATTGGCAATGCCCGCAAAGAATCCGTTGTCGAAGTCACCGTTGAACACCGCCGAACCAGGCGAGCGTATCTCGTACTCGGCAGACCTGATGCGCTTGGGACGACCATCCTGCTCGCACACGGTCTCGATGCTGTACTGGTAGACCTTGGCAGGCAGTATGCCGTCGAATTCGGCCCGTTGATTCGTCCCCGCAGTGGTCATTTCTCGTGCAACCGTTGATGAGGAATCCGGACCACGCAGCACGACCTTGCCGCGGGCAGGCTGAAGCGTTCGCCATGTGATCGCCAACCGATCGGCGGCCGGGAAGTCGGCTTTGATCTCGCAAGGCGGGCAGGCGCCGAAGCGAGATGCCCCCTGGAACGCGTAGAACGCCGGTCGCGGACGCAGATTGGTGTCAACCAGCCCGAAACCGGTCGCGTGGCCCTCAAAATCGGCAATGCACAGGTAGACGGCTGCCTGGACGTCGCTCCATGACGGCTGTGTGAAGGCCTCCAGGACGGCAGCAAGGCGTGAGGCCTGTTCAGGCAGGGGCGTGTTGCCGGTGTGCCAGCCGTACTCGGTCAGCCAGAAGGGCTTGTCGCCATCGCCGTTGACCTTCAGCAGCGTGCGAAGCGCATCCAGCTTGTCCCGCATGATCTGCGGGGTGTCGCTGTAAGGATGGTCGCTGATGACGTCAAAAAGCGGTCCGGACACGTTCTGTTTCTTCTGCTCCTCATAGGTTTTGCGAATGAAAATCGGGGCGTTGCCCTCCGCGTCGTCCAGCGATCCCATGGAGAGAGTGCAGTCGGGGTTACCCTTTTTGAGGGCGTCGTAGCAGACCTTGAGGACAGGCAGGTACTCGTCCGCCCGGTTGAAGCCTTCGAAAAAGTACCAGCCGCAGCCGTTCTGTTCGTTCCAGAGTTGGAAGTACTTGACCTTGCCCTTGGTTCGTCTGGCAAGGTCGGTGCAGAAATCGCCGAATTCAGGCAGGAGCTCAGTCCGGTACGGGAAGAGGTGCGTGGGCTGGTCGTCCGGGCTCGCCCAAGCCGGCGTGTTGACGATGCAGACAATGGGCTCTTGGTTGTATTTCAGGGCTAAGGCGAGGTCGTGGTCGAATCGGGCCCAGTCTCTCTTGCCTCGCTCAGCCTCGATGTCGCGAGGGCTGGCCGCCAACCGCACGCAGGTGCCGCCGGCTTCCCAGATGCGCCGGTAGAG
Source organism: uncultured Planctomycetales bacterium (assembly GCA_964615635.1). Lineage (GTDB taxonomy): Bacteria > Planctomycetota > Phycisphaerae > UBA1845 > PWPN01 > JAUCQB01. Next base: position 38,054 of record CAZTQK010000006.1, read on the forward strand.
CGCCTCGTCGTAGCCGGGCGGGTTGTACAGCGGGGCGGGATTGCCGATGCAGTTGACTCCGAAGACGAGCATCCGAGGAGGGTCTTCTGCCCGCTGAGATGAGGCGTACAACTCGGTTGGGCGTGTCACGGCGGAAATCTCACCGGGCCTGGCCGGGTCCCTCATGCGCTGCTCGACGGGCGGACGGGCATCCTGGTGGCAGGCCAGAAGAAGGAGCCCCGGAATCCCGACGGCCAGAAAACGTCGCATGGCGCGATCTCCAATCGTACAACTTGTCGCAGCCTACCCCCGCGAGTCAGCAGCATTTTATCGGCCCGGCAAGGTAGTGGAAGGGTGGCGGCCATACCGGGGAGCCTTCCCTCGCCGGGCGACTGCGGGCCGTCCATTGATCCGCGCCATGAGACTGTGGAAGGGTCTTGGCCCGGAGAAGAGGCGGCCAAGGTTGCACCCCGCTTGCTTTCCGACCGGTACCGGGTAATATCAATAGTCCACCGGGGCGTAGCTCAGCCTGGCTAGAGCGCTGCGTTCGGGACGCAGAGGTCGCTGGTTCAAATCCAGTCGCCCCGAGTGAAAGAACCGGTCAGAAGACCGGTTCTTTCACTAGAGGGGTAGAGCGATAGTAAGGAGACAGTAGAAATAATACAGTCTCGTTACCCTGCAATTTGATACGGCGTCGCGGCCGCGCCGCTCTACCCCAGTCTCCTTTCTACTCTCTACTTTCAGAGGATGACGCGATGTCCTTTGCCTTTGAAAAACTGCATGTCTAACAGAAGTCCGTTGACTTCGCCGATGCCATCTGCAGTTTGACAAAGACTTTCCCACGCGGATACTTCTTCTTGGCGGATCCACTCAACCGTGCGGCCTTGTCGATTGCCGCGAACATCGCCGAAGGAAATGGTCGCTTCACAAAACCGGATCGGAAGAACTTCTTCGGCATCGCCCGCGGAAGTGTCCAGGAGTGCGTGCCGCTTCTTGAACTGGCCACTCGACAAGGATTGCTGAAAGCAACCCGACATGAGGCACTCAATGCCAAACTCGAGGAGATCGCCAAGATGACCTCCGGCCTCATAAACGGTCTGGAAAACCGAGACAACTGAGCCTTTCGTCAGAAACAGAAGGCTTTCTTCTTTGCACCGGCGGGCTTTGCAGTTCATTTTACCTGTGCGCTGGGCACTGAGCACAACGAGACACCGATGAAAGAATACAACGGCGCGATGATGCAGTATTTCCACTGGCACACACCGGCGGATGGCACGTTGTGGAAGCGGCTTGCCGACGAGGCGCCTGCTCTGGCCCGGGCCGGTATCACGTCCGTCTGGCTGCCGCCCGCGTACAAGGGCGCAGGCGGTGCCCAGGATGTCGGGTACGGCGTCTATGACCTCTTCGACTTGGGCGAATTCGATCAGAAGGGTTCGATATGCACCAAGTACGGGACTCGCGAGGAGTACGTCCAGGCGATCAAGGCGGCACAGACCGCCGGCATGCAGGTCTATGCCGATATCGTCTTCAACCACAAGATCGGTGCCGACGGCGAGGAAGAACTCAAGGCGACGCCCTACAATCCCGACAACCGCAATGAAGCCATCGGCGAGCTGCAGACCATCAAGGCCTGGACCCATTTTACCTTCCCCGGCCGGAACGGAAGATACTCCGCACTGCACTGGCATTGGTGGCACTTCAACGCGGTCGACTTCAACGCTCTGGATGGAGACACCAAGGCCGTCTATCTTTTCGAGGGCAAGACATTTCACGACCAGGTCGATCAGGAGAGAGGCAACTTCGACTATCTGATGGGCTGCAATCTTGACATCGACAATCCCGACGTGCGGAAGGAGCTGTTCTACTGGGGCGAGTGGTACGTGGACACCACCGGTGTCGACGGGTTTCGATTCGATGCGGTCAAGCACGTCGAGTCCTGGTTTTTTGTCGAATGGCTCAAACATCTGCGAGCGTACTGCAAGCGTGACTTGTTCGCAGTGGGGGAGTACTGGTCCGGTGTGGGCGAAGCCCTGAAGCACTTCATCAAGGCGACCGAAGGCAACATGATGCTGTTCGATGCCGGTTTGCACTACAGCTTCGCCGCCGCCGGCCGGGAGGGCAAGGACTACGATCTGCGAACACTGTTCGACAACAGTCTGGTGAAGGATCACCCCGATATGGCCGTCACGCTGGTGAGCAATCATGACACGCAGCCGCTGCAGTCACTCGAATCGGTGGTGGAGCCCTGGTTTAAGCCGTTGGCCTATGCGCTCATTCTGCTGCGTCGCGGCGGCTATCCATGCGTATTCGCCGCCGATTACTATGGAGCGGATTACAGGGGCACCGGCAGGGACGGCAAGGAATACGAAATCAGAATGGCCAGCCATCAGTGGTTGATCGACCGATTCCTCCGGGCTCGCCGTTCACATGCTTTCGGAGACGAGAACGACTACTTCAACGATCCGCACTGTGTAGGCTGGACCCGGACGGGCAGCGCGGAGCACCCCGGCGGGCTGGCGGTGCTGCTCAGCAACGACGGGGACGGAGCCAAGCCGATGCAAACCGGCGTGCCCGACACGACCTATATCGATCTGACGGAGCATATTGCGGATCCTGTGGTCACGAATGGCGACGGCTGGGGCGACTTTCGTTGTATGGGCCGGTCCGTTTCCGTATGGATACCGGAGCAGAAGTGATCCGACTATTCACAAGAGACGCTTGGACCACAGAGGCGACCGCATCAACAAGGTGCGTCCATCTCCTGAGGCCGGCTTGGCCCTCGTCGGACAAGGGAGGCTGCTTTCTGACGCAGGACGTGCAGCACGAACAGGGGGCTGTCGAGGTTGCGTCGCCACATTCGTTTGGGCTCCAAGGCAAGGCGGTAGGCCCACTCCAGACCGAGGCGGCGGATCCAACTCGGAGCCCAGGGCATGCGGCCGGAGTGGAAATCGAAGGCAGCACCAACGCCGATCATGATAGGGGCCTTGATCCGGTCAGCATGGTCGAGCATCCATTTCTCCTGCTTGGGTGCACCCAGCCCGACCCATACGACATCCGCACGTGAGGCGTTGATTTCATCGACGATCTGCTGATCCTCGCAAGGTGACAGCGGTCGGAATGGCGGGCAGCAAGTACCCGCAACGGCGAGCCCGGGATACCGCTCACACAGAATCGCGGCTAACTGCTCGGCTACACCCTCGCCGCCTCCGTAGAAGTAGTGCCGCCAGCCATGCTGACGACTCAAATCGCACAGACGCAGCATGAGAGTCGGGCCGGCGACACGGCCATGATGGGCGTAGCCCAGTATCCGAGAAGCCAGGATGATGCCCGCCCCATCAGGTAACACCAGCACAGCAGACCCTGCTGCCCGGGCCATCCGGGGGGCTCGTCTGCAGGTCAGGACGCTGTGCGGGTTGGCCAGGACAACGTAGCCTCTGTGGCCTGATTGCCAACAGGTGAAAATGGCTTCGATGGCCTGGTCGTAGCTCAGCAAATCAAACGGCACACCCAGGATGTCGGCAGGTGCGATGCCGCTATGGCGATTCCTGTTCATGCGATCTCCCGGTGGGGCGGTCTTTTTCGAACCACGACGGATGGACAGCGGGCCATGAGAGTGATGGTTCGGCCGGTGCGGCGGAGACGGTCCGTGAGTGTCCCGTAGAGATGGAAGGGAAACAGCAGGCAGACCGTGCCGGCCAGCTTCGGCGCGGCAGCGAAGAGACGCCAGTCGAAACGGTAGCGTCCGCTTCGTTTCATACGTGTCTTCAGATCGTCGAACCAGCCGATTCCGCCGAGCGTGTACCAGAACGGCGTGCAACCGCTGCACTGCAGGCCGGTCGTCTCGAAACCAGCTCGCCAGACAAGGCGCGAAATCCCTTGGGGCGTGAATTCGTGGAGGTGATAGGGCGCCTCCGAGTGAGGCCAGGGCAAATGCATAGCATGGAACAGGCTCCGCGTTGACGATGCGAAGCCGCAGGCAGCGTTGGGCGTGCGAATCAGCAGCAATCCTCCTTTGCTCAACAACCGGAACGCACACCGAAGCGTCCCAAGCGGGTCGCGAACGTGTTCGATCAAATCACCCATATTGATGACATCGAAGGAGGAATGAGGCCAGTGACACGACGCGAGATCGCCTGTCACGACATCGAGACCGTTTGCGCGGGCTATGCGAGCGGTGTCCGCGTTCACATCGACGCCATGTACCGTCCAACCGAGATCCCGAAGATGGTAGATCAACTGCCCCTGTCCGCAGCCGACGTCGAGCAGGCGGTAGCCGGGAACGCCCGCGGACGTCAGTCGGCGATGGATGCTTCGAGCGCCGGCCGACGATGTCTCGGCCAGGTCATCGGCTGCCGTGGCGAAATATCCGGAGGACCTGCAGTACAAGGCGGTCAATTCCGCATCGGTGGGTTGCGGCCATACGAACACCGTGCCGCAGGAACAGCACTGATGGAGTGTTCGCCCCCGCTTGAAAGCCGCCGGCGCTGTCTCTTCAGCGCCACAGGCACTGCACGCTGCTGTCCTCGACTCATGAGATGACCGAACAAGAAGGCCGCACGCCTCGTTCGCCGTGTCCTGAGTCGCCGAGTCGACACGCTGGGAGGATTCAGCCTCGGCTATCGCGGTTGATTCAGCTTTCTCAAGAGCGGGCATCTCTTTCGTTCTCCCTCGCCGCATAAATGTACATGGCGTTCTGGGGAATCACGGTTCGCTTCAGGCGATGATCCCGCATCGAGTGGACAAAACCGCGACACGTCAGCGCATTCAAAATGGTCGCGACATTGCCGTTGCTCGGATGCACCTCCATGCACAGGGCCGAAAGCCGGTCCAGCCACTGGGGCTTTTCGAACAGATCGAATTCACTGCCCTCGATGTCCATCTTGATCAGGTCGACGGTGGGCAGATGGTGCTGGTCGAGGATTTCAACGATCGTTCGAGTCCGTGCTGCTTCTGCGAAACCGGCGGCGGTTCCGCCCGCCCCCACGAACGCGGTCTCGATGGCGTAGTTGTGGAACCCGTTGACCTCCATGTTCCGGCGGATCACGTCGACGTATCGCGGCATCACTTCGACGGAGATAACCTTCTCGGCCCTCGCCGCCATCATGGTGGAGAACAGACCGCGGTTGGCGCCGAGATCGAGTACGGTTCGCACCTTTGGGAACACCTGTGCAACGACGTCGCGGATGTAGCAGTTCCGGATGAACAACTCGCGAATGAGAATGAACGTGTGTGTGCCGAAGTCAATCTTGTCGTCCGCATAGGGGCAATCGACCAGGAATGAATGCCCCCTGAAGTGGACGCGCACGGGGAGAGTACCCATGGCTCGATAGACCGGCGCGAATGCACGATGGCAGACGACCTGAGGCAAGACACGTACAAACGTCGAGGCCAGACGTCTGTACTGGCTGAACCCCAGCGTCCGTAGAGCTGACGGACCAAGGAAGTCACGACAACCCGCGAGGAACGGACCGAGTGCCGGCAACGCGTTCTTCACGCCGCCCCAGCCCCGGGCCGAACTGTGCGGCCCAGTGCTGTGACAATATGTCGGATCGTTGGCGGCGATGACCCTAGGATCCATAGCAACCGCTCCTTTCAAGAACAGCCCGACAACCTGCTTTGGTGACGGCCGGCAGCGGCTCAGGCCCTGTCTGACTGCGAGCCGAATGCCAACGTTCGATGGCCAGTCGATAGACCCGAGTCATGTCCTCCGCGTGCGCGTCCCAGGAGAAGCCGGCCGCCCGCTTGAGTGCCCCATGCGAGAGCCGTTCGAGCAACTCCGGGTCCGAGGCTAGGCCACGAATGGCGGCAGCGAATCGGTCGACAACCAACGCCGCAGGACGTGGGGGAATCCTGACGCCGCAGGACTCTGTGACCACGTCGGAGAACCCGCAATGATCCAGGCAGATTACCGGCAGGCCCAATGACAAGGCCTCCATGAGGACGGTAGAAGTGGCGTCGCGCAGGCTGGTGAGAGCAAATGCGTGGGCACCTTGCATAACCTCCAAGGCCCTGTCGCGCGTCAATCGGCCGTGCCAGGTGCAGGAGTCGGCGACGCCGAGTCGCCGCGCGAGCTGCTGCCACGATCCGGTACACGGGCCCGCACCAAGGATTTCCACATGACACAAGCCCGGCGGGAGTTCTGAGAGAGCGTGCAGCAGGATGGGTAGGGCTTTGCGGGGTACGTGAATCCCGCTCCACGCGAGTCGCAGCGGCTCGTCGGGCCGCTTGACCACAGCTTTCGCCTGAACCGCTTCGACGGGGCCGGTGTCGTGGATGAGAACACTGCTGACGCCCCACACGCGGGCCAGGCGACGCCTCATGTCTTCGGAAGCGACCACGAGGCCGTTCGCCCGGCTCAAGGCCGCACGAACGCGACTGTTGAAGTGAAGCTGCCAGGTGTTGACCATGTTGTAGGCGAGATAATAGGCGGCACCCCGTAGCCCAAGAAAACGCCGGAAGCGAAGCGGCATGTTGGTAGCGCCGTCAATCGGCCCCCAGACGAACGGCAGGCCCAGTTGCCATAGATACCCCGGCTCGCGGTAACCGATCATGTTGACCTGATGAGCCAGATCAAAGCTCGTCGCCGAAGCGAGGTCTCTGGCCAGCAGGTACGCCTGCCAGTGCCATCGGGCATACTGCCGGTAGTAGAGCAACGGCACGAGTTGTTCGAGACGGCTGGGAGCAGGGCGGGGAACGAAGAACACGTGCAGGTGTTTCCCGAGCACCGGGTCGGCATCCAGACGACTCAGGATCGCCGGCCGATTACCCTCCCGTTCTCCGACAATCACCCACACGTCGTGGCGCGCCGCCAGGGATTGCACCCATCCCCAGCCAAGGCCGGGTTCCGAGCCTCGGTCTGGGTGGCAGGCAGCGGCCACCGCGAGTACTCGGAGTCGGCCGGTTGCCGCTTGCTGTCGATCGCTCAGCGCATTCATGCCGCCACTTCCCTCAATTGCCGTGCCAGGACGATCGCCTTCTCATATGCATGCATGAGTCGGCAATAGAACGTTTCGGGGCAGAAGTCTTCGAGCGCTTTGTTCCGTCCGGCCGTCCCCATCTGCCGACAGAGATCCGTTCTGTTCCACAGCAGACGAATCTTGAATGCGAGCTCGGCCGTATTTCCCGGTTCGAATAGCAGACCCGTGCGGCCCTCGTCGATCACCTCGGGGATGGCGCCGATGCGAGACCCGATGGCGGGCAATCCGTGCAGCATGGCCTCGCCGATAACCAGCCCAAACGTTTCATAGCAGATGCTCGGTACGACAAGCATCCGGGCGTGGGCGTAGAAGCTGCTGATGCGGTCTCGTGAAACCGGACCCAGGAACTGGACATTCTTCGGAGGCGCAACGGCCAACCCGGGCATCGACCGAAGGTCGCCGGCGATTCGGCAGGGGATCTCAGGCAGTTGCCGCATAGCCTCAAGCAGAGTATCAACGCCTTTCTCCGGGCTGATGCGGCCGGCATAGGCAACGTATGAGCCGGGCGATTCGGAAAGGCCGTTGACGCCCTCGGGCGGGACCAGATTCGGCACGACTGCAATCCGCTCTTGGGGAATTCCCCAGGCGATAAACTTGTTCCGCTGGAACGTCGAGGGAACGACGTAGAGCGAGACGTTACGCTCCACGGCTCGCGTCAGGCGCATCCACCCGTTTCGCAGGCTGTAGCCGAGAGATTTGCAGAGAGTGCCTTCGCAATTTCGCAATGTGCACCAGTATTCGTGCCCGCCGGCGCACTGCTCGCAGATTCGGCCTCGCGACAGAAGAAGTCCGCTGGGACAGAAGAGACGGTAGTTCGCACAGCGGAAGACGATCGGTATGCCCAAACGCCCGGCGACCTCAAAGGCGCCCGGCGAGATGAGCGGATACACGTTCTGGATGTGGACGATGTCGGGCCGCTCGCGCACCAGAAGCCGCTCCAGCGAGCGCGTCGCCGTAAAGCTGTGGATGCCGCTGAAAAAGGCGCGGATCCGCCCGAAGGGCATACGCGAGATCTCCCCGCTGTGGCGAAGGAAAAGACTGACGGAATGGCCGTGTTCGCGGAGTGTGCGCGCAATACTGCCGACCATGACGTCCTCGCCGCTCAGACGTGCATACTGATTGTGGACCAGGGTCACTCGCACGAGTCATACCTCCATTGTCAGTCGGTCTTCATGGAGAGAAAGCCACACCCGCATCACCAACAACCGCTGAAGAACCTGCATCGGCGACGGCTGAGCGTGATTGAGCGGGCGCCACGTCTTCTTCGTGTAATGCTCATAGACCCCGCAGGCGCGGAGCAGCCTTCCGCCGATCCGCCTGAGATGCCGCACTGCCGGACACTCGCCATCCAGAGCTGCGGCGGCGAACGTGCCCAGATGATCCAT
>CAZTQK010000007.1:0-45016 GCA_964615635.1 uncultured Planctomycetales bacterium
GCAAAAAGGTGCCTGACCCGCTCTCTTGCACGCTAAACACGTACCACGGGCTGGCGCGGTACTGGCAGACGGCTTCCCAGTGGCACACGCGGCAACAGACTGGGAACGAGTGAGACCGCATGCCCACGCAGAGCCGTGGGCATGGCACCCGGCGGATTGCCGGCGACAGACGGATTTGAGATTTCAGATTTGAGATTTCAGATCCACCGTGGGTTGCCGGCGGCACACGACGCTCGGCGGATCTGAGATTTGGAGATCTCAAATTTCAGATTCGCGTTGTCGGGGGCACGCGGTGCTTGCCTCCGGTGGGGGAGCGGCAGGGTATACGATTACGACGAACGTTGAGCTTCGGCCGATGATTATGTGATGGGCCGAAGCGGGACTCAACGGGTGAAGGAGTGGTCGCATGTTGTATTCATGGCTGATTCTGATAGCGGCAATCGGGCAGACCACGCCGCCGGAAGCGGCTGCGCGGTCGTCGAGAATCACGATCGTCGGCGCCGATCGCACGGCGGTGGTCCAGGTCGCCGCGGCGGCCGATTCTCCGACGGCGACTCGGCCGGCTCTCGGGACACTGCGGAAGGTCGGCACGCTCTCCACGGCCACACAACCGGCGGAGTCCGCACGGCCGCGCGCGGTCGATCGGCCCGCCCCATCGGCCAGGCCTTCCGGGGCCGTGCCTTTGACGGTTGCCCCCAGGCCGACGACCCGGCCGTCGGACGCAACCGCGGCAGCGACGCCCAAGCCCCTGCCGGTTCGCGCGCCGGCGACCCGGCCGGAGTCCACCGTCGACCTCAACGCCCTTCGTAGGAAGCTCGAGGCCTCACCTGCGACTCCGACTGTGACTTCGCGAACCCCGGCCGCGCCTGCTCCGTCGGCCGTCGATGTCCGGGAATTGCGCCCGCTTTCAGGCGACACGATCAGCATTCACTCAACCGCCACCGGCGAGCTTATCGTTGAGGCCAACGAGGAAGACCTGAAAGTCATCGAAGAGTTGATCGGCCTGCTCGATGCTCAGCCGCCCGAGGCGGAGCAGACGGTCAAGGTCTTTACCTTGCAGTCAGCGCAAGCCACCGACGTGGCCACGAACATCCAGAAACTCTGGAATGAGTACAAGAAACCGGTGCAAGGCCAGATCCGCCCCGAGGATCGGTTGACAATCATTCCCGACCCGCGCGCCAACCTGCTGATGGTCGCCACGGCGATCGGCAACCTGGAACAGGTTGAGATGATGGTCGACGCCCTGGATGTGCCGTTCATGCCGCCGGGCGGACCGGTGACTTTTACGCCGATACCGCTGAAGCACATGAAGGCAGCGGAAGCGGAGGCGGTCATCAGGGACATGATGCAGATTCTTGCCAAGCAGCGCGGGGTCACGCGCGACCTGTTCACCATCAAGGCGGATATCCGGTCGAACACGCTGCTGGTGTACGCGCCGGAGACGGACCTGGAGCAGATCAAGCATTTGCTGTCGCTCATCGACATCGAGCCGACCGCAGAGTCAGGCGGCGTTGTGAAGGTTGCCCTCGTGCCGCTCAAGAAGGCGGTGGCCAAGGACTTGGTCACAGCCCTGAACGAGATGCTTGTCTCGCAGACCGACGCGGCCAAGGCAATGCAGGAGCAGATCCGCCGGTTGCAGGTTGTCCTCGCCAAAGACGGAGTAGAGCTCGATCCGGTTAATCTGGAGAAGCCGATCAAGCTGTTCGCCGAGCCGGGTACCAACTCGGTGATCATCGCCACGGTCGAGAGCAACATCAAACCGCTGGTGGCTATTATCAACGAGCTCGACGAGATGCCCTTGGGCGACGACATCATGCTCAGCATGTTTCCGCTGGAGCACGCCGATGCCGTGAGCCTGCGGGACGACCTGCAGAAGATCTTCGACCAGAGCCAGAAAGTGACGGATGTTCCCGGCAAGGAGTCGGTGAAAGGCCGCACGCCCGACACGATCACCAAGGGCCTGATGGCCCCGATCAGCCTGGTGGCCGATAAGCGGACCAACACCCTGGTCGTCTCCGGCCGTGCCGAACAGCTTCTGCTGGTTCAGCAGATTGTCAAGCAGGTCGACGTGGACAAGATCGCCAACAAGTTCCCGGTCCGGATGATCAAGCTCGAACACTCGGACGTGCGGCGCATCCGGGACCTGGCCCAGCAACTGGCCGACGAGCGGAAGAAGATGGCCGAGCGGCTGGGTGAGATGACCGCCGAGCGGGAAAGCGTCCTGCTGATCGAGGACGTTCGGACCAACAGCCTGATCGTCGCGGCCAACGACTCGAACTTCCAGGAGATCGAAGACCTGGTCAAGAAACTCGACGGCATCGAGGACGACTGGCTGGGCCAGATCAAGATCGTCAAGCTCCCGGACAACCTCACCGCTCCGGACATCGCCGACAAGATCGGGGAATTGTGGCAGCGACGGGCGAAGCTCCGCCAGGAAGGCGGTCTGCCGGCCGACGAGCCGGTGATCGTGTCCGACTCGCGGACCAACTCGCTGGTCATCGCGTCGAATATGGAGGACTTCGAGGCCATCCAGAGGCTGGTGGACCAGCTCGGCCAGCAGAAGCTCTCGCCGATGCTGGATATCTACCAGGTGCGAGTGCAGAACAACGACGCCGGTAAGGTGGCCGAGACCGTCCAGAAGGTGCTTGACGAGCGTCTCAAGAACAGCCGCGACCCGGATGCCAAGGAGCAGCCGTCGGAGAAGGTCTTCGTCATCGCCGACCCGCTGACACGGATGCTGCTGGTGGTCGCGTCGAAGAGCAACTACGAGCAGGTCGTCTCACTGGTCAACAAGCTGGACACCCCGCCGCCGGTGGACGGGATCATCCGAGTCTACTACGTCAAGAACATCGACGTGGCCAAGGCCGAGAAGACCATCACCGACCTGTTCGAGAAGGGGATCTACAAGCCGGGTGTCAACGAGGCGGACCTGCCCGAGTCGATGAAGATCATCACCGTCATTCCCGACGTCCGCAGCAGTTGCCTGATCGTCAGTACCAGCCCCGAGAATTACGCCATCGTCGAGAAGGTGCTGGAGGAAATCGACCGTTCGGAGACGCCGATGGCTCAGGCGTATGCCCAGTTCTTCGACCTGCAACATGCCGATGCTGTGAAATCCGCGGAGACGTTGACCACGATGCTCGATGGGCTGAAGCAGAGCATGCCCAGCGATCAGGCTGACGAACTGAGTTTCGAGATTATGCCCGAGGTTCGCAACAATCGACTGATTGTCGTGGGCACCCGCTATGCGATGCAGCGCGTGAATGAAATCATACCGAAAATCGACATCGCTCCCCGGGTTCCCAGCAGCATCACGCAGTATTATGAGCTCAAGAAAGCCTCCGCGAGCCAGGTCGAGAAAAGCCTGACCGATTTGTTTGAGAAACAGACGCCCAAGGGCGAACAGACCCCGATCACCATCATTCCCTATGACGCCTCCAACGGCTTGCTTGTGGCTGCTTCCCAGGACGATCACATCAAGATGCAGGAGCTGATCGGCCTGCTGGACCGCGACACCATTGTTTTCGAGCAGATGGCCATTATCCCATTGGCCGAGGCCAAGGCGGAGGACATCGTCGAAACGCTGACCGATCTGATGGAACAGCAGCAGAAGGACCGCGAGGGCGGCTACACGGTGGCGGCCGAGCCGAGGACTAATTCGGTGGCCGTCTGGGCAACGCCCGATCTCATGAGCCATATCAAAAGGATCATTGCGGAGATCGACCGCGCCGGCCCGACCGACACCAAGTCCATGCGGGTATTCAAGCTCCAGACCGCCAAGGCGGAAGACTTGGGCAAGCTTCTCGATGATTTCTTCAAGAACTCCGGCGCGGGCGGCAGCGACGGCAAGAACGCCCGGAAGATGATCATTGATTTCGTCGCCCACCGGAACCCCGAGACGGGCGAGGAAATCACCCAGAAGCTCGTTCATCAGGATGTGACCATCGTGCCGGATGCATACACCAATTCACTGTTGGTGCTGGCCCCGGCCGGCAGCATCGACATGATGCGCATGCTCATCGAGATGCTCGACGGCATCGAGCCGCAGACGGTCTCATTGCGGGTCTTCGAGTTGCTCAATGCTGATGCCGAGGAGATGAAGGATTTGCTCGAGGGCCTGTTCAAGACCCAGGGCGGGGGCGGCGGCGATTCAGCACCGCAAATCACGCTGGGCGACACCGCAGCCGGTCTGGCCGCGGGCGTGGGCGTGGGCGGAACGGGTGGCGTGCTGGAGGTTGAGTTCTCGGTCGACAAGCGTACCAACACCTTGATTGCCGCCGGCAGCCCGGCGCACTTGCGCATCGTCGAATCGCTGGTGCTGCAGCTCGACTACAAGGAACTGGACGATCGCATCGCCAAGGTCGTCCAGTTGCGGCACACCAGGGCCTCGGAAGTGGCCAAGACGCTGACCGAGTACTTCGATCAGGAAAGCGAGCTGATGGAAAAGGCCTTCGGCGAAGAGTCCAGCCAGCGGCGGTTCCAGCGGCAGGTGACCGTCACCGAGGCCGCCACGGGCCAGATTGCCGCCGACGAGAGCGGCAGCGGCAGCAACAAGAAGGAATCGAGCCTGCTGCTGGTAAGCTGCAGCCCGCGAATGGAGTCGCTGCTCTATCGGATGATCAATGAATTAGATCAGCCGCCCGCGCAGGTGATGATCCAGATGCTGATGGCGGAAGTGACCGTGGACGACAGCTTTGACCTGGGCATGGAGTTCGCCGCTCAGGACCTGCTGTTCAGCGAGACGGCCACACTCAACGCGAACACCGGCTTGCCGCAAGGGCCCGACTACGATGTCGTGTTCGGTACCGACCTGGGGGTGGCGACCGGCGGCGGTTTCAACTTCACCATCACCGGCGAGGATTTCAGCTTTCTCTTCCGGGCGCTGCAGGGCGAGGGCCGAACCGAGATCCTGGCCCGGCCGTCGATCATGGTCCAGGACGGCCAGGCGGCGTATATCTCGATCGGCGACCAGGTGCCCATCGTGAAGAGCGCCAGCGTTAGCGACGGCGTTGTCATCCCCTCGGTCGAGTATGTTGATGCGACCATCAAGTTGTCCGTCACGCCGATCATCAACCCGGACGGGTTCGTCAACATGTACATCAAGCCGGAAATCAAAAACGTCAGCTCATCCAGCCAGGACCTCGGCAACGGCATCAAGGCCCCGATCATCAACACGCGAGAGGCCGAAACGTCCGTGACCATCAAGGATGGCGAGACGATCATCATCGGCGGTCTGATCAAGGGGAAGAAGGATGACACCGAGTCGAAGGTGCCCATCGTCGGCGATATCCCGCTGCTCGGCAGCCTGTTCCGCTCGACTACCAAGAGGGAAACCAAAACCGAGCTGCTGATCATCCTGACCCCGCGGGTGATGCGGGCGGTCGAGGATTCGCGCAAATTGTCCGTCGAGATGCGCGATCAGACCGGCATCATTGATGACCGCATCCGGTCCAACCCGCTGATGCAGGGACTCCAGGTCAAACCGACCGACATTGAAGGATCGCTGGTGCCTGCCGAGACCCAGCCGGCTGACCAGGATGTCAGAGAGGATGAGTTGTTCGGGCCGGAGATCGATGAGTACGGCCCGGCCGCCGGCAGTGTGCGAATTGGTCCCGTGCCGGCGGTGGCCATCCAGCCGGCCGTCGAAGTGGCGAAGAAGGACTGAGCGTTGAAGTGATCGGCAGCCGGTCGTCGGCCGTTGGCACCATGCGTGTTGGCGTCCGGTGAATGGCCGATTGCCGACCGCCGTCTGTTCAGGGGGCGGGGCGGTCGCCGGTTGTTTTCCAGGGGGTACTTCTCAATGGCGATGATGCCCGTCATATCCAGAATCCGTGCCCTGCGAGCGCGCCGCATGGTTCTCGTCGCAGCAGGTGTGCTGCTGGCGGCCGGTTGCGTGCAGCCTGAGCAGGGCCCGGCAGCCGGGCCGGACGACACGATGACGCACGCCGCCGCTCGGATACCGACTGAGCCCAACGTGGTCAGCGCCGTGGCATTCTACAAGTCGATGTCACCGTGGTTGTGGAATGCCGATCAGACGAAGGTATCGGGCATCTACGTGTCCGCCCTGTACCTCCTGGGCCCCAAGGGCCTGGGCGTATTCGGCGACGGTACCATCCGCCCCAGAATGTTCGTGGTCGAACCGGACAAGAGCGGCAGGAAGCACGCGAGACAGGTCAAGGAGTGGTCGTTTAACGTCGAAGAGGCAATTCCATTTCGCGCTAAGGAAAAGAGAACACTGGGCTGGGGGTACGGCATTCCGCTGGGATTCGGCGACGATCTGGACGTCAGCGGACGCGAGATACAGATGGTCATCTGCTTTGAACGCAATGACGGGCGCCTGGTCACCTCCAGCAAGCAAACCTTCCTGGTTCCCCAATCCAAGGAATGAGCAGGCGCTGGGGATGCCTGCCTTCACCTCGACCGCTGGTGTACTTCTCGATTCCCATGGGTTTCTTTCAGAACCGCGACCGTGAGGGAGCGGCACGGTCCGCCCCAGCGGACCGTTCGGCTGATCGCCGACCGCCGAAAGCTGCCTGCTAACCCGCTCTTTCAGAACCGCGACCGTCAGGGAGCGGCCCCATTCTTGCGAAATCCGGATGAAATCTTGGAACTTTCCGGCCGTCCCGCGCCCTGAACGAAACAGAAGGTGCGAACATGACCAGACAAGCCCCAAGTGAAGATGATCGGCCGCAAGTTCATATTTCACAAGAGCTTGTGGGCGATATGCGGCGGCTCTACCCTTCCGGTGGGCCGGTACCCGCGGAGGTCGACGAGGCCATTCTTACTGCGGCCCGGGCCAGGATCGCCGCGCGTCGTCGAGCCTGGATCGTGTTGCGGCGGGTCTCCATCGCCGCGACGGCAGCAGCTGCGGCCATCGGGCTGGCGGTGTGGATCGGCCAGGGTGGCCCGCAATCAACCCCCAGCGCCGAAATGAACATTGCCGCCCTAACCCCAGCCGATCATGTCGCTCCCACGGACCCCAAGGACATCGACCGCAACGGCCACATCAACATCCTCGACGCCTTCATGCTCGCCCGACGCCTCGACGAAAGGCTCCGAACCACGGCGGGCAGATCGCCTGATTGGGATATCAACGGGGACGGTGTCGTCGACCAAGGGGACGTCGACGCGGTGGCCATGGCGGCAGTCAGCCTGAAGGGAGGAGCGTCATGAACAGCGACGAGGGCCGAGGGGCGAGGGGCGAGAGAAAACTCCGGGGTAGGAGCGGTCTTCGACCGCGATCGGAAGGCAGGAGCGGCTCGTCCTGGTCCGAGCAGAGTCGAGGACAGCCGCGATTCAGGAAGGCTGAGGGCGGAGGGCGGAAGGATGAAGAGAGCCGAGCGGCCAATCGCGGCGCGCCTATTCATCCTTCATCCTTCATCCCTCATCCTTTTGGTCGCGGGGGGGTGATCGCGCGAGCAATGCTCGTCTGCGCGGCGGCTCTTGCCTCAGTGGTTGCTTTCTCGGTCGTCGCCGCCCGAGCGCAGGAGGTGCCCGCGACCCGCCCGGCCGGCGAACCGGCGTCGAAGCCGGCCATTCGCTTCACTCACGTTGATGTCTTCATCGACACCAAGGATCAGCCCTTGGCCGCGTACCAGTTCGAGCTGGCCGCCGAGAAGGGCGACGTGAAGATTGTGGGTATCGAAGGCGGTGAGCACGCGGCGTTCAAGGCCCCGCCTTACTACGACCCGGCCGCGATGAGCCGCGACCACGTCATCATTGCGGCGTTCAACACCGGCAAGGATTTGCCCAAGGGCAAGACCCGCGTCGCGAGAGTCCACGTGCAGATCACCGGCGAGACCAAGCCGGAATATGTCCTCAAGCTTGAAGTTGCCGCCTCGTCCGAGGGGCAGCCGATCAGCGGTGCGACCGCCACCGTCACCGAAGGAGGTTCACGATGAAGTCCGTGCGAATCGTTGCTCTCGTTCTCTTGGCCGTGGCGACGGTTTTCGCCGTCTATGCCGGCTGTGGGCAGATGGCACCGCTGCAGAAGACGGCCAAAGACGCTCCTGCGCCGGAGGTGTCGGTGCCCCCGCCGCAGTACGGCTTCCAGCCGGCTCCACGAGCGAGCATGGGCCGTGTCCCCCACGTTGGTGCCCAATCGGTGCAGTCGAGACTACGCAGACTGTCGTCCAAGTATCCCATGATTTTGGGCACAGACATAAACGCAGATGGAGCGCCCGACACCGACACACCCGGTGTCCTGCCCTCCCCGGGCGAGGAACTCTGGGTCGTCCAGCGTCCATCGGGTGACCAGCCGCAGCCCGTTGGCGAAGATATCCCTGGCAGCGGCGAGTTGCGGGCCAAGCTGCCCGGCGAGACGAAGGAAATCCCGCTGCCGCTCAAGCACACCGACGTTCAGGCGGCGATCCTCGGCTACATCGCCACCGTCGATGTCACCCAGCAGTACCACAACCCCTACGAGAGCAAGATCGAGGCGGTGTACGTGTTCCCGCTGCCGGAAAACGCGGCGGTCAACGAGTTCCTGATGACCGTCGGCGAGCGTAAGATCCGCGGCATCATCCGCGAGCGCGAGGAGGCCGAGAAGATCTACCAGGAGGCGAAATCGCAGGGCTACGTCGCCTCGCTGCTGACCCAGGAGCGCCCGAACATCTTCACCCAGTCCGTGGCCAACATCGAGCCCGGCAAGCAGATCGACATCAACATCCGCTACTTCAACACGCTCGCCTACGACGACGGCTGGTACGAGTTCGTCTTCCCGATGGTCGTCGGCCCGCGGTTCAACCCGCCGGGCAGCACCGACGGCGTCGGGGCAGTCGGGCGCGGCAGTGCCGGCGCCTCCGGTCAGAAAACCGAAGTTCAATACCTCAAGCCCGGCGAGCGCAGCGGCCATGATATCTCGCTGTCGGTGGCCATCGACGCCGGCGTGGCCATCGAGAAACTCGACAGCCGCAACCATGTGATCGAAGTGAAGAAATCGGCGCCCGAGAAGGCCGAGGTGCGTCTCGGACGGCTGGATGCGGTGCCCAACAAGGATTTCGTCCTCCGTTACCAGGTGGCCGGCCAGACGGTCAAATCGGCGATCATGACCCATCGCGACAAACGCGGCGGCTTCTTCACCATGATGGTCTACCCGCCCAAGGATTTGAATAACCTCAAGCGCAAGCCCATGGAGATGATCTTCGTGCTCGACTGCTCGGGCAGCATGAACGGCCGTCCGATCGAGCAATCCAAGGCTGCCGCCGAGCGAGCGTTGCGACTGCTCGAGCCCGACGACACCTTCCAGATCATCCGCTTCTCGAACAACGCCTCGCAGCTCGGCCCCAAACCGGTGATCGCATCGGCCGACAATGTCCGCGGGGGCCTGGAGTACCTCAGTTCGCTGCGAGGCGAGGGTGGCACCATGATGATCGAGGGCATCAAGGCGGCGCTCGATTTTCCGCACGACGAGAAGCGTCTGCGATTCGTCTCGTTTCTCACCGACGGTTACATCGGCAATGAGGCGCAGATCTTCGACGAGATCCACAAACGCTTGGGCGCGACGCGGATCTTCAGCTTCGGCGTGGGCTCCTCGGTCAACCGCTACCTGCTCGACGGCATGGCCCGCATGGGCAAGGGTGCGGTCGCCTATCTCGGCCTGAACGACAGCGGAGCCGACGTCATGAACCGTTTCTTCGAACGGATCAGCCACCCGGCCATGATTGACGTGAGCATCGACTGGGGCGGGATGAAGGTCGAGGACATCTATCCCAAGCGCCTGCCCGACCTGTTCGTCGGACGGCCGGTGGTGGTGACCGGCCGATTCAACGGCGACGGCTCGACAAAGGTCCGCGTCAAAGGTCAGGCGGGCGACAAGGCCCGCGAGATCGCCATTCCGGTCAATCTTGACGACGCTTCAGCCAAACACACGGGCCTGGCGGCCGTCTGGGCAAGGATGAAGATCGCCGAACTATCACAGCAGGCGATCACCGAGCCCGGCGACAAGTGGCCCGGCCAGATCAAGACCGTGGCTCTCGAATACTGCCTGATGTCCAACTACACCGCCTTCGTGGCCGTCGACTCGCTGACCAAAACCGCCGGCGACAGCGGCACGACGGTGGCCGTCCCCGTCCCGGTCCCCGACGGCGTGAAGTACGAAACCACGGTGCAAGAAAGATAGGGTCTGTCCCGGCGGACCGTGATCTGAAATCTCAAATCTGGGATTTCAAATTGTCAATCGAGCCGCAGGGCGGGCTTTCCCCGCGGCGGGAATCGAAGACGAATCACGAAAGCACGAAAGATCGAAAACACGAAGGAAGAGGAAACATGGTTCCTGCGCGGATGGCGTGTGGCGCGGTCACAGAGAAGTCGAAGCGGACAGAGGCGGAAATCAAACAAGAGATAACAGAGGACACGGAGAAACATCACCTCTGTTGTCTCCGTTTCCTCCTGTTCCGGATCCTTCGGTTCCTTTGTCGTGCTTTCCCGCTTTCGTGTTTTCGTGACGAAGTCTTCCCGTGGGGATGCCGGACTCAGTTCGTTTGAGGTCGTCAACGCATGCAGCCAGCTCGGGCAATAGGAAGGTCTGGCCGAGATCTCGGATGAGCTGGTCCGATTCCTGGCGTCCATGCCGACGGATGAAGAAGATCGCGACTCGGTGAATCCGGCAGCGCCGGAAACGTCACGGAAGTAGCAGACCATGATCTGAAATCTCACATGCGAGATTTGAGATCGCAGATCGTTTTCTCAAGCGGCAGCACGGCACCAAAGCTGCGACAGGCCGTTGCGTCCGGACGACACGGCCCGCGTGGTTGCATATACCAATCGTTGCCCGTCGTGGGTGATTCCGTCATGATTTGACGGCCTTTTCACCAGAACTGCCAGTCGCTCGTCTTGATCACGTATAGATAGAGCACCAGGTTGGTCACGCCGTGCGTGATCATCAGGCACAGCAAGCTCTTCTTCCAGTACATAAGCGCGTTCCAGGCCAGCCAGCAGGGAATGCTGACGCCCCAATTGTCCGGATGCTGAAGGCAGGACAGCAAGGCCGTGCCGATAAAGGCTCTCCAGGCGAAAGCCCCCAGCGGAACCCGCTCGAAGCGGTCCCAGTTGATGAAGGCCCGAAGCAGGAACCCGCGCCAGAAGATCTCCTCAACGATCGGCACGGTGATCGTCGCGACCGCAATGCGCAAGACCACTTGCGACCACCACGAGAATGGCGTCAGGCCCATGCTGGGGTCTTTGACCTCCAGGACGCCGGGGAACACGAAGAACCGCCCGCCGAGATTGAAGCTGCCCACATAGACATCATTCAGCAGGTGTTCGCCGCCGACCCAGAGCACCACGGTCAGCACGCCGGCCGTGATCGCGATCGGCCAATGGGGCTTGCCCAGCGGCGGGAAGTGGCGGCGAAGGAACCAGAACACCAGCAGCCCGAGGATGCCGCGAGCGGCGGTAGCCCACGGCAAATAGGCGGCTGGTACCATGTCTTTCAAAGGCAGCAAGAGCAGATACGCCAGATACGGCGCCATGAAGACGAAGTCTGGGCGTCGGCGGGCCAACTCGGTCAGCCAAGCGGGTTCACCGGCCAATGGGGACTTCTCCCCAGAAGTCTGACCCGCGGTTGCGGCGCCCTCAGGTATCTGACCGGGCGGGGGCACGGCTCCAGCCGGCTCCTGCGGCAAGGTTGTCTTCATACGCTTCTGTGGCTCAATTTTCATATGCTCTCCGGTCAGTCTGCCTTTAAGAACGCCCGTCCCGCTCGGTTTCCGCCGGGGGGGCGACCGGCAGTATAAGGTCAGAACCTCCAGACCAGGAAATCGGACGGGCCTTTATGGTATACTTGCCAAGAGCGGAGTCCCCCCCGGCCACGAGCCGGATAACCCTGGAGGTTGATGAATGCGTCGTGCTATACCCTGTTCACGTCCTCTGTTCCTGGTCTTGCTGGCCTTGTTCTATGTATCGGCCCTCAGCGGCCGGACCGCCAGTGCCGCCGACCCGTACCTGGACGTGGTTATCAGCGAGCTGATGTACAACCCCCCGGGAACGGTGTCTGTTGGCGACGAAGACGTCGAAAACGAGTATCTCGAGCTCACCAATCGCGGCTTGCAGACGGTCGACTTGGGCGGCTGGAAGATCGGCGACGGGATCCGCTACACCTTTCTGGGCGGCACCATGATCGCCCCCGGCGCCCGGCTGGTCATCGCCAAGGTCCCGGCCTCGGCCCAGACGCAGTACGGAATCACAGGAGTTCTCGGACCTTATGACGGTCAGCTCGACAACGATGGCGAGCGGATCGAGTTGCGCGATGCGGACGACGGCCTGGTGTGTGAGGTCGACTACAACGATGAGGCCCCTTGGCCGACCGGTGGAGACGACGACGGCCGATCCATCGAGCTGACGGATCTGAGCAAGAACGGCAACGTGGGACGATTCTGGATGCCGTCTTCACGCATCCAGGGCTCGCCCGGGACGACCAACTCTCCCGGCAACCCGCCGATGACCGTGGTGATCAACGAGTTCATGTCGAACTCCGGCGTCCTCGCAGATTTCGTTGAGTTGTACAACTACGGCAACGATCCGATCGATCTGAACAACTGTTACCTGACCGACAATCCTAAGCTGCCGACCAAGGCTCGTATCTCCGCCTCGTGGTCGGCTGGAACGACCATTATCCAACCCAAGGGATACTGGGTTTCGACGGAGACGGATTGGGACACCTTCGGCCTCAAGAGCGACGGAGAGCAAATCTACCTGGTCGCTGCTGACGGCATCACCTGGATCGACGGCTACAACTTCGGAAACCAGCCGATCGAGGGGGCCTCTGAAGGACGCTATCCGGATGGCGACGCGAGTTGGGACAAGATGATCGTGCCGACACCCGGCTATGCCAATCAGCCGCCACCCTCGTCCCCGGTGGTCATCAACGAAATCATGTATCACGCGCCCGGGGACAGCCTGGATGATCCCGGTACCGAGTACGTGGAGTTGTACAACACGTCGGGTGCGGCCGTGGACATGAGTGATTGGCGACTGAACCGGGCGATTGAGTACACGTTCTCGCCCGGCACCTACATTCCCGCATACGGCTACCTGGTTGTTGCCTACAATCCGGCCCTGCTCCAAAGCACCTACGGTATCACCGGCGTCCTCGGGCCTTACGACAAGAAGCTGTCCAATTTCTCGGATGAGGTCGAACTGGAGGACAATCTCAAGAACCGCATGGATTTCGTCGAGTATCGCCAGGAGGGACTCTGGCCGGAAACGCCCGACGGCTGCGTTGCGCCGGTCGGCCCGGATGGATGTGGAGCTTCTCTCGAGCTGGTCAACTACGCCGTGGACAATCGCCTGCCGGGTGTCTGGCGGGCAAGCCTCGGCAACGGCACGCCAGGCCAACCCAACAGCCAATACATCGCCAACCCCGCGGCCACGATCGACGATGTCAAACACACTCCGCTGGTTCCCACATCGAGTCAGGAGGTGACCGTCACGGCCCGCGTCGGGGCCGGCAGTCTCACCTCTGTCACCCTCTATCACAAGCGAGATGCGGACGGCTCCTTTGCCGCGGTCACGATGTATGACGACGGCCTGCACGGCGACCGGCTGGCCGGGGACGGCATCTACGGCGGGACGATGCCGGCGCGAACCGACGGCACCATCGTGGAGTTCTATGTCCAGGCCAACGCCACGGGCGGCAACAAGAAGTTCCCCGATCTGCCGCCGCCTCGATCCGGCCTGCCCAATCCGACATGCATGTACGTCGTCCAGAACACGCCGACGCCGTCTTCAAACCTCACCATCTTCCGCCTGATCCTGAATGACGAGAACCACAACAACCTCATCGCTGCGCCGGACAACGAGACGCCGCGAGACTGCACTTTCATCGTCGGTGACAAGGCCTACTACAACTGCGGAATCCGCTTCCGGAGCGGCGACCGCAGCGGGCCGAAGTACTCATACAAGGTCTACCTGACGGACGGCTACCGCTTCCGGGGTGCCGATCGCTTCGATCTTAACCACCAGAAGAACGATCTGAGCTTCTTGCGGAACAAGATCGTCAACCACCTGCTCGAGTACATGGGACTGCCATGGGCGCGAAGCGAGTACATCCACACGCGCTACCGCAACAGCTATGGCGGCGTGCACCTGTATACCGATGCTCGCGGCCAGGACGACTTCCTGGAGCGGCACCTGCCGACCGATTACGACGGGAACCTCTATAAGGCTACGGCAGGATGGCAAACCGCGACAGCCTGGAATGAAGACCACGGCATTTACGAGAAGGAAACCAACGAATGGCTCAACGACTGGAGCGATCTGGATGAGTTGGGCGATATCACCTCCTACGAGCCCGAGGTCACCTATGAAGCCGAGATGCGGCGGGTGATCGATGTGGTCAACTGGGGCCGAAGCTTCGCCGTCTGGGGCGTGACCTGCCTGATCGACTCTCCGTGGCACATCCACAACCAGAACTACCGGCTCTACCGCCGTTTCTCGGACAACCGCTTCATGCACGTTCTCTACGATTTCGACGACACCTACTGGGACACCATGTGGGACAGCGCCGTGTTTTTCCACTCGGCGTACCCCGACGTGAATCGCTACTACGACTGCGAACCGCTGGTTCGCGAGTATCTTCACGGGGTATGGCGGGCGATCAATACCACCGACGGCGTCTACCGCGAAAGCCGGATCATGCCCGAGGTTCACTACTACCATCGATTGATCTACGGCGACGTCGACCTCGATCCGGAGCTCGGATCGGGGGACAACTGGACCGCTTTCACTGATGGGATCAACCAGTGGAACACGCGCCTGTCCGGCCGCAACAGCCTGCTGCGCAACAACCTGCCGGTCGCCACGCTGGCCATTACCACCAACAACGGCCAGCCGATCACCACCAGCAGCCCGAACCTCACCCTGGCCGGTACAGCCCCGATCAGCGCTCCGCGAGTCGAAATCGCCGACTCGGAGACCGGTTACCGCTGGGTCGACGGCTCGGTGACCCAGTGGCAGAAAGACCTGTCGCTGGTCTTCATGTACAACACGATCCTGGTCCGTACCCTCAACGATGACGGCAGCGAGATCGATCGCCGAACCATCGATATCACCTATACCAACGGGGTGGTGAACGACGTCTACTTCAGTGCGGACGTCACCAGCGGGGCGCCGCCGTTGACCGTTCACTTCACCGACGAGTCGCGAGCTTCGGGCATCACCGCGTGGTACTGGGAGTTCGGAGATGACCAGACCAGCCCCGACCAGCATCCGACCCACGTCTACATGCAGGACGGCACCTACACCGTGCGACTGACGGTCACCACTCCCGGCGGACCGTTGTCTTTCGAGCGGCCCAACTATATCTTCGTTCAGACGCCGCCCGATACGGTGGAGTTCACCGCCGATGTGACCAAGGGCACACCGGAGCTGACCGTCACTTTCACCGACCAATCGACCGTGCAGGGTGCCAGCTCATGGGTGTGGGACTTCGGAGACGGCCAGACCAGCGCGGTGCAGAACCCGGTCCACACCTACACGATTGAAGGCGGCTTCAACGTGCGCTTGACGGTGACCGGCACCGCCGGGCCGTCCAGCCTGACCAAGACGGGCTACATCAGGGCTTTCTATCCGCCGAAGGCGGCCTTTGTGGTAGGGCAGGTGCCGGCGACGGCCGCTGACAGCTCCGTCAAGCAGCACCTCGAGTCCCTTGATCTCAGCGTCGACCTGTATGACGACGAACCGGGCAATCGCCCCACGGCGGCCGAGATCGCCGCCGGCCACGATGTGGTTCTGGCTTCTTCGACAGTGCTTTCAGAAAACGTGGCCGGCGACTTCCGCGATGAGACGGTGCCGTTCATCTACTGGGAAGGGTCCCTGGGCATCAATGGCCGGGAGGCACTGGCCGACGGCCCGGGCACCACCGCGAGTTCCACGCAGATTCGCGTGATCGACAACACACACCCGGTGATGGCCGGCCTGCCCACCGGCGTGATCACTGTAACCAACTCGGGTGCCGACTTCAGCCGCAGCACAGGCCCGATCGCCTCGGGTGCGCAGGTCCTGGCCACGCATTACAGTGATGCCAGCCAGCGGATGGTCATCGTGGCCGAGCCGGGCGCGCAGTTGCTCGACGGCGGCGTGGCAGCCGGGAAACGGGCGTCGCTCTATCTGTACGATCAGACTTGGTCGGTTGCCAACGCCACGGGCAAGAAGATCCTCGAGAACGCGGTCGCCTGGGGTCTGGGAACGAGAACGGCCGGTTTCTCCGCATCGGTCCTGAGCGGGCCTGCTCCGCTGACGGTCGTATTCACCGACCAGTCGGTCGGAGCCAACACTTGGTGGAGCTGGGATTTCGGCAACGGATCGGCCAGCCTTGTCAGGCATCCGACGCACGTCTACACGGTGCCCGGAACCTACAGTGTCACTCTGACGGTGGGCGCAGGCCTTGGTGAACCGGCCGCGTTGACGCGGACGGCGTATATTCACGTCGTAGCCCCCAACGGCCCGGACCTGGACGGCGACAACGACGTCGATATCAATGATTTCGTGATCTTCCAGGCTTGTCTCAGCGGTCCAACAGTCGAGCCGGTCGATCCGAACTGTCTGAAAGCCGATTTCAACAGTGACAACGACGTCGACCAACTGGACTTCGGCATTCTGCAGCGATGTCTCAGCGGCCAAGGCGTCAGCCCCGACCCCGCCTGCGACGATTGAGCCGCTCTTGTTGGTTCCCTTCTCGTCCGGCAGCGGTTGCCAACCCGCGGCGGGTGCCCCACCTCGTTTTCGAGGTGGGGGAGCGATGATCGCAGAAGATCGAATTCGCCGAGTGCCACCGGCGGCTGCCCCGAGCATCGTCGAGGGGCTTGCCCGCCAGTGCATAACTGCGTAGGCTGCTCCACATGAGAGAGGCCCATCGCCGCCTGCTGCTGGATCTGCTTTCCCTGCCCACATCGCCATTTCACGAACACGCGGTGATTGCGTACATCCGCCGATGGGCTGCCGGACGGCCTCGCATCAAGGCGACCACCGACAGCTACGGCAATCTTCGCCTCGATCTGCATCGCGGCGGGCGAAAGTCGACACCGGGTTTCTTCCTCTCGGCTCACATGGATCACCCCGGCTTCGCCGCCGTTCGAATGCTGAACGATCGCCGGCTTGAAGCCCGTTGGCACGGCGGCGTGCAGCCCGATTTCTTCCGCGAGGCCCGCGTGCGGTTCCACGATGAGGATCGCTGGCTTCGCGGAAAGATTGAGTCATACGAGATGACCGACGTGATGGGGCGTCAGCGCGTTTCCACCGCCGTCATTGCCGTTTCTCGGGCCGTCGCCGCCGGGGCTGTCGGCATGTGGGACTTGCCCGATCCCGCGATACGCGGTTCGCGCCTCTTTGCCCGCGGTTGTGATGACATCGCCGGCGTGGCCGCCACGCTGGCCGCACTCGACGTGCTGCACGACCTCGGCAAACCGGTTCGCATCAGCCTGCTGCTGACTCGTGCCGAAGAGGTAGGCTTTGCCGGGGCCATCGCGGCCTGCCGCGGCGGGCTGCTGCCGAAGAACGCCCGCATACTGTCCGTGGAATGCAGTCCCGTTCAACCGGGTGTGGAAATGGGCGCCGGCCCCGTCGTTCGCGTTGGCGACCGCATGTCGGTGTTCGACAACGGCATGGTCACGTGGTGCCGAGAGGTCGCCGAGGCTTTGGCCCGCACGACTCCCGATTTCGCCTTTCAGCGAAAGCTCCTCGACGGCGGGGCCTGCGAATCGACCGCTTATCTGGAGTACGGCCACCAGACCACCGGCCTGAGCCTGCCCCTGGGTAACTACCACAACATGGACCAGCGCGCCGGTCGCATCGCCCCCGAGTACATCGACCTCAACGATTTTGACCGGCTGGTTTGCTGGTTCGTCGGCCTGGCGACGACGGCAGCCAGACCCAAACGCACCTCCACCGCGCTGCGAAAGCGATTCGACCGCGAACACCGCATCTGGGGACCGATGCTCAGACAATCGTCCAGGTAGGACATGGTCGAGGTCCCCGCGGCGGCCGAGACCTGCCATGACAGCCCAATGGAGGCTGCCTGGATGTGGTCATGACGCTCAGGGAAACCTGACCCGCCCCAGCACCCCTGTCTTCTCACCACCCTGATTCGTGATCTCCAGAATTATCTTCGCTGTTTTCTTCTGAGGAGGGACCGAAGCATCGAGTCTGAACTCGACCCGCGGATCAATGGTCATCGGCTCGCTCAGCCATAGCGTCTTGTTGTCGCCATTCACCAGCCGCAGTCGTGCTGTCCCGAGGTAAAAGACCCCGAATCGGCCGGTGACGCGGCAACCCTCTCCTTGTCTCACGGCCGCGAGCTGCTCGCACACCACGCCGGCCGGGGAGAACTCCAGCACCGGCCCTTTGCAGATGCACACGTACCAGCTCTCGCGATGGCGAACAGACTCGCCGGGTGCGCATCGCCTGATGCCACCGAGCAGCTCCATTTCGACGAACGGCTGACCCGCCGGTTCGGTCATGAACGAGCCATAGACCTCGATCGGCCCGTTGCCATCCACGTGGCGGGCGTGCGCATCGGCGTCGAAAACCTTGACATACGTCCACCCGGTATCGTGGTCGACGGCCGCGACCCACCATTGCTCGGCATGGGAGGCGATCTTGAACTGCTCGGCCGCATAGTGGATCGCGAGCACGTCGGTCGGCAGAGTCTCGTCAAACTGCCCTTGTTTGGCAGGGTCGCGAGGCATGAACACCGTGTATTGCTTGCGGCCGTCGCGAACCGGAACCGGCACGTAGAAGCTCAGACGCCGCAGCCGATGGGGCGCCGGCTTGCGACGATCGGCCGCGTCGATCTGTGTGAAATCCCAGACGCAGAACTCCAGCGGGTCCGTGCCGTGATTGGTCACCACCTCATCAACCGTGATGTGCGTCGAGCCGCGCCGAACGACAATGCGGCGCTCCATCGAAACAGTTGCGTGTTTGCTGCTTCCGGGCCGACTGACAAGGCTCAGCTCGTGGCAATCGGGCCGATCAACCTGGCGCCGCACCCCATACGGCCCACCGTGCGGGTTGAACGGCTGCTCGTGGACGCTCCAAATCGTTTCCGGCCCGATACAGACGTAATGGCCGCCGAAATGAACCGACGCCGGCCGTCCGTCCACCGAATAGCAGCGCCCACGCTCGTTCGGGAACACCAGGAAGGCGTCGTCTCCGCCAATCTCGAGCGACAGCGTTCTGCCACCGGCGTCTGGGACGTGCCGCAGAGTGATCAGGCCGTTGGTCTGCTCAATTGCCTTCCACCCTTGCCAATCGACGTCCCGCGTAACCACGGCCGGAGCATCGACGGCCGGCCCGCCCGACAGCGAACCACACCCCGCTGCCAGACAACAGGCAGGAACAACAGCACACAGAGATCTGTCATACATACGCCAGCGTCTCCTCGATATTGCCAGATATGACTGCAGATTTCAAATCACAGATTTCAGATACCCAACTCCGCTCATCGGGTCCCCATCCCCAAGCCCTACTTGTCGTGGGTGCCCCATCCTCGCCGCAGCGAGGGTGGGATCGCGACGATCGATCGCGTGGGCAACGCTGCTCGATTGCCGGAGCTTGATCACCGGTTCTATCATCGAGACTCCACCCATCCGCCTCCGCTTTGCTTGGCCGAGATGGAGGGCCACCCGCCCAGATACCCCGTTTCTGACCCGCCATTCCCCATTCCCAGCTCCTCATTCCCAATTCCCCCGTCCGTGTTATACTCATTCCAGCAAAAGACTCAAACAAGGCAGGTGGTCCCATGCTCGCCAGAAAACTGACCGGTCTGCTGCTGCTGGTCGTCGTGGTCCCGATGCTCAACGCGGCCGAGACGGCGACACCCGACCGCCGCTCCTTGCGTCGAACGCCGGTGGTTGAAGTGTTCGAGAAGAATCGCGGGGCCGTGGTGAACATCTCCGCGACGCTGGAGGTTGAGAACTACCAGAGCATTTTCCCCCAAGGCTTGTTCAATGAGTTCTTCGACGGGATGCTCAGTCGCCCGACAAGGCGCCAGTACACCAGCATCGGCAGCGGGTTTGTCATTCATCCGGACGGCTACGTGGTCACCAACGCACACGTGGTCATGCGGGCCGTCGACCAGCGAGTGATTTTCGCCGACGGGACTGAATTCGAGGCGGATCGCATCGCGGTCGACGAAAAGCACGACCTGGCTATTCTCAAGATCGGTGCCAAGACACCCTGCCAGGCGGTCACCCTCGGCCGAAGCGACGACCTGATGATCGGCGAAACGGTCATCGCCATCGGCAACCCGCTCGAATACCAGCACACAGTCACTTCCGGGATCATCAGCGCCCTCGACCGCACGTTGACCTTCAGCGACAAGGTCGAGTACAAAGGCCTGATCCAGACCGATGCGAGCATCAATCGCGGCAATTCCGGCGGCCCGTTGCTCAATGTCCTCGGCGAGTTGATCGGTATCACCACCGCCATTCGCGGCGACGCCCAGAACATCGGTTTTGCCATTCCCGTCGACCAGTTGCACAACCTGCTGCCCGAGATGCTCTCCATCCGGCACAGAAAGCGCCTCGAAGTCGGCCTCAAACTGGACTGGCACGACGGCGTCCACGTGGCGGAGGCCAAGGGACCGGCAGCCCAGGCCGGTATCAGGACCGGCGACGAGCTGGTCAGCGTGGCCGGCAAGCTGATCCGGCAGGACGCGGACTATTACATCTATCTGCTCGATATCAAGGCGGACGATTCGCTGGAGATGGTCCTCAAGAGAGGGCCGCGGGAAATCAAGGCGACGGTCAAGCCGGCCACGATCCCGATTCCCGACGCCGCCAAACTCCTTCGCCAGCGGACGGGGCTGTCGGTCCGCGCGCTGACCCGCGAACAGGCCGCCAAGATTCACCCGCAACTGCGCGCCGGTTTGCTGATCACCCAGGTCGAGTACGGCAGCCCCGCTCACCAGGCCGGGTTCGTCGAAGGTTACGTCATCGTCCAGATCGGCAAGTATGCCCCCAGCAACCTCGACGAGGTGGCCGTGCTCCTGGAAAGCCTGCCCGCCGGCGAACGTGTCCAGTTTCGCGTGCTCGAAGTACAGAAGCGACAGATCCTCCTTCTCCAAGGCGACCTGACCGTCCGCTAGCGGGTGCCCCATCCTCGCCGCAGCGAGGGTGGGGTCACGATGATCGATCGCGTGGGAAACGTTGCTCGATGCTCGGAGCCTGGTCGGAGGTCCTATCATCGAGACCCCACCCATCCGGCTCGGCTTTGCTTCGCCGAGATGGATGGGCCACCCGACCGATCGTCGGGCGCCGTCCCACCCCCAGCTAAGAGTCAAAAGCTAAGAGCTAAGAGCTGAAAGCCAGTAGCTAACAGCTGGTCGCCAACCGCCTATAGCGGATCTTGACCCCCAGCAGGTATATTGCAGAGCATGAGAATCGTCGTCGCTCCTGACTCATTCAAGGAAGCCCTGTCCGCCCGGCAGGTGTGTGAAGCCATCGCCCGCGGCATCCGTCGCGCCCGACCCGACGCGACCATCGACCTGTTGCCCATGGCCGACGGCGGCGAGGGTACGGTTGATGCGCTCGTCGCGGCCACCAACGGGCAACTGCGCGAATCGACCGTGACCGGCCCGCTGGGCGAACCGGTGCGGGCCTGTTGGGGCCTACTCGGCGACGGGGGCGGGACGGCCGTGCTGGAGATGGCCGCCGCATCCGGCCTGGGATTGGTTCCGCCCGACCGCCGCAACCCGCTGCTGACGACCACATTCGGGACTGGCGAGCTGATCGCCGCCGCATTGGACAGCGGCGTCCGGCGGATCCTGATCGGCATCGGCGGCAGCGCCACCAACGACGGCGGCACCGGGGCCGCCGAGGCCTTGGGCGTGCGATTCGTTGACCGCAACGGCCGCGTGCTCCCCAGCGGCCTGTCCGGGGGCCAACTCGGCCGGATCGCCCGAGTCGATGTGGCCTCTCGCGACCCGCGCATCGGGCGGGTGCCCATCGAGGTCGCTTGCGACGTCGATAACCCGCTGTGCGGTCCTCGCGGTGCGGCCGCCGTCTACGGCCCGCAGAAAGGCGCCGATCCCGAGAGCGTTCGCATTCTCGATGCGAACCTGGCTCACATGGCGGACGTGATTCAGCGGGATCTGGGCAAGGATGTGCGCGACATACCCGGCGCCGGTGCCGCGGGTGGTCTGGGGGCCGGCCTCCTTGCATTCTTCGACGCGAAGCTGCGGCCGGGAATCCAGATGGTCATGGACGCTCTGCGGTTTTCAGAACGGATCGCCGGCGCCGACCTGATCATCACCGGCGAAGGCCGCCTCGATCGCCAATCCATGATGGGCAAGCTGATCGAGGGCGTCGGCCGCGCCGCCAAGTCAGCCGGCGTACCCGTCATCGCCCTGGTGGGCAGCGTCGGGCAAGGGGCCGACGACGCTCGCGAAGTGCTCGAAAGCTACCACTGCATCACTCCCCCCGATCTGTCACCAACCGACGCCCTCCCCCAAACCGCGACCCGCCTTGAAGAAACCGCCGCGAGAGTCCTGCAAGATCGTTGACAAGAAAAGCAGGACCGGAGCATCTCCGAGACAAACGCGCATCCTCAGTAAGAAGGCTGACGGATCATAAGAAAAGAACTGCATCCTCCATGAGCGATCAGGAGGTAGGGCATACCTCTAGAGAAGGGCTGCGCTCCCTTGAAACGTCGACAAAAAAGTGACTCCTCGTGTTGACGCGAAAGACTATTTTTCGTATCATAAATACGGTGATACTGGATCCTGCCTCTTGAGCTGTGTGTCGATTGCACCGAGCGGAAGTTGCCTCCGGATCACGTGTCTCCGAGTCTTCTCAATCTTCAGTTCGGCTGTAGCAGTGGTGCGTCTGTGGGTCATAGTGAATAGGAGGGCGGCACGATGAAGCTGAAAGCGCTGCAGAAACTGGCTTGTGTGTTGGTTATCGTCTTTGGTGTGGCTGTTGCCTTCGGTGCGCGGATTCGTCCGGGCGGCGACCCCGCGAGGGAGCGAGTCATCTGGGCTGACCCGTTCGACAACTACTCGCAATGGGCCTACAACAACAGCGAGTTCTGGGAGGGTGGGCCGATGCCGCCGGGAGTCGCTGGTGGTTCATACCCGGCCAAGTCGGTCGACGGTTCGGGCTGCGGCGTGTCGATTCAGACCTCGCCGGCTATGCACGGCATGGCCCGTGAGCAGTGGCAGAAGGTCATGAATTGCGGTCCCATCACGACCCCGGGAGGACGCACGGCCGATCCGGGCGCGTTTGAGGCAAGCTATGACCCCAACTGTGGCGGCTTGGGGGAAGTAGTCACCACGCGAGGGATGCTCGCCCTGGCCAACTACACTTGGGGCCAAGGTGGAACGTATTCCTCGATGACTATGTGGAGTCATGGCTTCGGGGACCGCATCGCGGCCATGCCGAAGGAGCCGTATGAGCCGGCGAATGCCAACGCCGTCAACGGCACCGATGAGTACCCGCTGGTGATAGTGTTCTACCTGAACGACGGCGGATCGCCGGAGAACGCACGAGCCCTGTATGCGAACTCCTACGTTGAGTTGAGCTTCGAGGGCGACCATGCACCGACGGACTACATCTGGCGCGGTCACGCGACGGAGGAGTACACGGGTGATCCGGAATACTGCCCGCAAGGGCCGTACCCGATCATCTGCCAGCAGCGGCGAATCGGTGACACCGTGATCCTGAACACCCTGTGTCCGCCGCTCGTGCCACCGTACGACCCCGTCAGCGAAACCGGCAGAACCTGGCGCAGCATCGCTTTCGGTTTCCTGTCGATTCTCGATGGAGACCCCTGCGAGCTGGGCTCCTCAATCGCGCACAATCCCGAGCGAAATCACGCGGCGGTCTTCGACGGCATCCAATGGTCGGAAATTCGAGCCGGCCGGTACGCCGGTCTCTCGCTGACAGGTGCGCTGCCGTGGCCGCCCGAAGCCAACATGTCTGTCGGTGCGGGCACGTGCGATGATTTCTCACTGGGTGGCGGCGACCACCGCGTCTACCTGAAGATCGTAACCGACTATATTCTTATCTACATGACGACTCGCGAGTACGCAAACGACCAAGTGGTCGAGCGCTACTGGCATGCCGCCGTACCCCGCGTCTACAAAGGCGGTTTCGACACGATTTCGTGGGGTGTGGCGCCGGGCTGCGAGCTGGATCCGGCCACCGGCGAGTGCAAGGTCGACGGAACCCCCACGCAGTGCCTTACCTACTCGACAAACTACGCAGGCTATGACCGGACGAAGATGGACTCGATGAGCATGTTTGACGGCGTTCTGGTCCATGAAGAGGGCGCCCCGCCGCCCGAGGGAGCTTGCTGCCACGGCAACGGGCAATGCATCGTTACCGACCAAGGCACATGCGGAAGCGGTCTGGGCGGCACTTATCACGGGGACGGGTCAACCTGCGAAGAGACGCTCTGCTGCCCTCATCCGTTCGCCGATGCAGACAAGGACGGCGATGTTGACCAAAGCGATTTCGCGGTCGTGCAGGCCTGCTTCAGCGGACCCGACGGAGGTCTGACAACGCCGTTCTGCGAGTGCCTGGATCAGGATCACGACAACGACATCGATCAGGATGACTACGGTGCCTTTGAGGACTGCGCCACAGGCCCCGGCGTTCCTTCCGTGTTGACGCCGGCGTGCCAGTAATGATCCGAGCCGCGACGTTGTTGGTCAGCAGGTGCAGATTCTACCGGCTAGAGCGATGTTGACTCGCAGGTGGGCCGCGGTCTCAGTTCCAGTGCTCGCGATCAGGAACAAGCCGGACAGGGAACGAACCGCCGCGAGAGTGCTGCCAGAGTGGTAGGGTCCGCCCCCGCGGACCGCCCGGCTCACGCCGTCGCGAACACCGAAAACGCAGAAGCAGAGCCGAGACTCGCCAACATGAATGCTCAACTTCTTCAGGAGGTATAAAGCACTTTACAAGAGAATCCGCGTCCCTTTTTGGCCGCCTAACGCTCGTCCAGGCGATTCCACCGGTTGCTTAACCATGCCATCCGATGGCATACAACACCCCAGGCTCTCCGGATTGCACAGCGGTGCTTTAAGACGCCTGGCATACGCCCGGAGACTGTAGCCATCTTGATCAGCAGAAGGTGGCCCGAGTCACGATTCATCCGCCCGCTGGAACGGCAAATCGCAGATGCATGGATCCGAACCCAAGTCTCGGCGTTCCTGGCGGAAATAGTCGCCGATTATCGGCGGTCCGCCGCCGCTCTCCGGTTTCTCGTCGTCCGCACCGCGTACGTTGATGAACCCAACTCATTAGTAGGAATAGCGTTACCGATCTTCGTCAACGACCTTGCGTCACTGGCACGGAAGGTGCTATTCGAATCGGTGAAGGCCGGTCCTACGGAATGGGCGGCCAAGGTCATTATGGGAAACGTTGGTTTAGGAGGTTCTGCTATGAGATTGATTCTGACAATCTTGCTGGCCGTCATGCTGGCCATGGCCCTCAACTCGATGACGCTTGCCGGCAACGGCCCCGGGGATGGCATCTGTCCCAATCCCGATTGCCCCAACCCGGATTGTCCGAACCCGGATTGCCCGAATCCGGATTGCCCGAATCCGGATGCCCCCGATGACGATGGGGACGGCATTCCAAATGGCCAGGACGACGACTATGTTCCGCCTCAAGACGGAACCGGCAAGTAACAGGGTCTGACGGTTACCTGGAAATCGTTTGGGGCGGTGCGCCACCACTGATCGTGCCGCCCCTTCCTACAACACATCAAGAGGAGGCAGCCTCGTCGCCCAGACAAATCTCCCAGCTTCTCGTCGATCAGGGTCCCTGCCCTTGTCCTTGGACCGGAAAAAAGGGGTAAGACAAGCTATTAGCTCTCAGCTCTTGGCTTTCAGCTTTCCAGGCTCGAAACCAGCCCCAATTGCCCCAGGCCCGGGGCCGAAGAATCCTTGACAGCCCAAACGGTCTCACCCCGCGTTTACCAGCGTTGTGCATCATGCGTCTTGCTGGGCTGGCTAAAGCCAGCCACGAGAAAAAGATAAGAGAAAACGAGTGCTCGCTTAAAACCAGCCCTACAAGGGCCGGCCTATCAGCCCGCCTTTGGCGGGAAAACCCCCTGAAGGGGGTTGATTGCTCGCCTCGGTCCGTCTGGCGCGACCCGCCGATTTTATCACGGACCCCGGCCCCGGGCTGCTGCGCTCACGGCATTGATTCACCAGCCCCGATGCGGTGTAATGGGGGTCCGTGTTTTCGGGGTACCAGTGAGAGACGACATCGATGGATCTGTTTTCCTACAGGAATGGCGAGTTGTACTGCGAGGACCTGCCGGTTCGTCAGATTGTAGACTCGGGCATCGGGACGCCGACCTATCTTTACTCTGCGACGACCTTCAAGGAGCATTACTCCCGCATGGCGTCGGCCTTTGCCGAGCTGGCGCCGATCATTTGTTACTCGATCAAGTGCTGCCAGAACATCCACATCATCCGCCTGCTCGTCGAGCAGGGCGCGGGTATGGACGTGGTGAGCGGCGGGGAGTTGTATCGAGCCCTCAAGGCTGGGGCAGACCCGTCCAAGATCGTCTACGCCGGTGCGGGCAAGACCGACAAGGAGATCAACGAAGCCATCGACGCGAAGATCGGCTGGTTCAACATCGAATCCGAGGCCGAGCTGGGCAATCTGATCCACATCGCTTCGCAGCGCCAGACGACGGTACGCGCTGCTCTGCGGGTCAACCCCGACGTGGATCCCAAGACGCATCGCCACACCACCACCGGCAAGAAGGAAACCAAATTCGGGGTGGACATCGAGCGGGCCAGGCGGGCATTCGAGGAGTATGGCCGCAACAAGTCCGTCCAACTCTGTGGCATCCACCTGCACATCGGCTCGCCGGTCAACGCCGTCCAGCCGTATGTCGAGGCCATCGAAAAGGCCCTTGACCTGATCCTCGCTCTGAGGCGGGACGGCTTCGAGATCGATACGTTCGACATCGGCGGCGGATACGGCGCCGACTACAGCGCGGGCGAGGCCCTCTCCGGCAAGGCCTATGCCCAGATGATCGTCCCGCTGCTTCGCGGGCAGGGGCTCAAGATCATCCTCGAACCCGGCCGATCCATCGCCGCCAACGCCGGCATCCTGGTTACCCGCACGCTGTTCATCAAGCGCAGCGGCGACAGAGAGTTTGTGATCGTTGACGGCGCCATGAGCGACCTGATCAGACCGGCCCTGTACGACGCCTACCACTTCGTCTGGCCGGTCGCGCCCGGGCCGCAGTATGCCCTGGCCGAGCGGCGCCGGAACCTGAACATGCCCGAGACGGTCAAGGTCGACGTCGTCGGACCGATCTGCGAGACGGGCGACTTCTTGGCCAGGGACCGCGACCTGCCGCCGATCAAACGCGGCGACCTGCTGGCCGTCTTCACGGCCGGGGCTTACGGTTTCACCATGGCCAGCCACTACAATTCGCGGCCCAACGCCGCCGAGGTGCTCGTAGAAGGTTCGAGCTTTCGTACCATCCGCCGGCGTGAGACCTACGACGACCTCATCGCCGCCGAAGAGCAGGTCTGATCGCCGGCCGCGGCGCCCCAAGGTCGTGGTTACTCCTCCAGCCGCTTCCCCGCCAGCCCCGCTGCTGCGCCAATGGCCAGTCCGACCACGTGTGTTGTATCCACGACCGCCACCCCCGCCGGCGCGGACGTCGGCAGGAGCACCTGTCCTGTTAACGCTTCGATCACCGACTTGGCCGCGACCAGCGCCAGCACCCCAACCCAAGCCATGGCTCTGCGCCGCCCGTCCTGGACCGCCATCGTCGTCAGGATCCACGCCAGCAAGGCACAATCCACCCCCGAGACGCCTCGATAGGTGGTGACGCCGTCCGCCAGCCCGAACACCGCAAGTCCCACCGCCGGCGAAGACAGCGCCACCACCCAAGACAGTCCCCGTGATCGCCCTTCCGCAATCCAGCATAATGCCGCAAACGCGCCAAGATTGGCTGCCAAGTGTGCCCAACTGTAGTGAACGAAGTTGCCGGTCAGAAGCCGCCAGGTCTGCCCGGCAGCGATATGACCGCGATCGAATTCCAGCATGGACTGGATCGCAGGCGAGAGGTGTACCAACAAGGCAAACGCCGTCACGCCGATCCAGAAGAATCGCTCCCAGGAGCGGGCACCCGGCAGCACCGTGCCGCCGGGCACCCGCCTCACATGGACATTGACCGTTGTAGGGTCGGCCGCCTTCATGCCGCACCCCGGCGACGCCGCCGCCATTCCATGACTGCCAGAACCGCAACGCCGACTACTCCCAACGGACCGACCGGGCCACCGCCTCGCGGCTGCAGGTTGATGTCACCCGGCTTGGATGGAGGCGGAGTCGGCGTGCCGGTCGAGACCACCTGCTGTCCGCCGAGCGGAGCGGTCGGCGGAGTCATGGTCAACGGCTCCGCGCCGCCGTCGCGCGGCCCGAGGTCTGCCATCGCCTTGCTTCGTATCGCTTCGAAGTCAGCGATCAGCTTCTGCTGCGAATCGCGATCCCGCTGCGAGCGAAGCGCGTTGCGGCGGTCGATCTTCCACCGCTGGTACTCGGCATCATTCTCCAACACCAGGAACGACGTGTATTGAGTCACGATGGAGTACGCCTCACCCAATCGCACGATCTCATTTGCCACCGTGGCGTGTGAACCTGCGCGGTCGCCCTCCTTCAGCAACCGCTGCACCTTGTGCCACGCCCACATGCGCTCGATTTCGGGATTCGCGTTTTCGGTCTCCGGGAATTTCAAATCAGCGCTGCTGACGATTTCCTGCCCCTCCACGACCGCACGCACCACGGCCTTGCCCGGGCCCTGGCCCCGATAGCGCCCGTACATCCTCACCGGAGTACCATGAAACAGGTTGGGCACCAAGCGAGGCTCAACATCAAACGTTTCCACACCCTCGATGCTCACGCGGATGTTGGTCGCGGCGGGGCGCGTCAGCTTCCGCCGGAACGATTGGGCCTGCCGCTCGAAGTTGTCACCCGGCGACAGGAATGAGGCGAGACCACCCGAATCATCGGCCATCTGCTCCAGCAGCGGCCGGTTGACCTCGTTGCCGACGCCCACGCAGAACACGCGGGTATTGCTCGGCCGTGACTTGATCATCTCCAGCAGCGTACGGGACTCGGCCTGCTCGGTCATTCCGTCACTGAGGATGACCACATTCAGCGTACGGGCTGGATCGGCGTACTTGTAGGCAACTTCCAGAGCAGGCTTCATCATCGTGCCGCCCCTTGCTTCCTGTGAAACGAGAAAGGACGCCGCTTTCGCCGTACTCTCTTCGCCGGTGTTCGTTAGGGACTTGAAGAGGGGATGCGGCGACACGTTGAAGGTGATAATCTCGAAACGATCGTCCTTGCCCAGCGATCGGATGAACGCTCCCACCGAGTCGCGTGAAAGCACCAGTTTTCCATCGTCAGCCATGCTCCCCGAACTGTCGATGATGAACACGTAGTCCATTCCCGACGTCTCCTTGGCCAATTCCTCGCCGGCAGTCAGCGTCAAGCAGAAGTATCCGTCCTCTCCGGGTCGCCGCGAGGCGATCATGTCGATGCCGGTGTGCGGACGCGACACATGGCACGCCACGACCACGTCGCGATTCAGGTCGCCCGACTTCGTCTCCAGGCTCGCCTGGATCTGCGTCTCGCCGTGCCGGGCAACGGCCATCTCGTTGCCGTGGCTGGGGCTTTCGACCTGGACGATAGGGACCTGAGACCTGGCCTGGAGGGCGAACGAGAACCTGCCCGTCGTCCTCGAACTCACATCCTTGAGCGTCTGCGTGGCCAGCGGGTATACGTAGGTCACCCAATCGTGGTCGGAGTCGAGCTCCTGGTAGTAGCAGATCTGCACCTTCTGGTCGGCCTTCGGGCCGATTGGAAAGATCCGCATCTCAAAGGTCTTGTAGTCCTTCTGCTCCAGCAGGCCCGGGTCGCGCCGCACGCGTTTGTAGCTGTCGTAGATCTCACGGGCCCTCTGCTTTTCTACGACTTCGCCGACCATTTCCTTGCCGTTGATCCACATGGAGAAATTGGCTAACGAGGCGTCTTTCGGCACCGGGAACGTGTAGAGCGCCTCGACTTGGCGGTTTTCGGTGTTGCAGAACACCTGTGTCACCTCGGTGACCGCGATGCCGTTGTTGATAGTCACCTGCACGCTGTGCTCGCGGATTTCGAGTACGCCGCCGAGCCCGCCATCGGCGATCAGCAGCCCCGCACCGCTGGCGGCCGTATGGATCATCAGGACCATGCAGCCGGCCGCGATCGACCCGCCCGTGCATCTGTGTTTCGAACCGTTCATCTCATTCTCCTTTCGCTCTTGGACTCTGTGCATGCGCGCACCTTCCACCTCGGCCCACGCGCTGCCGCGCGCCGAGCCGCACTCCAAGCCCTGCTGCCGGCTCATCACTCAGCGGCAGTTGCTCACGTCACCAACGAAAACCCACTGGCCGGGCCGCGCGGATCCCGGAGAATTCAGGAACCCTCCATCCGTTGCGGCGGGCCCTGCCTTGACAGCAAGCTCGCCACCATGGACTCCAGTTGATCCAACGACGTCGTCGCCGCATATCCTTTGGCCCACAGCGATTCACTGGGGAAATCACTCGGGTGTTTTCGTCTCACAGCCTTGCCCGCGGACTGAAAGCGATGCACGGTCTTCTCCGGAGAGTGATTCGGCCATGTCTCCACCACCAGTACGACATGATCCGGCTCAACATGACATTCGATGATTGTCCATCCGTGCTTGACGGCCTCGCGTTCAAAGGCGTGCCGCATCTGTTCCGCCCGTGGTCCGGCCAACAGAGGCGACCTGCGCCACGTAACCCATGCCAGTCCGTAAACCACCCGATGCAGCACCTCTTCGTCGGTCTTGAAGACCTCGTGCAGCTTGCGCTTGACGTGGCTCATTGCCGAAGGCCGGTGAACGACATGAATCGACCGCGCTTTGTCCCGTGTGCGTGTGATGTGGCCTTTCTTCTCCAACGCCTCCACGTGTCCGCGCACGGCATTGACATTGGCGAGCCCCATCGCTTCGCCGATCTCCCTCAGGGTGGGGGGATAGCCATGGCGCTCGCTGAAGCCACTGATGTATTCGAGCACATTCTGCTGCTGGACTGTCAGAGGTTTGCTGTCCATACTCGCCTCGTGAACACTGTACACATGTACAGTATACACCAATGCGCCAGCGGATGCAAATCAGACCCGCAAAAAAAAAGCGAAGTCACAGATTGCTTGTAAAACCATTTATGGCAGTTGTTTATGGCTTGTCCGTACTGCCTTACCGGCTGGCGGCCTGTTCTTCGGCCCAGTCCGCGGTTTCGTCTTCCTGCTTGAGATCGAGCGTCTGGTGGCTGACCTGGATCAGGAAGCTCAGCAGGGCGATGAGCCACGAGAGCGTGGATTCGGCTCCCTGGTTGTGATTGGGCCCTTCGGGTGTCAGCCCGTCGCAGCAGCCGCCCGTGCGGAAGTCGTACAGGGGCGCGTCCAGGTCGTTGCGTCCGAGGAACCACTCGACGGCCAGACGAGCCTTGGCCAGC
This sequence comes from uncultured Planctomycetales bacterium, assembly GCA_964615635.1. Lineage (GTDB taxonomy): Bacteria > Planctomycetota > Phycisphaerae > UBA1845 > PWPN01 > JAUCQB01. The sequence goes on from CAZTQK010000007.1 coordinate 31,493, forward strand.
CATTGTTCCTCGCGAGTCGCGCGATAGGCCTCGGCGCAGGCGAGCACCATCTGCGACGCCTCGATCGGCTGTTGGTCAAAGGCGGCCTTCTCCTTGCCCCGCGAGAACCAACCTTGGTTGCCGACGAACGAGAAGTGTCCGCGATCGGAACTCTGCACGTCGCACAGCCACTGGAGGCTCCGCAGCCCCTGATCGCGCATCTCACCATGGGGGATCCAGGTCCCCGCGAGAATAAGGGCGTGAGCCAAGGCGGCGTTCGAGTAGGTCATGGTCGGCTCGCACCATTGCCAGTCGGGCGAGACGTTGCGTTGGAACAGGTCGAACAGCTTCTCCGCCAACTCCTGGCGGACGCGCCGCACACGCGCGTCGCCGCTGAAGTACTCCAGGTATGCGTGGATGCCCAGCAGTGAATACGCCCACGCCCGCGGGTACTCGAATTGCTCGGCCGAGCCGATCACATCCTGGAACAACTGCACGGCCATCATCCGGGAGTTCTCGTTGGGCGCGTGAGCGGCCGTCATCCCCAGGCCCCACAGGGCCTTGCCCTGACTGTCTTCGCTGCCCACCGCATCGAGCCACTGGCGCGAATAGGACATGAAATTGCGGAAGCGGTTGGTCTTGTCGTTATAGGCGTGAGACAGGTAGGCCAGGTAGACTCCGGCGAGGTCGTCGACTTCGTCCGACTCGTAGAGCTGTCGGTGCAGCGCGCAGACCACCAGTCCTCGACCGTTGTCGTCGATGCAATAGCCCTGTCGCCGATCCGGTGTTGAGTACAGGCAATGCTGCAGAATCCCGGTGGCATCGGTCATCGTCCGCAGGTGGCGGATGTCAACCTCGGGCAGTTCCTCCGCTCGAGCGATGCGGCGGCGGTTATGCGCAAGCAGGCGAGGCTGTCGCGATCGTTCCTGCAAGATCGACTGCCCGAGCAGCAGGTACTCGCGGGCCACCTGCCTCCAGACCATCTCGCGGCAATACGTGTAGGCCCGCTTGCGAATCTGGTGCCGCTCCGTGTCATTCTGGAACAGGTGGATGACCGCGTCCGCCAGGGCCTTGGAGTCCTTGAACGGCACCAACACGCCGCGTCCATCGGCGAGCAGTTCCTGGGCGTGCCAATAGGGCGTGGATACGACCGCCTTGCCCGCGCCAACCGCGTATGCCAACGTGCCGGAGGTGATCTGTGCCTCATGGAGGTAGGGCGTCACGTATGCGTCCGCGGCGCCGATGTACTCGCACAACTCCTCCAACTCGACGAACTGGTTGCGGAACCGCACGTTCTCCTGCAAGCCCAGGTCTGCCACCCGACGCTGCAGACTGCTGCGGTAGGCCTCGCCGAACTGCCGAACCAGATGCGGGTGCGTCGCGCCCAGAACAATGTAGACGACATCGGGAAACTGCTTGGCGATTTCGGGCATCGCTTCGATCATGTACTCGATGCCCTTGTTGGGAGACAAGAGCCCGAACGTCAGAATCACCCGCCGACCCTCGGCCTTGAACTGGTCCTTGTAGTAGTTCGGATCCACAAACGGCACGTCCGGTATGCCGTGAGGGATCAGCATGACCTTCTCGGCGGGTGTATGGTAGATGTCCTGAAGCATCTGTCGGGCGCGGTGGCTCATCACCACCAGCCGATCGCACAACTGGACAAGCTCTTCGAGCACGCGCCGCTGATCGGATGTGGGCTCCTGCAAGACGGTGTGCAACGTGGTGATAACCGGTATGCGCAGCTCGCGAAGAAGCCGCAGCACGTGCGAGCCGGCCGGGCCGCCGAAGAGCCCGTATTCGTGCTGGAGCATGAACACGTTGGCCTGGTTGCCCATGACGAAATCGGCTGCCAAGCGGTAATCCGGCTGGTAGTTGGCTCGAAGCTGAAATCGAACGCGTTCGGGATAGCGATACCCTTGCGGAATATCGTCCAGCGCCAAAGCGAAGATTTCGCCTTTGTTGCCCAGCTCCCCGGCGATGGCCTCGGCCAGATCACTCGTGAACGTGGCGATCCCGCACCGACGCGGAATGTACGTTCCCATGATCGCAAGTCTCTTCAGATCTGATGCTGGGATGGTAGCCATGATGCGATCACAACCTCCTGAGCCCCACGCCACTCCGTAGAGGCGGTAGCCGATGGCGAGATACCCTGCACCACATCGGCGGGTGACGATCTTTCGCCATCTACTCATCCCCCCATTTCAATATCGGGGCAAACACCCTGTGGTCTTGACACACGCCGAGCCCTAAAGCATCGTCAATGTCTGTAATTGCGTCAGTTTGTCTCACAGCGAGCGTATCCCATGGCGACATCCCAACAGAATCCCGATTTGCCCGAGACCTCCTTCGTTCCCAGGCCTTACACAGGACTTTCCTGGGAACAGGTGTCGGAGTTGCGACACCGGTACCTCTCGCCGGCTCTCCTGTTGTATTACAGCAAGCCGATCATGCTTGTCGAGGGCCGGATGCAGTATGTTTGGGACGATACCGGCAAGCGATACGTCGATGCCTTCGGGGGCATTGCGGCCGTGTCCATTGGCCACTGTCACCCGCGCGTGGCCAAGGCTGTCCAGGAACAGGTGGACACGATCCAGCATACAACCGTCATCTATCTGCACCCGACCATCGCCCGATTCGCTGAGAAGCTCGCGAGCACTTTCCCGGCCGGCAGCGAGTTGCAGATCAGCTACTTCACCAATTCGGGAAGCGAGAGTAACGATCTGGCTCTGTTGATGTGCCGCCTGTACACCGGCCGGTTCGATGCCATTGCCCTGAGAAACGGCTACCACGGCGGCACGCATGCGACCATGGCCCTGACTGCTCAGAGCACGTGGAAATTCCCGATTCCGCACTCGTTCGGGGTCCATTTCGGCATGCCGGGCTACTGCTACCGTTGCCCGATGGGATTGTGCTATCCGGCATGCGACCTCAAGTGTGCTCGCGATGTAGCCGAGACGATCCGCTACGAGACGCCGGGCGAGATCGCCTGTTTCATATGCGAGGCTATCCAGGGCGTTGGCGGCGTCATCGTGCCCCCGCCGGATTATCTGAAAATCATCTATGAGGCTGTTCGCAAGGCCGGCGGCTTGTGCATCGCTGATGAGGTGCAGGCCGGACTGGGTCGCACCGGCGAGGCGTTCTGGGCATTCGAGAACTGGGATGTGGTGCCGGACATGGTCACCATGGCCAAGGGTATCGGCAACGGCGCGGCCTTGGGTGCTGTGGTCACTCGCATTGACGTGGCCAAGGGACTCGCCGGCCGTCTGCACTTCAACACCTTCGGAGGTAACCCGGTAGCGGCGGCCGCCGGCTTGGCGACCCTGGAGGCCATTGAGGCAGAGAGCCTCCGCGAAAACGCCCGAAATGTCGGCGGGCATCTCAAGAACAGACTGCTCGAAATGCATGAACGCCATCGGCTCATCGGCGAGATCCGCGGCATGGGACTGATGCTTGGAGTCGAACTCGTCCGCGACCGTCAGACCCGCGAACCGGCCAGCGAAGAGGCCCACGACGTGGTCGAACAGGCCAAGGAACACGGCCTACTCGTCGGAGCCTCCGGCATATTCGGCAATACCATCCGCCTCACTCCACCTCTGTGCTTCACGAAGGATGACGCCGATTTCACGGCCGATTGCCTCGACCAGACCCTTGCCGAGATTGAATCCCGCACGCGGTAGCAATACTCAGGATGGCAGTGATGGTCGTCCCGACGATTCCGCCGGCGCGGACGCTGCCTTGACTCCCCCCCCCTGAGGCTGTAAGTCCTTACCCTGAAATGCTTTGAAGGCCCAGGTCCGATACCCTCCGGCGGTTACGGACGTGAACGGCACTGCAATTTCCTGGCCGCTGCGACGTTATCACCTTATGTTGGGAAGACGATGGATGCCGCGGTGCTTGATGACCTGATCTGCAGAGCCCGTCAGCGGGATTCGGCGGCGTTCGAGACGCTGGTCGAGATCTACAGCCCACGTCTGTACGGTTATTTTTATCGGCTTACCGGCCGGCGCGAAGACGCAGAGGACCTGTTGCAGGAGGTATTTGTCCGCGTCGTGCGGATGATCGGTCGGTATGAGCACGACAACCGCCTCGACGCGTGGCTTTTTCGGATCGCGACCAATCTCGTCCGCGACCGCGTGCGGCGGCAACGGCGGTCGCCGGGCCATGAGGCCTCGGGCGGGCAGGAGAATGAACCGGGGATGCTCGAAGAGGTCCCCGACGACGACGTTGATCAACCGGATGATGTCTTGCAGACGGCCGAACAAGTTGACCAACTGCAGCGGGCCCTGAAGCGATTGCCCGGGGCCGAGCGAGAAGTGATTCTTCTGCGTCACTTCTCGCAGATGTCCTTCAAGGAGGTGGCGGAGGCAATGGGGACACCGTTGGGGACGGCCTTGGCGAGAGCGCATCGGGGGTTGACGAAACTGCGGCAATTGATGGAGAAAGACGCGGCGCGATGAAAGGTGACGCCCTGTGTTGAGGGCACACCGCGGAGCCGTCAGGCAGCCGCAGAGAGTGAAGCGAAAGTCTTCGTCCGGGAATAGTGGTGATGAGTGACGAACTGAGCAATCTGGAACGAGAGGTTGAGAAGGCGATGGCCTTGTTGCCGAGCCTGCTCGCAGAGCCATCAGACGCTGCTGTGTTGCGTGTGAAGGCTGCGGTGCGGCACGAACTCAACGAGGAATGGCTGGCCGCCCAGGCGGCGCCGCTGCCTTCGGCTGAGGCGATTCGCCGCGTACACGAGGTTGTTGCCGTGGAATTGACCAGGCCGGTCGTCGCGCAACGGTCGGCATGGGCCAGAACGGCGGCGGCCTTGGCCGCGGCGGCGATGATCGCAGTCAGCGTGGGGCTGATCCGACAGGCCGGACTGGTCGGCTCTTCGGCCTTGTCGCCCGAGGTTGTTGCGGCCGAGAACCACGTGGAGTTATTTCTGGCGGCGGCCGAGGAGGTTCTTTCGCTCGATACGCTGACCGAGCCGATCCATGACGACCTCAGTGTGATTGAGGAGGACATTGACGGCTGGCAATCGGTGGGCAGCGGCGAGACCGGTGGCCTTGGGGATATTCTACGCGAAATCGACAGCACGGCCACCGAGTCGCCGGGCGGCGACGGCGTCTCCGGTATCTCGAGAGCTTCTCAGGGGGTCTGGGGATGAAATGGGCAGTGGTAGGATTGCTGACCGCGGCTTTGGGCGGGCTCCTGGGTGTGGTCGGGTCCGCGGACGGTGACGGAGCCAAAGGCCCGAAACAGCGCGACCGAGCCTCGTCGACCGCAAGTCGTCCCGCGCGCACCAGTGATGGCCCGAAGGATGACCAGGCCGCTCATTCCCCCGGTCGGCATCGAGACTGGTGGCCGAGACGCGATGATCGCGGCCATGACGGCATGGGCGGGTCGGCGGACCGACTCCGGTTCAAGCCGGGCATGGGCGGGCGGCCCTGGGACGAGGATGACGATGAACAGATGTCACCCGAGCAGGTGACCAAACTGATGGATTTCACGAAACAGGAGTTCCCCAAGCTGCACCAGCGGCTTGTGAGTGTGCGTGAGACCAACCCGGTGGTGTTCCGGCAGATGGTCAGGCGAGTGCGCGGGCCGGTCTGGGAGATTGTCCGCGTTCAGCAACGCGATCCCAAAGCAGCTAGGCGATTGATCGATGCTCACCGCATTGAGATCGACCTGACCGAACTGCAAGGTGAATACCGGGCGGCCAAGAGCGATTCGCAGCGAGAGCAAGTGAAATCAAAAATGCGGGGACTGGTGGCCAGGCGCTGCGAGCTTCGGCTTCAGAGGCTCAAGGACGAGGTGAACGGGCTGGAGAAGCGGCTCGAATACGCCAAGAAGGAAATGGCCAAGCGCGAGAGGGATAAGGACCAGATCGTCGATCAGGAGTTGAAGAGACTGCTGGCGACCGGCGCCATGTCGCCTGACAAGGAGTCCTTGTGGTCTCCGGGCGGACAGGGCCTCGGCCCCAAGGCCGGCCGGCGCGGTCAGGGCCCGCCTTCGACGCCGCCGTCAGACACTCCGGCGCCGCCGGAGTGAGGCGCCACCCCACGAAAAGCAAGCCTCCTCGCACTGGTCGCATGATGCGGCCGATCCTTCTGAATATCGCCGAAGCGAACGGACACTGGAGCAGCCGGGCAGGAGAGCGTCTCTCGTTGCGGGATGCCTGAGCCGGCCCCCCGGTTGAGCCGCGTTGATCATCAGACAGACGCGGCGGCGACAATCAATACCCGAAACGGCGGGCGAGCGGCTCGATGTAGTACTTCCACAAAGCGGCGATTTCACGGGTGACGTAGTAGGGCATCCAGGTGAGTGTGTAGCTTTCCTTGGCAGGGACGGTGTAGACCTCGCGGGCCTGCTGTTGATAGCACATCTTGATGCGGGGCAGGTGGTAGAAGTGGCTGACCACCATGACCCGCTGAATCTTCAGTCGATCGAAGATGGCAATCGTGTTGCGAACGGTGGCCCGCGTGTTGATGCCGTCGGGGTCGAGCACGATGGCCTTGTCAGGTACGCCGAGACTGACCGCCATTTTGCGCATGGCCTCGGTCTCGTGGACGGGCCCGTCGCCCGGCCCGCCGGACATGATCACAATCGGCGCCAGGCCGTCGAGGTAAAGGCGGCATGCGGTTCGCACGCGGTCGGCCAAGGCGTCGGAGGGCGTGCCGTCGGCATAGGTCCGGGCACCGAGAACAACGATGGCATCGGCCTTGCGGCGGTAGTCGGTCTTGCCGAAACAGATCATCTGGGCCAGCGGGAAGACGAACAGACACACCGTAATCGTCACAGCGATGGAAGACGATTCGAGCCGGCGGCGCCCCTTGCGAGGCTTGGCCAGCATCGTGGGCACCAGGACCAACAACGACAGCAGGACAAGCAGCGAGAAAGGTAGAGCAACACCCGCCTGAATCTCGCCACGATGAAGCAGCCTGTAGAAGCCGATCACGTTCCATGCCGCGACGGCGGTCAGTGCGATGGTCATCAGAACAGTCAGGTCCTTGCGCCATCGGGACATGTTCGGCAGGAAGGCGTAAAGCGGCAACAGGACCGCGGCGGCAATGAGACAGATACTGCCGACGACCGTGGACAGGAAGCGAAAATCGATCCACCAGATGTTGGCGTCGTAGCCTGGTCGCAACAGATTGCCCAGGAGGTTCAGCAGCGAGAACCCGCCGATGAACGCCGCCAGGCCGCGGATGAACCCGTCCCGGATCGATTCGCCGCTTGTGGACGTGTGCCTGGCAGGTGTGGGGGCGGCGCGTTGTCGCGTTCGCTTCGACATCACTCCAGTGTATTCGGTCGGGGGCGGTGATGTCACGGAGCCCAGTCGCCGGGTCTATGACACTTTAGGCGGGGCGATGCCACGGCTTTTTCAGAACCGCGACCGTGAGGGAGCGGCCCCCTTGTGATCTGGCCGCTTTCCGGTTTGGCCCCTCGCTTACGCTCGGGGTTCTGAAAGAGCCGGCTAAACTGTCACGGAGTCCGGTCGCTTCTCTCCCTTGACGCCACTGGGCTGTTCATCGCATTCGTCGTATCATGGCAGGTCGAGCTCGGCCGGCAAAGCGACGGAACGGTACGAGCCTGCTTTCGCTTCGTTGCCCAAGTGCGGCAATACTATGGAGACAGGTGCTGTCATGAGTAGGGTTATTCTCTGGTGCTTCTCGTTGAACGTTTTGGCATCGCCTTTGTACGGGGCGTCTTCGCCCAACGTCGTGTTCCTCTATGCCGATGATCTGGGCTATGGCGACCTGGGCTGTTACGGCGCGATGCGGGTCAAGACGCCGAATGTGGACCGCCTGTCGGAGCAGGGTCTGCGATTCACTAATGCCCACTCGCCCGCCGCCACCTGTACGCCATCGCGCTATTCTTTGCTGACCGGTGAGTATGCCTGGCGACGGAAGGGCACGGGCGTTCTGCCCGGCAACGCTCGGATGATCATCGAGCCCGGGCGAACCACGCTTGCTTCGATCCTCAAGAAGGCCGGTTACACCACCGGCGCGGTCGGCAAGTGGCATCTGGGATTGGGGGACGAGAAGCTCGACTGGAACGGCGAGATCAAGCCCGGCCCGCTTGAGATCGGATTTGACTGCTGCTTTCTGATCCCTGCGACGGGCGACCGCGTGCCCTGCGTCTACGTTGAAGACCACCGGGTTGTTGGGCTCGATCCCGCCGACCCCATCCAAGTCAGCTACGGCGAGCCGATCGGCGACGAACCGACCGGCAAGGAGCATCCGGAGCTGCTCAAAGTGCATCCCAGCCACGGGCACGATCAGACCATCGTCAACGGCATCAGCCGAATCGGCTACATGAGCGGCGGTAAGGCGGCACGATGGGTGGACGAGGACATGGCTGACACGATCACCGACAAGGCCGTCGCGTTCATCGAGCGGAACCAGGGCAGACGATTCTTTCTGTACTTCGCGACGCACGACGTACATGTCCCCCGTGTTCCTCATCCGCGATTCGTCGGCAAGAGCAAGATGGGCCCGCGCGGCGACGCCATCGTGCAGTTTGATGCCTGCGTCGGCCGTGTTCTGGATGCCCTCGATCGCCTGAAGCTGACTGAGCACACGCTGGTAATCCTGAGCAGCGACAACGGCCCGGTGGTGGATGACGGCTACGAAGACCAGGCCGTCGAGAAGCTCGGAGACCACAAGCCCGCCGGCCCCTGGCGGGGGGGCAAGTACAGCAACTTCGAGGGCGGCACGCGCGTGCCTTTCCTGGTCCGCTGGCCCGGCCGTGTGAAACCTGGTACGAGCGAAGCGCTGATCTCCCAGGTGGATTTCATTGCGTCGTTTGCGTCACTCACCGGGCAGCCGCTCGGCCGCGATGATGCGCCGGACAGCATGAATGTCCTGCCCGCATTGCTGGGGGAATCCAAGGTCGGCCGCGATCATCTGGTGCAGCAGGCCGGCGTGCTGTCGCTGCGAAAAGGCACGATGAAGTACATCGAGCCGGGCAAGGGCGCCAAGATCAACAAGAATACGAACGTCGAATTGGGCAATGATCCGGCTCCGCAACTCTATGATCTGGCCGACGATCCCGGCGAAACACGGAATCTGGCCTCCGGCAAGCAGCAAGAGAGGAACGATATGAGCGAGACATTGCAGAAGCTTCGCGAAGCCGGCCGCTCGCGTCGTTGACTGTCAGCCGGATCGTGCGACACAGACCGGCTTCGCCATTCAGGTGCTGTTGCTGCTTGTCTGCAGGCTCTACGCGGTTGGCGGCACGACCGGAATCGGTTGGGGTGCCACCGCGAGGGCCACGCCCTTGCGTCTGTCGCGCTCGACGCGAAACATGATCACCGAGCCCAGAGCGAAAAGTACAACCGCCAGCGCGAGCGGCACGCGAAGATCGCCTGTCCAGCGGTACAAGGCAACCGCCGGGAACTGGCCGATCAGACCGCGGATGCCGACCATGGTCGCGTGAATCGCCAGGTAGGTCGGGGCCTGCGAGGCGTCGCGAGCCAGGAAGATCGGCCCGAGCGTCCATGCCAGGTTTACCCCACTGAGCATGATGCCGTAGAGGATGGTGACAAACATCAGGCTGTTGACGCTGTACGCCCACATCAGGCCGATCGGGTACAGCGTCAGCGCGGCAAATGACCAGGCGGCCGTCTTGAGGGGACCGAACCGATCCATCAGATAAGCCACCGGCAGCATTGTCAGCAGCAGTGTCAACTGGAGGACCGTCTGGGTTGAGCGGGCGACCTGCTCGTACGTCAGGTTCAGCTTGTCAACGCACAAAAACGGCAGCAGGGCCCAGCAGATCATCCAGCCGAGCCCATAGATCGAGAAGGCCGTCTCATGCCGCCGGAAGATGCTGTCCTCTCGAAAGACCCTCAGCATATTGTGGTACACGCCGCGAAGGCTGGTCCGCAGCCGCTCAGACGGCTTGGCTTGCTGTCGCTCGATGAACAACTGTCGGCGAGTGATGCGGTACAGTAGCCACATGCCGCCGCCGACCAGCACCGTACCGACCGGCAGGTATAGTCTGAATGAATCAGGCCACCAGTTGAGCCACAGGCCAATGAGATAGGTGCCCACCATCACCGTGAACTGCGTCACCATCTGGACAACGCTGAAGATCCGGTTCCGGGCCGCCGGCGGGTAGCAGCTTCGCAGGATATCGCCGGTGAGCGGCTGCATGCCGCCGAAGCCGGTGGCAGCGATAACGATGAATACGAGTGATGTCCAAGCCTTGTGGCACAACGCGATGCCCGCCAGCGGCGCGATGGCTGAAATCCAAAGCAAGGCCAGATACCGGCCGGATCCAATCCGACGGTACAGCTCGTTCCAAACAACCGACAGCAACAGCGTGATCGAGATGGCCGACGTCGAGATGACCGTTTCCCACTCGCTGGCCTGGAAATGCGACCGCAGCAAGACCGGGAGCATCTGAAAAACCGCCGCCTGCAGGGCGATGAACGGCGTTGCCCATAGCTGGAGCTGGAGGATGCTGCGGCTTTCAGGAAATGCAACCAGACGATCGAGAATCAAACAACGCCCCCGTTCGACGCACGAAAACCAAGGCCATAGTCTAATTCAAGCATCGTTCTCATGGAATCACCGGGCTGCGAAAAGGGTGACTGGCGGCCCGTGACACTTCGGGCAGCTCTTTCTGAAGCCCAAGCGTAAGCGAGGGGCCCTTGACCGACCTTTGCAGGTTAGTGAAGGACAGGCCGGGCCAGAAAGCTGCCACGTCACAAGAAGGCCGCTCCCTCACGGTCGCGGTTCTGAAAGAGGCCCCTCGGTCAACGGATACTCTCGTATGAGCCGATGGAACTCCTGGGCGGAGCGGACGGCCCGCATCTGATGGCGCCACCCGGGCGGCGGCTGAAGCTTGGCGGCATACCAACTGAAGCGCTGTCGCATGATCGCGCAGGCCACCCGCTCGTTTTTGATTCGTCTGAGCTGCTCGAAATGCCGGACGATCAGATCGAGCCGCTCGCGCAGCGTCGGCCGGGGCGGCAAGCTGCCGGTCGTCAGATAGGTGTGCGAGTCTCGGAAGATCCACGGATCGCTCAACGCCCCTCGGCCGATCATCACCCCCGCACAGCCGGTAGCGTCAATCATCCGCTTGGCGTCGGCTGGGCTGCGGACATCGCCGTTGCCGATGACTGGGATAGATCGCACCGCCTCGACCACCCGGGCGATGCCGTCGAGCCGGACCTTCCCGCCGAACTTGTCCGCGACTGTTCGCCCGTGGACGGTCACCGCCGCCACGCCTGTTCGCTCAAGGTCGGCCGCCAGTTGCGGTGCGACAATCGACGAATCGTCCAATCCGAGCCGCAGCTTGGCGGTCACGGGCAAATCCGCCGCCCGGATCACCGCCTCGGCCAGCCGTGCCGCCTTGGCCGGGTCGGACAACATCGCCGCTCCACCTCCGCGGGTGCAAATCTTGGCTACCGGGCAGCCCATGTTGATATCGATGACGTCGGCCCCGTGGTCGCGGCAGTATTTGGCCGCGTCGATCATCTCGGCCGGGTTGGCCCCGTAGAACTGCACGCAGAGCGGCTTGTCATCGGGCTCCGTGCGGATCAGGGCCATCGACGCCCCGGTTCGCCGCAGCACCCCCCGCGGATTGACCAGATCGGTGCATGCCAGCCCGAGCCCGCCCAACGGCCGTACCACCAGCCGAAACGCCAGATCGCAGTACCCGGCGATCGGCGAGAGCAGCAGGTTGGACGTCAGTCTGATCGAACCCATCGCAAGCATGAGCAGGCACCGTCGTTCAGCGCTCTCTCAAGTCCGGCAACCGGAGAACCAGTGTAGCCCATCACGCAACCGGCGTCGCTCATAGCGGGGCCAGTGACGCAGGGAATCAGAACACCTTGTGTGACAAGATGTTACACCTCACCCATCGTGGATGACTGATAGGCACGCGTTCGTGGTGGTAACCGCCGCGGCGCGTTGGTGGCAGGCCGCGCGTCCGATAAACGTCCTTACGAAATCCATGCGCCGCCGAGCCCATTTCTAACACTGCCCTGATACAGCCAACTGCATACTACATCTGAAATCCATCCGGTGGTCGGGTGGTCCGGGAGCGCCAGTCATGCACGATCTGACGTGTCTCATGATAGTGGCTGTGTTCTTCGTCGTGTGCATAGGTTTCGCGTTTGCTTGTGAGAAGCTGTAGGAGACGGCCTCATGGCGTTTGACTACTGGCTCGCGGGCTTGGTGACGGTCGTCCTGCTGGTCTACCTGGTCTGGGCCTTGTTATGGCCGGAGCGATTCTAGCCGGGGCGCTGAGCCGCGAGAGCGGTGAGACCGGTTTCGGAGAGACTGATGACTGTCAACGGCATTATCCAAATCGCGTTGTATGTGGTCCTGCTTCTTTTGCTGGTCAAACCTCTCGGATTGTACATGACTCGTGTGTTCAACGGCGAATGGACGTTTCTCGACCCGGTCCTTCGCCCCTTGGAGCGGATCATGTACCGGCTCGGCGGCGTGAATCCACAGCAAGACCAACACTGGACGAGCTACACCGTGGCCATGCTGCTGTTTAACCTGGCTGGCCTGCTCCTCTTGTATCTACTTCAACGCATTCAGCATCTCCTGCCATTGAATCCGCAGCAACTGGGGCCGGTCGCCCCCGACTTGTCTTTCAACACGGCCGTCAGCTTCGCCAGCAACACCAACTGGCAGGCATACTCTGGCGAGACTACCATGAGCTATCTCGTCCAGATGACCGGGATGACCGTGCAGAACTTCCTTTCGGCGGCCACGGGGATTGCCCTTTCGATCGCCTTGATCCGCGGTTTCGCCCGCCATTCTGTCCACTCAGTTGGCAACTTCTGGGCCGACTTGGTCCGATGCGTGCTCTGGATACTGCTGCCGCTCGCGCTGGTCTTGGCTCTGTTGTTGGCTTGGCAGGGGGTGCCTCAGAATCTCAAGGCCTATGCGACCGCCCACACCCTTGAAAGCGCAACTCAGACGATTGCACAGGGACCGGTCGCTTCGCAGGAGGCGATCAAGCAGCTCGGCACGAACGGCGGAGGTTTCTTCAATGCGAACGCGGCTCATCCGTATGAGAACCCGACACCGCTGACAAACCTGTTGTCCATGCTGGCGATATTCGCCATTGGTGCCTCGCTGACCAACACCTTCGGCCGGATGGTCGGCGATCAGAGACATGGCTGGGTGATCCTGGTCGTGATGCTGGTCTTTTTCCTGGCGGGTGCCGGAGCGGCCTACTGGGCCGAATCGCAGGGGAACCCGGCTTTTGCCCGGCACGAGATCGACATGAAGCCCGGCGAGATGCAATGCGGCGGAAACATGGAGGGCAAGGAGGTTCGCTTCGGCGTCGTCAATTCGGCTCTCTACGCCGTGGTTACAACAGACGCATCCTGCGGGGCGGTCAACTCGATGCACGACAGCTTCACCCCGCTGGGAGGAATGGTGCCGATGATCAACATCCTGCTCGGCGAGATCATTGTCGGCGGGGTCGGGTCGGGTCTTTATGGCATGTTGCTCTTCGCCATCCTCGCGGTGTTCATCGCCGGGCTGATGGTCGGGCGAACACCGGAGTACCTGGGCAAGAAGA
>CAZTQK010000008.1:0-42431 GCA_964615635.1 uncultured Planctomycetales bacterium
CCAGCGAATGCGGGAACCTGATCTCCCCGGCGAGGCTGATGTTGTTCCCGTCACCCGTTCCCCACGCCGAGGTCGACCACTCGCCCACGCCGTCGATCGTCAGAATCGCGGCTTTCTCATAGGGGCTTGGAAAAAAGGCGCTGGCGGCATGAGAAGCGTGATGATCGCAGAAGAGGATCTCGCCGCAGCCATCCAGCTCCTCCTCGATCTGCCGGCGGACCCAGAGCTTGTGCTTGAGCCATACCGGCATCGCGGTCAGGAAAGACCGGATTCCCCGGGGAGCGAACGAACAATACGTCTGGAGAAGGCGGTCGAATTTCAGAAGCGGCTTGTCATAGAACACCACGCAGTCCAATTCATCCGCCCGCAGTTGACCCTCCTGCAAGCAGTATCGAACGGCCTGACAAGGGAAAGACGGATCGTGCTTCTTGCGGGTGAAGCGCTCTTCCTGGGCTGCAGCTACGATTTCCCCGTCCCGCACCAGGGCCGCGGCACTGTCGTGATAGAGAGCTGAAATGCCCAGAATGTGGACCGGCAAGTGCCCCTCTTCAGAACAGAGTGTAGATGAACGGAGCCAGGGCCGACGACTCCGCAAAAACAATCAGTCCGGCCAGCAGCAGCAGCACGATGACCGGAGGCAGGAGCCACCACCGCTTGTTGGCCCGCATGAAGGCGGCAAATTCGAAGACCATGGAAATGACTCCCGAGCGACTTCGCGACCGCCCCATGCCCCGTCTCCTTCCGCTGATCCTCGTACCGGTGGAGCGCCGGCGGAACACAACTCAACAGAGACTTTGCCTGAGCCCCTCTTTGACGATTCCGAACGTGGCTGGTAATAGTATAACCGCGAGTTAGTGGGCAGAACAAGCATATCGTCGTGACCGACGAGACTGCTGCGCCGCGAGAGCACGGCATGAGCGAGAAGCTCGTCAATCCCGACCCTATACAGCCTGAACCCGCCCCTTCGCCGTTTTCGGCAGAGGCACCTGCGGATCAGAAACCGAAGCGTCGCAAGCTCCGATGGTGGCAGAAGCTCGCCCTCGTGGGCTTCTCTTTTGTGCTGCTGTTGGTTGTTGAGTCGGCCTTGCGGTTGATCGGCTACGGGCCGGTGCTCGACTTCGTCGTACCTCGCCTGGACCGCGGGTCCGAGCGCGTCATGGGCATCAACCCGGAGGCCTACAAGCGATTTCATGGCCGTCTTTCTCTCGAACGTGCCCGGTTCGCCCCATGGAGGGAATTCATCGATCCCAAACCCGCTGGAACCTTCCGCGTTATGTTCATGGGCGAGAGCACCGTCGAGGGTTATCCTCATGCCCCCAACGGATCCGCTCCCGCGTTCTTGGAGGTGATGCTGCAGGAAGCCTGGCCGGACAAACGCGTCGAGGTGATCAACTGCGGCGTCACCGCGATCAACAGTTGGAGTCTGCGGTTCTGGGCACAAGAAGTCCTCAAGTGTCAGCCCGACATGCTCATCCTCTACGCCGGCCACAACGAGTTCTACGGAGCGTGTGGTCCGGGATCTCTGAGCGGTGCCGGGACCAACCGCTCCCGCATCCTCGCTCACATCTGGCTGCGCGATCTGCGGCTTGTCCGCGTCCTCAGCGATGTGATCGACATCTTTCGTCCCCGCAGCGCCGCACCACAGGGCTTGCTGATGGAGCAGCTCGCGCGGGATCGCCAGATCCCCCTGGACAGCAAGATCTATGCGGGATGCCGCGACAACTTTCGCTCCAACCTTGAGGATATCGCCCGGGCGGCACGCGAGGCGAAGGTCCCATTGGTTCTCTGCAGCCTCGTCAGCAACGAGAAAGACCTTGTGCCGATGACTTCGGTGCAGCGCAAAGATCTTACTCCCGAGCAGCGGAAAACCTGGCAGGAGCATTTCGACGCCGGGCTTGCGGCCGACAAGGCCTGGGAATGGAAGCGCGCGATCGATATCTACCAGGAAGCGACTCGGATTGACGATACGCATGCCGAGTTGATCTATCGCCTGGCGCAGACCAAAGAACACCTCGGCGCGTACGACGAGGCCTGCGGACTCTACCGTCGCGCTCGGGATCTCGATGCACTGCGCTTTCGTGCCACCACCGAGTTCAGCGACGTCGTTCGCGATGTTGCCGGCCGCAACCAGGCCTTGTTTGTGGACGTGTTGCCCCACTTTGAGTCGGCCAGTCCACACGGGCTGGTCGGCTGGAACCTGATGACCGATCATCTCCATCCCACCGTCCAGGGGCACTATTTCATGGCCAAGGCCATCTGCGAAGCTATCGCGCGCGACAAGGCCCGGCGATGGCCGCCCATCGACACGGCCAGGCTGCCGGCTTATGAGCAGTGCGCCGTCCGGCTGGGAAACGACCAGATGAGCGAGATGGTCTCCAAGATCACGGTCTATAAGCTGACCGAGGGGTTCCCCTACGCGGGCACGCCCAACGCCGCCCTCCACGATCGTCTCGAACAGGAGATACTCGCTTGGCAAGTCAGCCTCAGCGGGCCAACGGCCATCGGGCATCAGAACTGGTCCACAACGCCGAGCTATGATGCCCTGCATTACCACGTGGGTAAGGCGTACCTCGATGCCGGCGATCACGGGCAAGCGATCATGTACTTCCGTCGGGCCGAGCAGAGGAGTGAACCCCACGGCCTGCCGGCCGCCCGGGCGAAGTGCGGTCTGGCACGGGCCCGACTGGCGTCAGCCGCCGCCCCGGATCAGAGGCAGGCTGCCCGAGCGTATGTCGCGGAACTACAAGCTTGGCTTCGCGATGCCACCTCCATGCATCCCGACCAGCAGGGTGAATTCGACCGCCTTCAGCAGGAGCTGATTCAGATGCTGGCGAACACGCCGGAGTAGGGCATTCGCGTTCCCACGCGGCGGCGAGCCTCACTGCCGACCATCGATCACCCGCCACTGAAAGCGGCCGCAGATCGCCCCCAAATCCGGTCCGCGCATGAAAATGCCCGCGCCATCGTTTGCACGGGCATTTTCGACCTATCTGGGGTCAGACCGCCGATCACTGAGAAGGGAGAGGCGGTCGAGGTTCTTCTTTCAGGCCCGACGACGGCGGAGCAGCGGAATGCCCAGCAGGCTCATGAGAGCCAGACCGGCCGGTTCCGGCGTGAGGGCAACGTCGTCCACATGGATGGCTGTCCCATTGCTCCAGCCGCCATAAATGGTGTACCCAAACTTCACCGTCACCTGACCGCTGCCGGCCGTGCCAGTCAACGGAGCGCCGTTCATGGTCCCGCTCGACAGTTGCGTCCAGCCCATGCCGAAGGCGCTAAAAACTGGTGACTGCCACTGGCTAAGCACGGCGCCATTCTGATCTCCGTCGATGAGTTGGATGAAGAAGCTGGCGGTCGTGCCGTTGTCAGGAAGCGTGCCAGCAGACGCCCACATGTCCAACGCCATCGCGCCAGATGCGGGGATCGTGATCCACGCTGCCTGCGTCTGGGCGCCGCCACCGGTCTGCAGCGAGCCGTAGTGCAAGCCGCTGTGGGGACCACCCGGACCGTGGATGCCGCTGTCGCGCTCGATCAGACCGTTCTGTTTCTGGCTGTACCATTCCGGCGCACCATCCGGCCACGGATCCTCGAAACCGGCATCCGAGGGCGAGAGCAGGTTCGCCGACACCGGTGCGGCCAGCATGGCCAGCACCGCCACACCAAGAAGTATTCTCATCCTACACCTCCGTTATCCTATACCTATGGATCTCATAGAGTGCTGGACACAATCCGCACCCATAGCGCACGTAGACAAGCGAGCTATTGAGATCTGAACATCTCCGCTTTCGCGATACCGGCGCAGTATGCAGAAGGGTACTATTCTTGAATTGGGCCTTTCCGCCCCCTTCTGCTCCGCTACACTCGTATAGGCTACCCGCGCTGACAGCGTTCTGTCAATAGGAAAAACAGACGAAACGCTCGATGAATGCTCAGATTCGAGCGTGCTCCCACAACTCCAAACCTGCCTGGCATTCGACCCATCAAATGTCGAGATACGGGTGCGAGTATTCCGGGCCCAGACCCGCTGGTGTGATCGTAAATCGCCCGGTGTCAAGGCTTTGTGTGAGAGGGTGCATGATGATCGGGCCATAGGGTTCGCGGGCGTGTTTAAGCAGGAGCGGACAGCAATTGCCTCTGATGATGAGCAGGGGTAGCCCGGCGTCGACGTAGGTGGCAGGAGGCAACCAGCCCGCGCTAACCGATGGCCCGCGGATGGGTCGGATGTGAGAATGCGTCGCAGACTCGACAGCGATAGGCCTGCGACCGCCCCATGACCTGTCTCCCTCCGGTAGTGCTCATACCGGTGGAGCCCCAGCAAGACGCAACCCCGTACAGATTCCGCCTTGGCCCCTCTTTGACGCTTTTGAACGTGGCTGATTATAGTATGAACGTGAGCCAGCGAGCAGAACAAGCATAACGTCGTGACCGATAACGTCGGCGCGCTGCGAGAGCACGGCATGAGCGAAAAGCTCGTCAATTCCGACCCTCTACCGCCTGAACCCGACTCTTCGCCGCTTTCGGAAGAGGCACCTGCGGATCAGAAGCCGAAACATCGCAAGCTCCGATGGCGGCAGAGGTTCGCACTCGTGGGCTTTTCTTTCGTGCTGCTCTTGATTGTTGAGTTGGTCTTGCGGTTGATCGGGTACGGGCCGGTGCTCGATTTCGTGGTGACACGCCTTGACAAGGGCAAGACCCAGATCATGGGTATCAACCCGGAGGCCTACAAACGCTATCATCTCAACCTTCGCCGGCTCCGGGGTGCGGACAAGCCCTTTGCCTTGTGGCGTGAATTCGTACAGCCTAAGCCGGCAAACGGGTTTCGCGTCTTCTTCCTCGGCGAGAGCAGCGTGCAGGGCTTTCCCCATACGCCGAACGCCGCTGCCCCCGCGTTCCTCGAGTTGATGCTCCAGGACGCCTGGCCCGACCGCTCGGTTGAAGTGATCAACTGCGGCGTGGCGGCGATCAATAGCTTCAGCCTGCGCCAGTGGGCCGTCGAGGTGCTGGACTACCAGCCCGATCTGCTGGTGGTGTATGCGGGGCACAACGAGTTCTACGGTGCCCCCGGACCGGGCTCGTCAGGCTCCTTGGGAACCAACCGTTGTGCCATCCTGTTCAACCTTGCCCTGCGCGAGCTCAGGCTGGCGCAGGCCGTCGAGGATCTGGTCAACCTGGTCCGGGCCCCGCCCGCGTCGGGGCGAGCGGGCGGTCTCATGGCTGTGCTCGCTCAAGGTCAGTTGATCGCCCTCGATAGTTCGACTTACAGAGGCTGCCGCGCCAACTTCCGCGCCAACCTTGAGGATATCGCCCGGGCGGCACGCGAGGCGAAGGTGCCGCTGGTTTTATGCAGCCTTGTCAGCAACGAGAAAGACCTTGTGCCAATGACTTCATTGCATCGCCAGGGCCTTACCCCGGAGCAGCAGAAGACCTGGCAGGCGCATTTCGACGCAGGGCTCGCGGCCGACAAGGCCTGGGAATGGAGACGCGCAATTGATATCTACCAGGAAGCGGCTCGGATTGACGATACGCATGCCGAATTGATCTATCGCCTGGCACAGACGCAAGAACATCTCGGTGCGTACGACGAGGCCCGCAGCCTCTACCGCCGCGCTCGGGATCTGGATGCACTGCGCTTCCGCGCCACCGCCGAGTTCAGCGACGTCATTCGCGATGTTGCCGACCGGGACCAGACCTTGTTCGTGGACGTCTTGCCGCACTTCGAGTCAGCCAGCCCCCAGGGGCTGATCGGATACAACCTGATGACCGACCACCTGCATCCGACCATCGAGGGCCACTACCTGCTTGCCAAGACGGTTTGCACCGCCTTGGCCAACTGGAACCAGCCATGGCCGAAGATGGATGCATCGACTCTGCCGGCTTTTGGAGAAGCCGCCGAACGGCTGGGTATCGACCACACCAGCGAGATGTTCTCGAAGATCATGATCTTCATGCTGACTGAGGGGTTTCCGTTCGCCGATACGCCGAACGCGGAGTTACATCAGCGGCTTGGACGGGAAATCTCTCAGTGGCGAGCGAGCCTTCACGAACCCGAGGCGGCAGCCATTGGGACTTGGCTGCAGGGCAAAGGCCAGGGCCGGGAACTGCCCCACTACCACATTGCCAAGGTGTATTTAAATCATGGTGATGTCGCCAAAGCGAGGAAGTACTTCCGCGCCGCCGAGCTCGCGAGCGAGCCGCACAGCCTGTCCGCAGCTCGAGCCAAGGCCGGGACTGCCCAGGCGCAATGGGCCGCGGCCAGGGTCGCTGGGGGCGACGTTAATGAGGCCCGCTCCGTCATTGCCGACACGCAGGCCTACGTCAGGGATTGCCTCTTGATCCACCCCCAGGCGCAAGCCGAATTCAGCAAGATCAAGGCCGAACTCGAAGCGATCCTCAAGGGGACGCCGTGAGATCAGTTGCTGCAGGTCGGGTCAGCTTCGACATCTGGTCCGCTGATGCAGGTCTGGAAAACGCCGAAATCGCACTGGTCCACGTCGCCGTCGCGGTCGAAATCGGCGTTTTCACACCCGGAGACAGGAGGACCGAGAGCCGGTCCGGTTGCGCAGCTCTCGAATTGCAACAAGTCGTCAAGGTCCACGTCGCCGTCACGGTCGAAGTCCGCAACGGCCGGCCCGGCGACTCCGACCCTGGTGACGTAGGCATACACGGTGTCGACATAGTCGCCATTTGGTGGACCGCTACCACCGAAAACGTAGATGACACCCTCGGAGTCGATCGCGGCCGCGCACTCCCGTCTGCCCTGCGGCATGGACGGATCTGTTTGCCAGAGGTTGCGCACCGGATCATAGTGCTCCATGATGTCATAGTAGGGCGGTTCCTGCATGGTGTACACCGTCGAGCCCCCGATGGCATAAAGAAAGCCGTTCCAGCCTCGCACATACCCGAAACTGAAGCGGGCCGTCGGCATCGGGGTATACGCGCATAGCCAAGTGTCCGAGGCAGGGTCATAGCGGGCAACGTCGTCCAGTGCGCCGTGCAGCTCGGGAAGATGTGGCAGGCCGCCGATGACGTAGGTGAAGCCCCCCGGCATGGCATACGCTCCCGGATAGCGAAGCGAATAGTAGGGCGGGTCTGGAACATACGGCACCGGGGCGCGGGTCACCACTGTCCCCGTCTCAGGGAAGTACTCGAGCATGGTTTGCTCGCCGGCTCGCTCTCCCCCGAAAATGAAATATCGATCGCCCTCCGTCCGAACGGCCCGCGAGGCATAGCGGATCCAGTCAACCTCAAGCCCGCCCTGCCAGGCGTTGGCGATCGGGTCGTAGATCACAATCTTGTCGAACAGATTATTGAACAGGTGGATCTTACCGTCCGGAGCCTGGATCGCACAGTCGCCGACGCTGAAATAGGGGAGATCAGCCCCCCAAGACCAGACGTCCTGGCGGGGATCGTAAATCTGCAGCTTGCGCGTGTTGCTGACGTGCGGGGGGTTGGTGTTATATCCCCCTAACAGGTAGAAGCGTCCGTCCTGGCCGGCGACCAGTGCCGCTTGCCCAGCCGGGGCCGGCATCGGGCTCTTCGTGGACCATTGGACCGCATCCGCCTGTGCCCCGCTCATGGCCAGCAGCATGGCTGCTACGCACCTCTCACGGGCAGTCATCCCCAAAAGCACGCGATCTTCTCCTCCCTCAGCGGGCTCCCAAAAAAGCGGAAGGGGCGCGCGGTCTTGCCGCGCGCCCCTTCTCATTCGTCGATGCTATCGGTCGAAGATCAACCGCCTGGCTCGATCAGCGACGACGCCTCAACCACGGCAGACCCACCAGACCCACAAGGGCCAGCGCAGCGGGCTCCGGAATGCAGATGTGCTCGACGTCGACGCCATCTGCGAACGTCAAGTTCCAGGCCACGCCCCACTGCTGTTGAAACTCGATATCGACAACGAAATCGTTGCAGGGCAGATCCGTAACCACGAGTTCGTGCCACTGCCACTCGTCGCCGGTGTGGATCCACGGCGTGTAGAAATCCATCCCCGCAATGTGAAGCGACAGCCGGACGTTCGAGCTGCCGTTCGGAACGCCCGAGCCGTCGAAGCTGTGGGCGTAGAGCCAGGCGCCGATGGCGACGGTCTTCGTCCACTCGTCCGGCTCAGGGTTGACGAAGTATTGCTCGATCCTGCCCGAGTCGGTGCCCCAACTGGAGGCCGACCCATACTTCTGGCCGCCTGCGGGCGAAGTGGGACCGAAATCACCGCCGCCGTAGATTCTCACATTCCCGCCGCCGGAGACCTTCGTCCACTCCGGAGACTGCCCTCCAGCAGGACCCATCTCAAACCCCGGATCCCTTGCATCATTCGGCTGCCCAATGATCGACCCCAGCGCTGGCATCGCCAGAGCCAGCACCACCACTCCATACCATAGTTTCATAGCCTACCTCCTCCAATAAAGATGTGAACGTTCGCGCAGCTTTCGGCGCGACCACCGCGCTTCAGGCGGACGTGTTCTCTGAGAATCTGTAGCGGGAAAGCGCTTTTCCGCCTCTCGCCCGCGCTCCGATTCCCCTCGTATCAGACGAGATGCATTGTATCGGTCGCGGTCATCGGGCGTCAAGAAAAAAATCGGGCGACCACCCCATAGTGGCGCGCGTGGGCCAGATCAACGTAACATGTTATTCAGAAAAGAGATATGAATGTGCTTCGACAACAGTCACCCGCCACGCGGGGCCCTGTCCGCTTGGTTATCGCGTCTTCTCTGCTGCGCGGTTCGCCTGCCTCCTCCGGAGGCGGAAGAACCGGGGGTTGGGAATGATCATCTGAGCGGGTGCCCTGAAGCCTCACCGCATCCGGCTGTCTTGTGATCGGAGAACCGATTCCTGCGACTCAGTCGTCGATTCGCCGGCGACGACGCAGAAGGGTAATACCCGCCAATACCGTCAGAGCCAAGCTCGACGGTTCCGGCAGGCATTGGCCTTCCAGATCGACGTTATCGACACCCACGACGCCGAGGTCGGGGAAGTGCACGTGGGACTCGAATTCGATGCCCAGAAACCTGGGCTGGAACGGAAGCTCCAGTCGAATGTCGGCATGCTTCCATTCCGGGGCCGCCGTGCCGGGGTATCGCCACTCCTCATACACAAGCTGGCGTTCATAGCCGGGGCTGCCAGGAACAGGTGACTCGCTGCCGTCACCTTGCCAGTCGAGATAGACCTTCAGGCCCACTTTTTGCTCAGCGCCACCGCCGACGCAGTCGAGGAGATAGTCAAACTCGATATCGATCAACTTGGTTGTGCCATCCGGCTCCCAGCCCGGGAATTGGGATTCGTCGACCACTTGTCTGAGCGTGCCCATCGGTCCGTTGTAGTTGCCGTTCCAGGACAGAATCTGTCCCGCCCATTTCTGACCGCCGGCCGTGTTGATAGGCACGTCGTTCTGCCCCTGGTTGAACAGACCGAACGACGATTCCATCCACGGGGTCCAGTCGCCCGTTTCAAAGCCGCCGTTTGCAATCTCATTCGGCAGACCGAGCGTGCCGGCCATTGCCGATCCCGCGGACGCCAGAAACAGCGCCAAACACACAGTTTTCCACATGGTCTCTCTCTCCTCTGACTTGACAACCAACAATCACACACCTGGTTACCGTCGTCTTCCCTGACGAGAAAGGCGTTTGGGGCGGGCATCTTGCGAAGGACATCCACAACCATGCCCCGCCTGCCAGTCATCCCTGACGGCCGGCCTGTCTGAAGCTGATCCCCAACCACTGAAAAGAGGCGGCAGAAGGCTCCCCTCATGAGGTTCTCGTTCATTCTACATGAGGGTATTCTTCCCGGATGCTATTCCAGGTCAAGCATAACGTCAAGGGGCAAGCCCCTTCGATTTCTTCGCGAGGCGAGTGCTCTTCAGGGGAGATTTGCTGGTGAGAGGCGGATTGCCGACACCATCCTACAGGTCGCCGTGCTCTCTGGCCCAGGCGATGCCCTTGGGGATTCCGGCTGTGAGCGGCGTCTGGGGTTCGTAACCGAGCAGCTGTTTGGCCTTGGAGATGTCGGCGACGTAGCGCATGACCTCGCCGGGCCGGGCAGGTTCGTAGCTGACTTTGGGTGTTTTTCCCAGGGTCAGAGAGATGATGTTCACCGCGTCCACCAGGGTGCTGCCCTGCCCGTAGGCCACGTTGACCGTCTGGTTGGCGACACGACCGGCAACCAGCGCGTCAATCCCGCGGCAAATGCCGTCGATGCAATCGTCGACATAGGTGAAGTCGAACACCTTCTCCTTCCCGTAGACCACAATCGGCTCATCCCGGGCGATACGGCGCATGAAAAGCGGGAGAACCCGCTCCATACGCTCGATGTCGTTGTCATAGCGGCCGTAGACGTTGCTGAACCGAAAGACGAGGTATGGCAAGTCGTAGCATTGAGCATACGAGTAGATGAACGCCTCGCCCGAGATCTTGCTGGCCGAGTAGGGGCTCTCGGCCACCACGAAGTCCGCCTCGGCCTCTTCGGTGACATGGCGATGGATGTCGCCGTACACCTCTCGTGAACTGCCGAAGATCAGGGGCAGCCGGTGCTTGCGCGCATAGTCGAGCACGTTGAAGCACATGGTCACGTTCTCGAGAGCTCGCCCGGGGTGCTCGACGAGTTCGAAGACCTTGGCATAAGCGGCCATGTGGACCACAAGGTCGAACGGCCCTGCGGGGTAGTCCTTCTCAGCGGCGGCGTTCAAGTCGATCCGGCATGTCTCGATCTTGTCCGTCCAGGCATTGGGGCGGCGGTCAATCCCGACGACTTGGTCGCCACGGGCCGCGAGAGCCAGGGCCAGGTTTGTCCCGATCTGGCCGCTTGATCCGGTGATGAGCACGCGCATGCTGAGAGAACCTCGTTGCTTGAGGGGGGGTGGGGGATGGCTCGGCCCACTGCCGAGTGACCTCGACCCGCCAACGGGCGGAAGTATACCGGCGGGTCACCGGAATCGCCAACCCGCCTGCTCAGGTCCCGCCGACACCTGCTTGACGAGCCTTCCGTCAGGCCATACCCTTGCCCCCGCCGGTTCGTCGGCATCAATCGATGACCCTCTCCATGACCGCGTAGAATCGCAGGAGAATCACGGTGGATTACGTGTCCCGTCTCTTCGATTACCTGACCAGCCTGGAGTACTTCCGGCATCTCAACGGCGTCGACTATACGGTCATGACGGTGTATGCCGGCATCGTGGTGGCCATCGGCATCTACCTCAAACGCCGGGCCTCGCGCAGTCTGGAGCACTACTTCCTTGCCGGCAGACAACTGCCCTGGTGGGCTCTCGGCGTGTCGGGCATGCTCAGCTTCCTCGACATGACCGGGACGATGCTCATTGTCTCCTTCCTTTACATGCTCGGCCCGCGAGGACTCTACGTGGAGTTCAGGGGCGGGGCGGTTCTCGTTCTGGCCTTCATGATGTTGTGGGTCGGGAAATGGCACTACCGCTCCAAGTGCATGACCGGCGCGGAGTGGTATGTCTACCGGTTCGGCTCGGACAACATGGCCAAGGCGTCGCGTCTGATCGGAGCGATCGGCGGCATCGTTCCCAACGTCGGCATGCTGGCCTACCTGATGCAGGGTGCCGGCACGTTCCTGTCCATGTTCCTGCCATTCGGGCCCAAGGTCTGTGCCGTGCTGATGGTCGCGCTCACGGTAGCGTACACCCTGATGTCGGGTTTCTACGGCGTCGTCTACACGGACCTGTTCCAGTCTCTCATCATCCTTGTCGCGGTCGTCATTGTCTCGGCGCTGGCCGTCACCCACGTGGCCGGTTACGACGGCGACTTGGGCGCCCTGGCACAGGAAGTGACCGGCAATCCTGATTGGATGAGCAGCGCTCCCTCATGGCAGACTCCCATATTCAGCGACTACGACTCCGACTATCAGTACATCTTCCTGTTGGCGGTCTTCTATCTGTTCCGGAACGTCCTGGGTGGGCTCGGTATGGGTGCCGACCCCCGGTACTTTGGCGCCCGCAGTGAGCGGGAGTGCGGCCTGCTGACCTTTTTCTGGACCTGGCTGATGACGTTCCGTTGGCCGTTGATGATGGGTTTCGCGGCCATGGGGCTGTTCCTGGTCAAAGGCATGTTCCCCAATCAGGATGTCCTTGCCCAGGCATCGCAGATGGTCAAGCGCCATGTCGCCGAGCAGGCCGGCGTCGATGCTGCCGATGCGCTGGCCGACGAAGA
Organism: uncultured Planctomycetales bacterium; assembly: GCA_964615635.1. Taxonomy (GTDB): domain Bacteria; phylum Planctomycetota; class Phycisphaerae; order UBA1845; family PWPN01; genus JAUCQB01. The sequence goes on from CAZTQK010000008.1 coordinate 12,159, forward strand.
GCTGATGGAAAAGCTGCTGCCAAAAGAAAAATGGGAGGACAAGCTCTCCGACATCAGCCGGCATCCCGGCAAGTATCCCCAGTTGGCCCCGTCTCTGGAACAAGTGCTCGGCGACGGCTGGCAGAGCAAGTTGGACATGGTCAGCTACAAAGGACATGTCAACCCCGAACGTATCCTGCCGGCGGTTATCCTGCAGTATCTGCCGATGGGGCTGCGCGGCCTGATGCTGGTGTCGTTGGTGGCGGCGGCGATGTCAACCTTCTCTCCAACCGTCAATATCTCCACCGCCTTGTTCACCAGGGATATCTGGCAGGCCTTCATTCGGCCAAAGGCGTCCAACCGGGAACTGATCACCATGAGTTGGGTGTTCGGGGCTTTCCTGACCGCGGGCGGTTTCGCGATGGCCTACACAAGCAAGAACATCAACGACATCTGGGACTGGATTATTATGGGCGTGACGGCCGGGCTGGCCATTCCCGGGCTCCTGCGTCTCTACTGGTGGAGGTTTAACGCAGGTGGTGTTGTTGTCGGCACGTTTGTGGCAGTTGTCGGAGCAGTGCTCCAGCGGATCATCTGGCCGGACATGGGGCCGTACATGAAATTCGGCCTCAACACCAGCATTGCCTTCACCGGCTGCATCATAGGCACCTTTCTGACCAAACCGACCGACGCGAAAGTGGTGGAACACTTCTACCGTACGACTCGCCCGTTCGGGTTCTGGGGGCCGCTCAAGAGACTCCTGCCGCCGGATATGCGAGCTGAGATGAACCGCGAGAACCGCCGCGATATTCTCTCGCTGCCGTTCGCCATGGGCTGGCAAATCACTCTGTTCCTGTTGCCCATGCAACTGATCATTGGGGCGTTCCGGGACTTTGCGATCACGCTGGTGATCTTCCTGATCTGTCTGGGGTGGGTGCTGCTCGTCTGGTACCGCAACTTGCCGGCCGACGATTCGCCCCTCACGAAATCCAACCCGGTGTTGCGCGACGCTTCCTGAACGAAGGGGCGGTTCGACAACGGCGAGCTCGCGAGAAGTGACCGCGACCATGAGGACTATGCGTCGGGGCCCGCCTTCGCGAGGCACCGGCCTTTTGCCAGGTTCCTCCGGATGACCTCGCACAACGCTGCGATCTTGACCGGCTTGGTGGCGTAGTCATCACAGCCGGCCTCAATGCACTTGGCTCTGTCGTCGGTCATGGCATGGGCGGTAAGGGCGATGATGACGCCACTGTAGCCCTTTGCCCTAAGCACCTGAGTCGCTTTCAGCCCGTCCATGACCGGCATTTGGCCGTCCATCAAAACGACATCGAAGGGTTGCGCCGATGCCTCGGCAGCCATAACCTTCTCGATCGCGTCCTGGCCGTTGTCAGCCGTGGTCACCGTGGCCCCGCATTTCGTGAGCAGTCGCACGACGAGCATCTGCGTGTCAAGCGTGTCCTCTGCCAACAGGATGCTGCAGTCGAGGGGGTCGCCAGGCCTCGCGTCCGGTTCCACCTCCATGAGTGCCTGGGGCATCGGGGCCGCGCTGTTCCTCGCCTCCGTTCCATCCGACGGATCGAGCGGAAGAGTCAAGCGGAAGGTGCTGCCCTTGCCCGGTGTACTCCCCAGCAGCACGAGGGTGCCGCCCAGCATCTCCGCGAGCCGCCTGCTGATTGCCAGGCCAAGACCCGTGCCGCCGTACCGTCGCGAGCTGGAGCTGTCCGCCTGTGTGAAGGGCTCGAACAACTTGCTCCTTTGCTCGATGCTGATTCCGATTCCTGTGTCCGAGACGTCTATGCAGATCCACGCGCCCCGTTTGTCGTCCTCAATAAAGGAGGCTGTCAGGCACACGGCTCCCGTCTCGGTGAATTTGACGGCGTTCCCGATCAGATTGATGAGGATCTGGCGTAACCGCACCGTGTCCGTGCGGATCGCATCGGGAACGGCTCCCTGATACTCGACCGACAACGGCAGCCCTTTGCTTTTAGCCCGGGCCCTCATGCTCGCTTCGACATCCCCGATCACCTGTCGCAACGAGGCCGGCGCTCGGAAGATTTCGCTCCGGCCGGCCTCGATCTTCGAGAGATCGAGAATGTCATTGATGATCAAAAGAAGGTGCTGCGCGTTTCGCGTGATGATGTCGGTGTACTCCCGCATGTGCGAGCCGCCGAATTCGCATATGTGCGAGCAACCCTCGCTCAGTTCCTCCACATAACCCAGGATCGCGGTCATCGGCGTGCGGATCTCGTGACTCATGTTCGCCAGAAACTCGCTCTTCGCAAGACTGGCCGCCTCGGCCGCCTCCTTGGCGCGTTGCAGATCCGCCTCGGTCCTCTTCCGCTCGGTGATGTCGCGAGCGAAGGCGAAGATGTAAGCCCTCCCGCCGAATTCCAGGTAGTTGGCGCTGATCTCGACCGGGAACACGGTCCCATCTCGGTGTTTGTGATGGGACTCGAATTCCAGGAAGCGACAGTTCCTCAGTTGTTGCCAATGAGCCCGCCATCCGTCAGGCGGGAAATCGGGGTCGATGTCGTGGAGGGTCATCGACAGCAGTTCCTCGCGGAAATACCCCAGCCGCCGGCAGGTCGCTTCGTTCACATAGAAAAGCCGAGCGTGCTCATCGATCCAGAAAATGCTGTCGCGGGCATGCTCGACCGAGAAACTGTTGAGCTGAAGAGCCTCCTCGGCTTGTTCTCGCTCAGTGATCTGGCGAGCCAGCTCCTCGTTGGCCTTGGCCAGGTCGGCGGTCCGCTCCGCAACACGCTGCTCGAGCAATTCACGATCGCAGCGCAGCCTCTCGGACAGTTGGTTGAAGCTTTCGGCCAGGGTCCCGATTTCATCCCGATGCTCGATCCGAAGGGCTCTGACCTCGCGGCTCTCGGGCTCCGTTGCCAGGAGCTGGAAATGCTGGGCGATGGCCGCCAGCCGTTTTGACACCGTTCTGCGGAACATCAGCGCGATCGTGCCGAGCATGGCGGCCAGGCCGGCCAGCATGATCGTCGAATCGCGGACCATGTGAGCCTTCAACGTGGCCTGCGCCGAATCCATGGGAATGGCCACCGTGTCCAGGGCGATCACCTTGCCGATCGGGCGATGAAACCCGGCCACGTCGCCGTATCGCTCGATCAGCGAGGCCGGCGCGTCTTCCGGCTCTCCGTGGCAACGAAGACAACCCTGCTCCATGCGTCTCGCGCTGAAGTGGGCCAGATATCGCCGTCCATCCATCCGGATTTCGCCGTTCCAATGGTTTACCTGCGGGTTGGCGTCGAAGTACTCGATCATCTTCAACTCGTCAGGGCCGGCTTCGTTCACCGGGTTTCGAGGATTGTCCGACGAGAAGCGGATGATGTAGTCGGGAAATCGGTCGCGGACCCGCTCGAAGATGCTTCGGGCGACGAACGAGGTCGACATGGTCTCGGGGTGGAACTCGTCCTTCGCGACCCGCTTCTCCATCTCAGGGCGTATCTCCGCCCCGACATAGTCGCGGATGGCCAGATCGAATTCGAGAGCCAGCTCGGCCTGCTGGTTGAGAAGCAGCGTCATCTGATCGCGGCGATCGGCGTAGGCGCGCAGGAACAGAAACGTCGTGAAGAGAACGACGAACACGCCTACCGGAAACAGAAACCTGATCGCGATGCTCTTCATCCACAACCTCTCCGACGGCGCAGCGCGCCCGCTTGGCGACACGGCTTTCTGCCGTCCGTCGTGATTTCCATCCATAGGCTAGATCGAAGCGATCGAGGGGGATCATAAGACATGACTGCGACAGGATTTCGGGATTCGGGTGTCTGCCCCGCGGCTCAACCATTCTTCGCGAGATTACCGGCCCATTTTCTTGGGTCTCTTGCGGGTAGGAACATCGACCGTCCCATATCCACCGCCTGCCTCAAAACCCGCAACCCAAGCGAGAAGCTTTCGGAACCCAGAGCGCAACAACTTTTGCAGCAAGCAGGTCAGATGGCCGGCAGGGGCGTTCACGTTCAGCCCCATTCGATGGGGCTTGCCCGCCGAAGGCGGTTGATAGGCCGCCCCTTGTAGGGCCGTGCGTGTTTAGCGTGCTGGGGTCTGGCTCTTTTTGCCCAAATGCGGTTCGCCGTGCAATCTGGAGTGGTTGGCTCAGTCAGGCGGGGGCTCGGCGGCGCGAAAAAGACGGCAAAAAGTGCCTGACCCGCTCTCTTGCACGCTAAACACGTACGTGTGCAACGCTGGCGTGGAGTGTCACAAACGCCCCCCCATCGCCCCCGGTTCCGGGCCGGATTGACACCCATTCCCCATCTGGTACTGTGAGAGACTGTCAGCAAGCGGCGGACGGCCGTCCGTCGCCTGGAGAGGTGCCGGAGTGGCTGATCGGGCAGCCTTGGAAAGGCTGTGTACGGCTTGTCTGTACCGGGGGTTCGAATCCCCCCCTCTCCGTTCCATTTAGGAGGCACGCCACAAGCTCTTGAATCCCAGGATCTTGTGGCGTTTTCTCGATTGTTGACTCCCCCATTGCCCCCAAATTGCCCTTGGCCGGCGGGTCTTGCTCCAGCGCCGGGGCGGCCGGCACAGGCCTTCCCGCAAGCGCCCGCATGGCCTCCTGGCTGTCTTCATCGTGGAGGTGGTAGTAGAGGTCCAGCATGTCTGACGAGCTATGCCCAAGCCAGGCGAGAGCCTTTCTGTACGCCACGTGGTGGTTGGCACACAGGCTTGCGAAGTGGTGGCGAAACGAGTGGAGCTTGTACTGGTCCGGGTCGTCAAACTCGCAGACGGCGCATAGGTCCTTTAAGCGGGCGAGGAGCGTTCGCTCTGCGATGCCGCTAAAGACCGGTCCCGATTTCTTTCGCGGTTCAAGGTGCGGGGCAATCTTCGGGTGCACCGGGACAAACCGTTCGTCTTTGTCCTTGGTGGTTCCGGTGGAACCCCCGCGACGGACATGAATCATGGTAAGCCCGCCGTTTTGCTCTCGCAGGTCCTCCCAACGAAGCTGCTCCACTTCACCAACTCTTAAGCCCGCGTAGCCCATAAGGGCAAACGCGGCCTTTTCCTCTCCCGCGGCCTTCCCAATCAGCAAGTCCACTTGCTCTGAGGTAAAGCACGGCTGGGGGCTAGCCTTTGCCTTGGGAAGCGTCACAGACGCCAGGCGGTAGTCTCGCAGGTGCTCCTGGCGCCAGGCCCACTTGAAAGCCTGTTTTGTGAGCACGAGCACGGCGTCTATGGTCTTTGGGGCGTATTCCTTGTCAGCAAGCCACTTTCGGAACCGATACAGGTCATCGCCCGAGAAGGTGCGGGCCAGCACGAGGCCCACTTCGCCGCAGAAGCGTTTAAGCTTCTCCAGATCTGCGCGGTACTTCCACTCCGTCTTTGGCGCCACCCCCTTGGCTTTCACCGACTCAAAGTATTGGTCGGCGAGCTCCACAACCTTCATCTGCGGCTCAACCGGCCGGGCGGCCCCCTTGTCCAGGCGGTTTTGGATTTCGATGGCAAGTTTCCGGGCCGTGCCCTTGTTCGTGGTATCCAGGGACTCGGCAGCCTGGTGGCCACCCACGTCGCGGTACTCAGCCCAATAGATGTCACCCACCTGCCGGTTGCCAGCCTGGTAATACACGCGGTATCCGATTACCACTCGCGTTCCGTCTACACATTCGCGGCCTTCAAGCTTCATTGCATGAACTCCTGAACCAGGCGGTCCCGCCAGAACCGAAGGGGCTTTCCGCGTTTGACCGCACCGTTGTACCGGCCCTCCGACACGTGTCGGTAGAGCGTGGAGAGCTTCAATCGCAAGAGCGATGCCGCCTCCTCCGGCGTGAGGATTGGCGGAAGCTCCCGAAGCGACCCCTCCAGTTCCGGCTGTGTGAGCTTTCGATTCATTGTAGTGATCACCCGCAAATGGATCATCTTCCACAACCAGAGATTCGACACCGTGCCGGCCGGCTTACCCGCAGCAGCTAAAGCCGCAGTGGTGGCAAAGCCAGCAGCCGCACTCGGGCGTCATACTGGAGCCGCACTCGGGGCAGGGCACACCCGATTCGGAGCGGACGATTCTCCCGGGGCAAAGGCCATGGGATTCCTTGGACTCTGGCTCTATGGACCACTCCCCCGTAGCGGACTCGGGACTCGGTTCCAAAGAGCTTGTGGTTGCGTGCGCCTTGGTCATGGCACCCTCCTATACGCTCGTTCGCATACATGCGAACAGTAATCTCAAAAAAAGACTACTTCACACCCTCCACTTTGCGAGGCACGCCATCAACAATACCGATCGACGAAATCGGGTCATCCGGCTTTGCCGGCGTAAGCAGCCGCTCCACATGGTCCGGGAGCAGGAACGGCTTTCCATCATGGATCTGAATATCCTGAAAGCGGCGAAGCGCTGCCGTAAGCGACACACCAAATCGGCGGGTTATCTCGGGCAAGAACCGCTTCTTCCAAAGCCATTCCGATTCAGTCGTATCCAGCATGAGCTCTACAATGCACTCACGGCGTTTAAGCCGGCGGTCGTCGCAGATCCGGAAGAGCTCCCGTACCAAAAGTGGAACCGGCATGAGGAAGGCCGCGGCGAACCGGTCAGCCTGCCTCTCGTACGGCGTTCGCGGATTGAAGGTGGCCGTCTCGGTCTCATGAAAGACCTTGCGGACCTTCGCGTGGAGTGTCAGATGTCCAAGCTCATGGGCGCAGGTGAACCGGTAGCGGGCTTCATGTGTGAGCAAAGCATCGCTTACAAGAATCTCCCGTTCCCGGACAAAGGCCGCACCCAGCACCTCAGGCCCCAGGTGCGAGAGATCCGTTATGCCAAACCGGATCCCCAGTGGGCCTTCGATCCAGTCATCCACGGGAAGGGGTAACGGGATATCACGAAGCCCCAGTTGCCGGCAGCAAAGAGCTACCTGCTCCATCGCTCGCTCCTCGATGCGGCGGATTGCCGGCTTGGGCTTTAGAAACGGCGAATCCAGAACCACGGTCCCGCCTTAACCCTTTCCCCCGGCCATACGCCGGGCCTGGCGGATAAGCGTATTCCACTGCTCAGGTGTGAGTTTACGGGCGGTACGCAGGAACTCGGGCACTTTGGCCGCCAGATTGGCATCCTGCGTGGCCACCTCATCCACGATTGCGTCCGGGCGATTCCAACCGGCCCTTAGCCTCGCCTCCTCGATGCCATACACACGGCAAATTCGCATAAGAAGGTCTTCCGAGGGATTTCGGCGACCCTTTTCAATGTCGGTCAGATGAGCCGGGGCGATATTGAGAAGCTTGGCTGTTTCACGAAGCCCCTTCTTGAGTGCCTCGATGCGGCGGACCCGAAGAATCTCGCCGATGGGCAGGCTTGATGGGTTCTTGGAGCTCACATGCGTCTCCCGGCACTGCGGCCTGTTCGCTTACATGCTAACACAGTAACCTCGCGAAGTCAAGCACTTTTTTCAAAAAATCTTTCGCCCCGATCATGGTGGTCCCCGTGGTCACCGCGAAGCATACGGTCTTTCGTCCGTCACGGCAGGGGAAGAAGGGGGCGGGGGAGGTCTGGAACCGGCGGCGTGCGGGGGTTCCAGAGAAGGCCAGGCGGGAAAGCGACACCGGAGCGGCCGCCGGGGTTACAGTCCTTTTCCTTTCGAGCGAGTACCGTCGGATGCCCCCGCGGGACGAGCAAGCGCCATGAAACCAAGGATGGCGGGCGTACACGTTGGACGAAGAGGGAGTCGATAGGAGGGGGATCAGAGGCGATCACAGGAGGGGCCCCGGTTTGATTCAGTGCTTAAGCGGCGAGTTTTTCATCGACAGCGGAGCGCTCTACTGACGGGAGTGATGTTGCAGTCGTTCCCTTCTCCTACGCCGCGCTTGTCGCAGAACATAAATCAAATGGGAATGAGATAACGCCGGGTAACTGGCCCGAAGCTCCTTCAATAGGAAGTCAGTTTGGTTCAGCTCCCAGCCATTATAGACCTCGCTAATTGCCTCTATGGCATAAGCTAAGCGCTCTTTTTGTGGCATGCAGGTATTATGCAGTTACTTTTGTTGCTATTGGGTAAGGTAGCCAATAAATGTAAACGAGAACGACGCAGGTTGGTTGGGAATGAGATTGTGCAACATGACGTTGGAGCCAGGCGCAAACACGAGGCCGAGCTGACCACTTGATAAAACTGGTTGATAGTTGCCAAACGAATAAAACGAAGCATAACCCATTTTTATGGTCATTGTTCCACCCCGCTCTTCGATTAAATCAACCACCTGATCGGCCATTCCAGTGATTGTGGTCAGGACAAAATACTTATCCACCGGTACCGTATAAGCTATGCCGTATGAGTCGGGGGGTACGATGAGACCGGCCGCGAAAACATTCACTATATCCTGCACCTTTGGCCCGGAAACGCATGTGCATGGCGCACTCGTTGGAATTGGTGTTGGGGTGGGACGAAACGCCCACGATACATGAGGGAAAAGAACCAGCGTAGCGAATAGTATACTCTTCATACCCCCTCCTAGTGATTAACTGTGATAAGACAACGTCGTGCGGATTACACCACAGGATTCAGAGGTTAATCAACAAGGAACTGCGTGTTGCATAAGAACGCCTTCTCCGGCTGGCAAGCACAGATTAATTCTGCATCGATCAGATTCGCACAGCAGCCAGCCGCGCAGAATGTCGCCGCGTGCGGCATTTTGGAATCTTGAATAGAATGCTCCACCAGTAGTTGGCAATTGAAATAGCTGAGGGAACTTGACTGGGCGTCATCCGCTTAACAAGCCACAGCAACGAAGGCAAATGGGAGGTTAGAGTCGCTTGCCTACGCGCACGACCTACAGCAGGCGGTGGGGACGGGGGAATCGCGGCTCGCTCTGTCTGTGAGAGGGCTTCGGCGGCCTGGGCATTGGGGGGCTTTGGGCGTAGAATTGCGCGGTTTCGGGCTGTGGGTGAGCAGATAGAGCAAAAACGCGGGTGAGCGGTTGTCGCTATTAAGGGCGGAGTAGCACGAGCCGGTGCGGCAAGGAGGCGTTGAATGTCGGTGGACGCGTCATTTGACGAGCGTTCGGGGCGGCTTCATCTCATTACACCCGGCCGGGCAGTTGAGATTACCGGCTGGCCCGCCCCAGAGGCCTGGGTGGAGACGGCAGCCGGGCGAAAACGCTGCCGGCCGCGGCTTTCGATTGTTGGGGCGCTTCAGCCCTTCCAGTCGGCCGCTTGGGCCAGAAGTGAAGAAGGCGATCCGGCTCAGATGGAGTTTTTCTTCCCGCCGGTTTCGGCGGTGGTGGGAGCGATGCGCGCCTATTGGGAGAGCTATCCAAGCCACGTGGTTCGGGCACTAAAGAGCTTTGGAGGCGATCATTCGTTTCACCTCGCACAGTGGTGTGCTGCAGGGGGCCTTTCGGTCTTAGCGCGGGTTCCGGCTTTGGGGTTTATGGGCGCGTTACGTTCGCCCGCTGAATTGGCGGCGTTGACTGGCCTGACCGACGCCGAGCTTTCGGCAAAGCTTGGGTTTGGGTATCCGTCGGCGGAGGTGGCCCTCGATATTGTCCGTCGCGTGCCGGCTGCGGTTATTGACATTGGCGCGGTAAAGCTTCTTAAGAGACTCATCAGTGAAGAGAAGCTTACAGAGGGAAGGCTTTCAGCCCTTCGGCAAGAAAAGCGTCTAAACATGGGCGTTCTTGGGCTTATAAGCCTCGAAGCCTTTGACAAGGTGGTGGAGCCCTGGCTTGTGTCGCAAGTGGCTGTAAGGCGAGAAGAAACGTTTGCTCCAAAGACCGCGAAAAAGATTGAGCGCGCACTTGGCCTGGCCCAAATGGTGGGAGAGCCCGAGCGGATTGCGTTTGGGTCAGTTGAAGAGGTGGAGGAGTATCTGAAACACATGGGGGAGCTTGCCGGCGACGTATCAGCTCGGGCCGGCCGGCGTTTTCCAGAGCCGCCTTTTTTGGACGTGCGCTCTCGGGTGTTTCACTTGGAGGCGATCCGGAGTGAGGGAGCACTTCGCGTTGAAGGGAACCTCATGCGGAACTGCTCGGGCGGGATGGGGGATGATGTGGCTGCGGGGGAGTATTACTTTTACCGCATGCTTCGGCCCGAGCGGTTGACGATTCGGTTGTCGCGGGGGCCTCAAGGCCTTTGGGTTGTAGACGAAGCTCGAAGGCTTGGGGACGCCCTTGCGCACCGCGGGGTGGCGGCGCTTCTGGCCTACTGGCTCGCTGTGGAGCAGGGTGTTTCTGCCGATGGAGTTGTCGGGGGCGAGCTTGGCTTTCTCTTTGAGCGCTCGTCTTTGGACTTAGCGTGCGCCGTGTAAAGCGGAAGATGGTGTGTGTGCAGGGGGTTAGATGGTGGCATTTCGAGCTTTGGCGTGGTGGTGGATCTCAACGCTGAAGCATTCGAAAGTTGGTGAATCTTCTGTTCTCTTGCGCTAGGATGGGGGATTGCGGGGTTACTCCCGTGGTCGTCAGTGACGCACAACGCATTACTGGCGTCATCAAGACGGGCGGCATCCCCCGGTAAACCTGCCTTACCAGCAGGCTAAGGGGCGCAGACTAACCACCTGCGACAGATGCTGACTCGTAGAGCCGGATGCCAGGAGACTGGCTTGTCCGGTTCGACGGGGGCTCGTCGGAGTAAAATCCTGTGTAAACAGGCTCAATCCCGACGTTCTACCCGATAGGTCCGTTAGATCCTTGTCACATGAAGCTGGGCGACGAAGACATGCCTTGGCGTTAAGCGAGGCCGTGTTTGGGAAATGGTGGTGCGAATCCCCCCAGGGGGCTCGGGCCATCAGGATCGCCTGATCCTGTGAGGCTCGTTCAACCTTGGCCGGCGTAGGGAGTATGCGTCCTGGCGACAGGCGCATCCGGGCAGGCAGTATGCTCGGCGTTCGGGCGAAACACCCGACGGCGAAAAGCTCAACTATGAGAGGCCCCAAAGGGCTTGCCGGTAAGTCTGATGAGAGACGGTGCCGAACCGCGAAGAGCCATCGTTGGTGGGTACGGGGAAGCTTCTGGTTTCTGTCCCCGGAAATCATCCCGCCTGCTGCGGGGTGGAAACTGTGCCCGTGCGGAAGCATGGGCATACAACGGTTGGTCCGAGGGGTAACACCCTCTAGCGACGTGACTTAGCAGACAAATCCCAACACTAATTCGGGAAGGACTGTGGCTCCCGGGGTGGTTCCCGGTGCCTGCCTGGACGGGGCAGGTGATTGAAAGGCCGCAGTCTGGGAGCGTGCCGCAAGTAGGATCCGGCGGGAGCCGGGCGACCCGTGCTGCAAGGCAGTGGCGGGGTCGTTTGCGTGCTTACGCGTGGTGGCGGGCACAAAAACAAAGACGAAAGCGGTGACGGGTTTCACCCGTCTCGATGATGTCCAAAGCCGGTGGAGAGCTGCTCCCCGGCCGGTTCTGGGAAGGAAGTGAAAGCGGTCACATGAGGTTTGCCCTGGCGGGCTGCCCTCCTGTGGCGGCGGTCTGACGATGAACACTGCACGTGTGCATGGTGCAACGTGGTGTTTATCGCGCGGTTCTATTTGCGCTACCGCTATGAATTGGGCGTGGCCAATCTGGGAAACCGGTGGCCACGCCCGTAAGCGGCGCGTGAAAGCGAGGTGATTCAAGAGAAGGTGCGTAACGGTTTGGAAGGCATGGTTTGTGGCTTCTGGGCGTGTGCAGGGCTTAAGTCGTGGCCTGCACTGCGGGCCTATGACGGGCCGGGATGGTGGTATCCATCCTGGCCCCCTGCCCAGCGAAGGTGCCCAGAAGCCGCCAATGGAGGATCTGAACATGGTTTCAAAAAGGGCTTTGTCGGTTGTGCCCAAGGAACAACCGACATCCATGATTTTCGTGGATGGGTGTGGTGGTGAAACATGGAGCGGGGGCTCATGTACCGATGTGAAGCGACAACTGTTGAAGGCTTTGTTCAACAACTTGCCGTCTCATACTTGGGAAACGGCTACTACTTCTACGTGACGGGCTGGATCCCGGAAGGAAAAGATGCGCGCGCCGTGGATGAAAAGCTTGTAAGCCGCTACGGCGTGGATATGTCCAAGTGGTGCCGGGCGCGGAAGAAGAGAGCAGGGCAAGCGAGCATTCAGTACATGAGGCAGGGGCGGTTCTTTGTGCTCCTTGCGACTCATGGCCGGCATCGTTTTTTCGAGGATGAGGCAAAGAGCATTCGTGATGCCCGCCGGGTGCCCATCAAGTTTGGGGGCTACTCGATAAGCGTTCGAGGGGGGCATCCGCATGTGCGAATTGAAAGGGAGAGGTACAAGGAGGTTAAGGCGTATTTTGTGGAGCGTGCGACGCACCGCTCGGCCCAGTCGCTTGTGGCGGAACTAGAGGGAGTGCCATTTGAGCGTTATGCCCCGGTGCGCCGCCAGCTTTTGAACATTTTGAGGGGGGTGAACCGGGTGCGAAAGGTTGCGGGCTTTAGCCGGATAAGGGGGGAGAGCTTACGATTGCGTCGGCGGATTGTGCGGCCGTTTGGCGCGCGCGGCGGAAGTGGCGAGAAGACCCGGGCGGGGGTATGGCCGGAACCGGGGCCAGGCCCTATCTTGTCGGGGGTTTCTGGAACAGAGGAGGTCTCGCATGGCTGGACGCAGGGCCGGGACGAAAAAGGCGCGGTTTACGCTCTGGCTTCCGAAGGACACGATCGAGGACCTGGAGACGCTCCAGGAGGAGTTGGGGAAGATCTCGGTGGCTGAGGTCGTGCGCGACGCGTTGGAGGTGTACAGCTCACTTCGGTTGGCCCGCAAACGTGGCGTAAGTCTTTATTTTGAAGACAGTAAGAGCGGGGAGAAGGGCCGGATTTGGCTCCTGCCGGGGCCACCCCCCGTTGGTTGACCGCCGGGGTTTGGGTGCTCGGGCAGCGGGCGGCAAAGGTCGGTCCTAGAAAAAAGCGCTTTGGCGACTTGATGTCTTACGTTGTGCGGCTAATATCATACATAGGCGGACGTAAGTCCGATGTGGTGGGATGGAGGAGGTGCTTGGCCGTGGTTTCGGCCTGTGTATCGCGTACGTAGTGCCGGGATTTGTGGCGCTTTGGGGAGCAAGTTTCATAGAGCCGTCGCTCGGCCCGTGGCTTATGGCAGCCGGGAGCTCGGGGCTTACGGTTGGAAGCTTCGTTTACGTGCTTCTCGGCTCGGTTGCGGCGGGCCTCGTGGTAAGCGCCGTCCGGTGGGCTATCGTCGATTCTGTCCATCGGTGGACGGGTGTTAAGCCCCCCCGCTGGCGGCTCTCGGAGCTCCAGGAAAAGCTCCAGGCCTTTGAAGGCCTCGTAGAACAGCACTACCGGCACTACCAGTTTTACGCGAACACCCTGATTTCGGGCACGTTTGCCGTGTTCGCCCAGCGGATATGCCGTGGGCTGGGCGGTGGGCGGCTTTGGATAGACGTTGGATGGGTCCTCCTTGCGGTAGTGCTTTTTGCGGCGTCGCGTGACACGCTTCGGAAATACTACCTGCGGGGGACCGAACTGCTTAGCGCAGAGAAAGGACGCAGTCATGGTGAACGGTTGGGGTCTCCACGGTGAGGCGGCCAAGGCGAACGGCCGGAAGAGAACGAAGTCAACCAGGAAGTGTGCGGGAAGGAGGAACGGGAAGTCGGTGAAGAAGGCCTAATTGAGGCTAAAACCTTGGACAGGCGGGCAGAGGCCGGGCACCTGAGGCGTCCGGCCTCTCCTATTGGGGCCACGACCGGCCGGTGGCGCGGCGTCAAAGCACGTGGGGTGGATCAGGGGAAGAGCCACCGCGCGGGGACACGGCGGAAGGAGGCTCGAAGGGGGTATCACCCCGGAGAAGAACGAGCCCATACATGTCGCCCAGACGTTGGGCGAGGCGAGGGGACGTATCCATGATGGCTTCAAGTCGCTGCGCCAATTCCCGTCAAGTGGCCGGGGGGCCACCCTCTAGGGCGCGGACAAGGGCGTCGTACCGGTCGTCGCGAAAGAAGGTGGCGCCGTATTCGGGAAGGGGCACATCCAGAGAGAGCAGGACATCACCGGCGAGCAGGAGACTTTGAGACCAGTGGTCGCGGTCATCAATCGCCAACGAAAACCTCAGGTTTCCGGGAGGTTCCCCCGGGAGTTCAACCAACGCCCAGGGTTCTCGACGTGGGTAATCTACACGAACAGCGGTCGCGGCGTGATGTGGGTGCGCGACGCCCCCTAACCTGAACGAAGCCTCCGGGCGACCGGCGGGCGCATCCGTGATTGACAGGGATGGTGCACATCGGTACAAATGAATCACTCTTTATAACAAGTGACATATTGGCAGTTGCCCTGAGGAGAGCGCAGGTGACGCGGCGGAAGGACCTGAGTCGGTTGGTTCGAACACTTCGGGTACGGCTAGACCTGACCCAGGAGCGATTCGCGTCAAGACTCGGCGTGACCTTTACCTCGGTCAACCGCTGGGAGAACGGGCGAGCTAGGCCATCCCCACTGGCGCTCAAGCAAATCCAAGGTCTGGCCTCCAGCTTGGGGAGTCGGGGGCAGGACCTGCTGGATGAGTTCTTCGACGGCGGGAGCGGTTAGGGGGTCAGCGGCGCGGGGGATGTTGCTGGGTGCGGTGACAGGCAGAAAGGATGATGAGGTTACGACAGTATGGCGCAACTTGAGCATATCGAGGCCATTGAGAAGCGGCTGTGGAGCGCAGCGGACACTTTGCGGGCGAACTCCAACTACGCAAGCAACGAATACTTCCTGCCGGTGATGGGCCTGATTTTCCTGCGGCACGCGTACAGCCGGTATCTGGGCGTCAAAGACGGCATCGAAGCCAACCTGCCAAAACGTGGCGGCAAGACCCGGGCGCTGATCAAGGAGGACTTCTCTCAGAAGGGCGCGATCTTCCTTCGGCCTGAAGCCCAGTTCGACACCCTGGTTGCCCTTGCTGACAGCGACGACCGTGCCAAGGCCATCATCGAAGCGATGGAGTCCATCGAGAAGGACTACGAGAATCTGCGCGGCGTGCTGCCCAAGAGCGAATATCAGGAACTGAACAACGCGGTCCTCGGCCAACTCCTGCGAACACTCAATCCCGAAGAACTGAAACGGGTATCCGGTGATGTCTTCGGGCGCATCTATGAGTACTTCCTGACCCAGTTCGCCGACCAGAAAGCCCATGACGGGGGCGAGTTCTTCACCCCCATCTCCCTGGTCTCGCTGATCGCCAACACGCTGGAGCCGGAAGGCGGCACTGTCCTCGACCCGGCGTGCGGCTCAGGCGGTATGTTCGTGCAGAGCGCCCGATTCGTCGAACGACGGCACCAGAACCCGACCGACAAACTCACCTTTCGAGGGCTGGAGAAGAACGCGACCACAATCCGGCTGGCGAAGATGAACTTGGCCGTCCACGGCCTCGAAGGCGATATTCAGAAGGCCATCACGTACTACGAAGACCCCCACGAGCTGCTCGGCAAGGCCGACTTTGTGATGGCCAACCCACCCTTCAACGTGGACGAGATTGACGCCGACAAGGTCAAGAAAGACCCGCGCCTACCGTTTGGCCTTCCGGGTGAGAACAAGAAAGGTAAGGTCACCAACGGTAACTACGTTTGGATCAGCTACTTCTACAGCTACCTCAACGAAGCTGGGCGGGCAGGGTTCGTGATGTCGTCCCAGGCATCCAGCGCCGGGCGAGATGAGGCCAAGGTTCGGCAACGGCTGATCGAAACCGGCGACGTGGACATCATGATCGCCATCCGTTCAAACTTCTTCTACACGCGCACCGTTCCGTGTGAACTGTGGTTCCTCAATCGGGCCAAGCCCGCCGAGCATAGCGACAAGGTGCTCATGCTCGACGCCCGGAACGTGTGCCGGAAGGTCACGCGAAAGATTTACGACTTCAGCCCGGAGCAGGAGCAGAACATTCTGGCCATTGTCTGGTTGTATCGGGGCCATACCGACCGTTATCTTGAGCTGGTAGCGGGCTACTGCACTCGGATGCTCGATGAAGGCAACGCATGCTTCATGGGAACGGATGACAACGGAGACCAGATTGAGCCGCTGCCGGCGTTCTCGGCCTCGCTCGAATCACTATGCAATGCTCTCAAGCCGTTCCTGGACACGCTCGGGAAGGACGCCGCCCACGCGGAGGTCCTGAAGGAACTAGATGAGACGCTGCCTGCCTTTAACGCGGATGTGGAAGCTTTCAGGAAGGCGGTAGACAAGGAGCGGACTGGGTGGAAGAACCACAAGACCAGCAACGGCGCGCTGCAAAAAGCCGTAGAGCGACTCGCCCCCATCGCCGAGACCAGCCGCGATCTCGTCAAGCAGACGGACCTATTCTTTAAGCTCGCCTGTCGGCTGATCGAAACCTGCGAAAACGAGTGCGACGCGCGCGACAGCAACGCCTGGACCAGCCGCGAGATCGCCCGCGCCCGCAAGGCCGCCGACGAAGCCCGCCAACTTGCCGTGGAGCAGCTCAAGCAGGTTCGCTACTTCCACCGACACGCCCGCTGGTTGACCGAACGGTTCCCTGAGGCAAAGCTTTGCGACGTGGAGGGCCTGGTGAAGCTCGTGGACCGTGCGGAGATCAAGGCCAACGATTGGAGCCTGACGCCCGGTCGCTATGTTGGTACCGCACCCGAAGAGGAGGACGAGGACTTTGATTTCGAGGAAGCTCTGCGCGATATTCACGTCGAACTAAGCGACCTCAACAGCGAAGCTGTCCAATTAGCCACGACGATCAAGAGAAACTTCGAGGAATTGGGCATATGAGTTGGACAACCATGCCACTGGGCAACTTCCTGACTCTCAAGAGAGGTTATGATCTGCCTAATACAGCGCGTCAAGAGGGCGCGGTTCCCGTTGTGTCCTCATCGGGGATTACTGGCTTCCACAACGCGGCAAAGGTCGAAGGTCCGGGTGTGGTAACCGGACGATACGGAACACTTGGCGAGGTCTTCTTCATTCGGGAAGATTTTTGGCCACTCAATACGGCCCTTTACGTTCAAGATTTCAAGGGCAACGATCAGAGGTTTACGTCGTACTTCCTCAGGCACGTTTTGAAAGGTACCTCAAGCGACAAAGCTGCCGTCCCAGGCGTGAACCGCAACGATCTGCACGCACGGAAAGTCACCGTCAACACCGATTTACGCGCGCAGCGAAGCATAGCGGGCATTCTGTCCGGCTACGACGACCTTGTCGAGAACAATGAGCGGCGCATTCAGTTGCTGGAGCAGGCCGCGCGGCTGCTCTACAAGGAGTGGTTCGTCCATCTCCGCTTTCCCGGCCACGAGCACGCGAAGATCAAAGACGGCGCGCCGGAGGGGTGGGGGCGGCAGCACTTGGCGGACTTGGTTGATACCCAGTACGGCTTCACAGAGACAGCGAATGAAGAGCCGATTGGCCCAAAGTTCTTGAGGGGCACGGACATCAACAAAACTTCTTACATTGATTGGAGCACGGTGCCATATTGCCCCGGGGATGACCTTGATTTCCGCAAGTATGCGCTACGGCTAAACGATATTGTGGTTATTCGTATGGCCGATCCCGGCAAGGTTGCGATAGTCGAGAAAGACGTCAAGGCCGTCTTCGCATCATACCTCGTGCGACTGACCCTGCGGGACGGCGCTATTATCCCGCCACTCTTCCTGTTCTACACCTTGTCCGCCGAGCAGTACCAAGGGTTCATTTCCGGGGCGAGCGGCGGATCTACCAGAAAGAGCGCCAACGCGCGACTGCTTGTAGAGTTCCGCTTCATCGCACCACCAACGTCTCTGATGGTGCATTTTGTTGATCAAGTTCAACCCCTGCGGAGGCAGATAGGGGTTCTCTTGGACCAGAATGCAAGCTTGCGAAGCGCCCGGGATCTACTCTTGCCGCGTCTGATGAATGGGGAGCTTGCCGTATGAGTGAAACCGTATTCACCAAGGTCGATTACGATCTGGGCGGACTCGTCAAGTTTATCGCCCTCGGCGAGATCGGCCTGCCAAATATTCAGCGGCCTTTCGTGTGGAAGAACGCGAAGGTGCGCGACCTGTTTGATTCGATGTATAAGGGGTATCCAGTTGGTTACCTGCTGTTTTGGCAAAACGGTGTGACGGACGATTCTCGCTCTATTGGAGCTGACGCGAAGCAGAAGGCCCCGCGCCTTGTCATCGTAGATGGCCAGCAGCGGCTGACCTCCCTTTACGCCGTTGTCAAAGGCATTCCCGTGGTTCGTGAGAACTATGAGAGTGAGCGCATCCGGATCGCCTTCAATCCGCTTGAGGAGAAGTTCGAGGTGGCGGATGCCGCAATCCAGCGTGATGCGGCTTACATCCCGGATATCTCGGTGCTCTGGAGTGGGGAGACGAAAATAACCCAGATCATCAGGGACTACTCGGCGAAACTGAAAGCAACGCGGCAGACGACGGACGACGAGGAGTCGGCAATAGAAGACGCGATCCTGAAGCTTCAGGGTCTCTTGAGCTTCCCATTCACCGCGCTCGAACTGTCTGCGGGCATTTCGGAAGAGGATGTGTCAGACGTGTTTGTCCGCATCAACAGTAAGGGGACGCCGCTCAATCAGGCGGACTTTATCCTGACATTGATGTCGGTGTTTTGGGATGAGGGCCGGGCAGAGTTGGAGGATTTCTGCCGCCACTCACGGCGGCCCAGCAAAGGCGCCCCATCGCCGTTCAACTACTTCATAGAGCCCGCCCCCGATCAACTCCTGCGTGTCAATGTGGGTGTGGCATTCAAGCGTGCCCGGCTTCGCTACGTCTACTCGATCCTGCGCGGCAAAGACCTGGAGACAGAGGAGTTCAGCGATGAGCGACGGGTTGAGCAATTCGACACCCTGAAAAAGGCCCAGACACGGACGCTGAATCTGCAATACTGGCACGATTTCATGAATTGCGTTCGGCAGGCGGGCTTCCGGGGCGGCAAGATGATTAGCTCTGAAAGCAACCTACTGTTCTCGTACATGTTGTATCTCATTGGTCGGACGGAATACCAAATTGATGAGTTTAGACTGCGACGCGTGATCTCTCGATGGTTCTTCATGTCAAGCGTGACGGGCCGGTTCACGGGGTCTCCGGAATCCGCGATGGAGTTCGATCTGGCCCGTTTTCGGGGAGTCAAGGATGGGGATGAGTTTCTAAGGATATTGCAGAACATCTGCGATATCACCCTGACGGACGATTTCTGGGGTGTGACGCTCCCGAACGACCTGGCGACATCCTCCCCCCGAAGTCCCTCGCTGTTTGCGTACTATGCCGCCCTGGTCCTACTTGATGCCCGGGCGTTGTTTTCCAGGGTGCGCGTTGCGGAACTGCTCGATCCGGCCGCGCAGGCATATCGTTCAGCCGCGGAAAGGCACCACCTGTTCGCAAAAGGGTATTTGAAGACGCTCAGCATCACGGAGACGCGCGACACGAACCAAATCGCCAACTACGCGCTTGTGGAATGGGGGGACAACGCCAAGATTTCCGCTCAGGCGCCAGCGCAGTACCTCCCTGAGCTAAAAGCACGGTTCTCGCGAGAGGAACTGGCGCGCATGTATCATTGGCACGCGTTACCGGATAACTGGGAGCATCTCGACTATCGTGAGTTCCTGGAAAGGCGGCGAGAACTGATAGCGAAGGTCATTGCCGAAGGCTACAAGACCCTGACAGCAGAGGTGGGAGAGGGGGCGGGCGGTGAGGAGCTCGATCTGAGCACGCTCGTCGTAAACGGGGAGTCGGAGGTCGTAGAGTTTAAGTCCACTCTGCGGACGAACCTGCATACCGGCAGTCA
Source organism: uncultured Planctomycetales bacterium (assembly GCA_964615635.1). GTDB lineage: Bacteria > Planctomycetota > Phycisphaerae > UBA1845 > PWPN01 > JAUCQB01. The sequence continues at coordinate 31,783 of CAZTQK010000008.1, forward strand.
AGACCCGCGCATGGAGCATGCCGTACTGAAAACGCTGGCCGGGTTCCTGAACACGAACGGTGGGACACTTGTAATTGGCGTAAGCGACGACGGTAGTCCTGTGGGGATTGATGTCGATGGATTCCCGAACGAGGACAAAATGAGCCTGCACCTCGTAAACATCGTCAAGAGCCGAATGGGGCCACAGGCGATGACGGCGATGCATGTTCATTTCGAGGATTACGAAGAGAGCCGCGCCATGGTCATTCGGTGCGGCAAGGCGGCGTCCTCCGTGTTCGTCAAGGACGGCGACGTTGAGCGGTTCTTTATTCGCACAGGTCCCTCCACGACGGAGCTCACGGCAAGTCAGACACAGGAGTACGTTAAACAGAGGTTTCGACAGTGACGTTGCACCGCTACGACGAAGACGCGCTGGTACAGCAGACCACGGCCGCCTACCTGGCGGAGCGGCTCGGCTGGCAATCGGTCTATGCGTACAACGACGAGACGTTCGGGCCTGCTGGCACGCTGGGGCGGGCATCTGACCGCGAAGTCGTGCTGACGCGATATCTCCGGGCGAAACTCGTTGAGTTGAATCCGAACCTGCCCGACGACGCCTATGACGACGCCGTGCGGCAGATTGTGGGTGTGGTTGCCACGCAGACGCTTCTGGCCACGAATCGGGACAAGTACGAACTCATCAAGGATGGCGCGCAGGTCACCTTCCGGAACGACAAGGGCGAGCGGGTCAGGGATCGCCTTCGGGTGTTTGACTTCGACAAACCCGAGAAGAACCACTTCCTGTGCGTGCGTGAATTGTGGGTTAGGGGCGACCTGTACCGGCGGCGGGCGGACATCGTCGGTTTCGTCAACGGCCTGCCGCTGTTGTTCATGGAATTGAAGAACGTCCACCGGGACATCCGGGCGGCGTATGAACAGAATCTGGCCGACTACAAGGACACCATCCCGCACCTCTTCCACCACAACGCTTTCATTGTGCTGGCCAACGGCGTGGACGCGAAGCTGGGGTCTCTCTCCAGCCGATTCGAGCACTTCCACGAGTGGAAGCGGCTGGCAGAGGACGAGCCGGGCGTCGTGGATATGGAGACACTGCTCAAAGGCGTGTGCGACAAGCACAACTTCATGGATCTGTTGGAGAGCTTCATCGTCTTCGACGAATCCTCCGGTGAGCTCAAGAAGATCCTAGGGCGCAACCACCAGTTCCTTGGGGTCAACCGCGCCATCGAGGCGGTCAGGGACCGGAAGGGCCGTCAGGGTAAGCTTGGCGTGTTCTGGCACACGCAGGGCGCGGGCAAGAGTTATTCGATAGTCATGTTTACTCGCAAGGTCCACCGCAAGCTCGGCGGCAATTTCACGTTTGTGGTCCTGACAGATCGCGACGATCTGGATACACAGATTTACAAGACCTTTGCAGGGTGCGGCGTGGTCGATAACGACCGCGATCCGTGTCGTGCCGCCAGCGGAGAGCATTTGAGCACGTTACTCGCGCAGCACAAGGCATTCATCTTCTCGCTGATCCAGAAGTTCAATCGAGACGTGAACCCGGACGAAGCGTACACTCGTCGCGACGATGTCATCGTCATTACGGACGAAGCGCATCGGACGCAGTACGGAACGCTGGCCTTGAACATGCGTAACGCATTGCCGAATGCCAGTTATATCGGCTTCACCGGAACCCCCCTGTTCAAGGACGATGAAATCACGCGGCGGGTGTTTGGCGATTATGTCTCGACGTACGATTTTCAACGGGCTGTCGATGACAATGCGACGGTGCCGCTGTACTACGATGCCCGTGGCGACAAGCTCGGCGTTGCAGTAGGAGATCTGAACGACCGCATAGCGGCTAAGTTGGAGGAGCTTGAAACCGACGACGTTAATGTCCAGCAACGTTTGGAGAGCGAACTCAAGCGCGATTACCACATAATCACCGCGGATAAGCGGCTGGACCAGATTGCCCGTGATTTTGTCAGACACTATTCGACCGCCTGGGAGAGCGGTAAGGCGATGCTGGTCTGCATCGACAAGATTACCTGCGTTCGGATGTATAACCTCATCGCCACGTATTGGGATGAACGCATCAAAGAGCTTGAGGCGGAATTGGCCACAACGACTGATGAGCAAGATGAGGTTTTGCGACGGAAGCGGATCGCCTGGATGCGCGAGACACGCGTGGCGGTTGTGGTCAGCGAGGAGCAGGGTGAGGTGGACAAGTTCCGACAATGGGGTCTCGACATCACCCCGCACCGGAAGCTGATCAAGGAGGGCATGGACATTCCCGAAGCCATGCGCAGGAAGCCCCAATTCCGGAACATGCAACACCTGGGTGTGGATGATGCTTTCAAGGAAGAGGAGCACCCGTTCCGAGTCGCCATTGTCTGCGCGATGTGGCTGACTGGGTTTGACGTGCCCAGCCTGTCGACGCTTTACCTCGATAAGCCTTTGAAGGCCCACACCCTCATGCAGGCTATCGCCCGGGCCAATCGCGTGAACGAGGGCAAGAACAATGGCCTGGTCGTGGACTACTGCGGCATCCTAAAGAACCTGCGCAAAGCGCTGGCTACGTTTGCGGGTCGCGCCGACGGCGGTCATGGCGGGGAAGGGGGGGATGGCGAAACCGACCCGACCAAGCCTGAAGAAGAACTGCTGGCCGAATTGGTCGAGGCCATCAGCTTCGTTCGGACATTTCTATCCGATCGCGGGTCTTCGCTGAATGACATCATCACGAAGACCGGGTTTGAGCGTAATGCCGGCATCGCTGCCGCGAAGGAGGCCGCTAACGAGAACGACGAGACCCGCAAGCGGTTCGAGGTGATGTGTCGAGAGGTCTTCAAGAAATTCAAGGCGTGTATCAATGTGAGGGGCGTCAATAACCATCGCTCCGAATATGACGCCATCAACATCGTCTACAAGAGCCTTCAGCGGGATCGCGAGCAGGCCGACATCACGGAGATTATCCGCGCGCTTCACCAGGTGGTGAATGAGGCTATCGACACCAGAACCCACCGGGAAGTCGAAGATAGACCCCCCTTTGACATCAGCAAGATCGACTTTGACCGGTTGCGGAAGGAGTTTGAACGAAGCCCAGTCAAGCACACCACAGTTCAGAACCTGAGGCAGGCCATCGAACAAAGGCTCCAGCGACTGTTGGAGCGAAACCCGTTGAGAACGGACTTTCAGCGGCATTACGAAGAGATCGTGGCTGAGTACAACCAAGAGAAGGATCGAGTCAACATTGAGAGAACCTTCGAGGCATTGCTGAAGTTCGTTCGGGAGTTGGGTGACGAGGACAGCCGGGCCGTCCGCGAAGGACTCGACGAAGAATCGCTGGCGTTGTTCGACCTGTTGAAGAAGACCGACCTCAAGGCCGGTGAGATAAGGCGAATCAAAGCGGTGGCTGTCGGACTGCTGCAGACCCTGAAAGCGGAGAAGCTTCGGGTTGACCACTGGCGAGAGAAGGAATCGACGCGCGATGCGGTGCGGATCGCCATCCGCGATTTCCTGTGGAGCGATGAGACGGGGCTCCCAGTGGACCGCTACACGGAAGAGGATGTTGAGACAAGGGCAGAAGAGGTTTTCAGGCACGTCTACCGCGCGTATCCACGCCTCCCATCGCCGTTTTATGCGCAGGCTGATGTTGCGTGAATCACGCTGGTCCTTCTCGCGGCGGATAGAGGCTCTTAACCGGAAGCAGTTGAGTGCGGAATATCGGCATCGTCGGCTTTTCGGAGGTTACGAGCTCGTGAGCCCCGGCCTGTTGCGCCGCGGTGACATGCAGGGCATCAAGGGCGGCCAGGCCCTTCGCGGAAGCCTCGATCTCAGCGGCCTGAACAAGCTGCTGGGATGCCTGGACAGTACTCTCCGCACTGGCAAAAAACTCCTCATACAATTGCAGTTCGGCAGTCTTCTTGTGATAGGTCGCCTTCGGGACAACTTCTAATCGCACAAACTCGCTGGTAACGAAACTTCTGTTGGGATCGTCCAGAACAGACATCGCACGAGCGAAAAGGGCGTGGTTGCCCCGCGCTGCCGCAATCAAGACCCCCGAATCGACGAAAGTGCGGATACGACTCACGACGGCCCTCCGGTGTCTCGTTCGCCGCGCCGCGCCCGAACCTCTTGCGCCAATTCATCCCAATCGAGAAGACGTTCGCCACTGGCGACTATTCGCTTTCGCAACTGCCACAGCCGCTCACCAAGGGGGGTACGGGGCGTGAACTCGGCACGGCTTGCGGCCATCGTCGTCGAGAAGAGGTGAATCAGGCTGCGTGTGGTTGGCCAGGATTCCGATGCGACCTCGGCTGCGTCGCCGACGCAGCCAGCGAGGCCTTCATCAATCTCGATGGCGAGAATATATGGGGTTGTGATTCGACCACTGAGCGGCTGCTCGGCTGGTGGCGACCACGCGATGAAGCGGCCCGGGGCGTTGAAGACGCGGATCGCAACCAGTTTCGCCGCATCCCTTCGTGCAGGCGCGACGGTACGTTCGCCATAGCTGGCCTCCGAAATGGAGGCCATCGTTGTCGTCGCAACGTCCGACGAACCAACAAGCGAGCCGTAGTTGTGGCATTCCATCGCTCTCGTCATCTGGTTCGCTTCCACAGCTGATGAAGGTTATCTGATGTCAGGTCAGTGAACGCTCGCACAATCCATTCATGCGCGGTGTTGAACCAAGGCCAAGCGGCGTCACGTGTGGTACCTTTCGGGAAGCCCCGCACCGTGAGTTCCAGGAGGAGTATGGGCGTTCCATCCTCCCGGCGGACGCCAGAGCGCAATGCGACATGTAGGCGCCCCGCCTGGTCGGGAAGGGCAAAAGTCGTTCGCCAATTGATGGCCTCCGGCATAGGCAAGAAGCGGTCGGCAGATACCCTCCACGCGAAATCAGGGAAGCCTTTGGCAACATCAGCCAAGGAAGGCAGGCCACCATCCTTGGGGATGTGATTGACGTACGTAAGCTCGTACTGCCGTGGCTCAATCGAGCCAACACTCGTGTCAGCAAGAAAGGACTCAAAAACCGAGAGTTTGTCCTGGAAGAGCTTGATGACGGTCGTGTAACGGGGATAGGCGTCTCGTGGTCGGGCCTTCTTCCAGTTGTGGAGAAAGCGGTCGCGCTGAATCTGAATGATCCCAATCTCGTCGGCATGTATAAACCATACGCGGGGAAGGGGAGGAACGTCAGTCAACTCGATCTGGGGGACGGGCTCTTCGCCGAAGTGTTCGACCACGGGCGCGAGAGGGGGCACCTCCTGGCACTTCGGATACTCAGACTTAAAGCGTTCCCAAAGCATGCCAAGATGCGGCGCCAATAATCCCGAAAGCGGCTTGAAGAGTGCGCCGCACACCACCTCGATGACGGGTGGGTTATCAAATTCCGGAAGGTATTTCGTTAGTGCCACGGCCATTCGTCTCCTCAACAGTTCTTCGCCCACCAGAACCACTCGTGTTCCTCATATCGCGATTCGCTCAACCTCATCGAGCGTAATCTCGTCGCTCGTACGGTCGTAGAGCTTCGTCGTCCGGGGCGACTCGTGGGCCGCGATTGCCTGGGCATTCTCGATCGTGCCGCCGTTTTCGAGATAAGCCGTGATTCCGGTCGCCCTAAATGTATGGCAGCACGTGGCTTGTGGCAAGCCCGCAGCCCCGGCCCGGCGTTTGGTCATCCGGAGCACGTCCGTACGGTGCATGGCGTTAGCGGTTAGCCGTCGATGCCTGTCCACGCTACGGAAGAGGGGAGTCTTCTTCTCGGCGGCGATACCGGCGGCCTCCACGTAGGCGTCCAAGTAGGCCTCGGCGTTATGGTGGGCGGGGACCTCGTGGCGTTTGCCGCCTTTCTCGTGCAGCCTGAACCACCACCGTTTGCCGCTCTGGTAGTAATCCTCCACCTTCATCGTCGTCACGGCTCCGACACGGGCGAACGAGTAGACCATGACACCGATGAGCGCGCGGTCACGAAGGCCGACAAGGGTGCTGGTGTTGATGGAGTCGAGCAGGCGTCGGGCCTGGTCAGCCGTGAGAACCGGCGTTTTGCCACGTTTCACGACATGTTTGGGACCGCGAACGGCGCTGGCCGGGTTTGCGGGTAGGATCTGACCGACCACAAGCCAGTCAAAAAGCATCCGGATGGCCGCCAAGTGCTGTTTCACAGAGGGAGCGGCCTTTTGACCCTGGAGCTGCTCCACATAGGCCGCGACAAGGACCGGGTTAATAGCGTCCAACCGCACTCTACGGGCGTCGCACCAGTGGAAAAAGCCCGCTACAGCCCTTGCGTAGGCCTCTCGGGTGTTCCGGTTCCTGATGTTGGCCGTAAAAAACTCGATAAACCGCCAGCCGGCGCGCTCTCCGGCTGCGGCAATGACTACCGGCAGGGCGTCCAGCCCGATTCGGGCAAGGTTCCGGGGGGTGATCGCGGTCTTTGGGTCGTCCATGGGGCTGCCGTTTATCCAGTTACCTGAGAGGCCGAGCGGGCTGCCCGATCCACGCCTTCGGGAACGCCCTCTTCCGGCCTGGTTGGCGTATCATAAAGGACGTTATGATACGCCGTCAAGAGGGGCGAGGGACAGACAAGGACACCTGCGCCCGTTCTGGCCATCCGACTTGCATGATGGCCAGTTAGTGGGCGATCAAACCCCGGCTCACGGAGATTGGGACGTACGAATCGGGATCTGAATGATTGGCTGGAGTGGAGTCAATCGAGTCCGGTAACGTCGAACGATGCGATTGTACAGGTCCGGCGTCCGGGGCGACCGGACAGTGATGACAAGAGCGTATTGAATCTTGTCCGCGGCTTTGGTCGGCTGACTCCCTTCGCGCGCATGGTAGTAGATGTCAAGCGCAGGGTCCTTGAGTGAACGGCCCTGGAAGCTCTGTGTGCGATTCAACACAGTTTCCCACTTATGGGCGTCCCGGCGGAGGTCGGCTTCCGTTGAGTAGTTCTTGACCTGAAAGAACGCCTTGGTTTTAGCGTGAAGTCGCTCTGCTTCGCGTCTGGACGAGTGAGGCCGAAAGAAGATCTCAACGCCGCTGCGGGTGTAGTTGCTCGGATGCGCAGGGTCGATGGTCGTGGCAAAGCACATGGTGGCATGGATCGAAATCTTGCCATCGAGGGTCTCCGCAGGCAACGGAATGTGAGCGCGGATTGCCTCGGAAGCTTTGAGTTCGCCCTGGTAAATGACGCGGGCCATACCTTCAGGGCAAACCACTAGATCTGCGAGGTCGTCGGGCACGCGCCCCCAGCCAACTTCGTGGCGGTCCAGACCATCATCCTCGGCGCCGTGGATGAGTAAAGCGCGAAGGGCGAGCGGTGACAGCACGTTCCCAAAATGCGCCCGTACGCCTAGCGCCATGCGGAGTACAGAGGGGGTCGCGAAACTGGTGCCGAAAGTCGGTGCTGCGAAGCCTAGCTGGGCAGCGTCGAGGACCCAATAGGGTTCGCCGTCCCACCCGCCGAACGAAAGAACATCGGGTTTTACCAATCCCGGACTCCTTCCGGGACCGAGCGAGCTGTAACTCGCCCTTCTCCAGCCTTGACTACGTCGGTCGCATGCTCCGACAGCAACGGCGTTGACGCAATCGGAGGGGACCTGTACTCGGGCATTGCCAGCGGCCCGGTCCAAGTGGCCTGAGTTGCCGACCGCTATGGTCGCGAGCGTATGACCTTTGGCAAGATACTGGTCAAGCATTACGGTCCAAGCATGAACGTCATTGTCTTCTATGGGTAGGTATGGGCCGATGCTAAGGTTTACGAACTGATGCTTGCCAGAGTCGAGCACCTTGCGAATTCGGGGGAGCACGTCATAGAGGTCCTCATCCTTCTCCGACTCATTGTCGAGCACGCGGACATGTTCCACTTGGCAGAATGGGCGCGGCAACGGTGTACCTGCGTCGAGCGGTCCGAACAGCAGAGCGGACGTAACCGCAAGGCCATGCTCCAGGTACTCTGGCACGGCATCCTTGACGTTTTCGCCCTCGGTAGCTGTGACCCAGGTGTTGAGGCCCGTGTTTGGTGGCAAACCACCGTCGAACACGACCGCCTTCACTTTTCGGTCGAGCGGGGCCTCCGCGGGCAGTGGGCAGTTGAACGGCTGCAGATTCTGAAAGGCGCGAGAGATCGGGCGCAGTGGGCGGAGCTTTGGCATTTCGCGAACGACTCGGAGAAATGAGAAGCGGGCAATCTGTTCCAAGAGTTCCCGCGGCGAGCGAAGCGGGATAAAACAGAGCGAGCCTGCCTCGTAACGCCGGTCGACATCTGCCCTCAGGTTCAAGGTTGCCAGATACGCTTCAAAACCCTCGATGATGAAGCGGTGGGGTACGTGGAGCACGACTTCGAGAAGCGGTTCCTTCGCGTCACTCTGAAGCGGGCGCAGCCGATCTGAAGTTGTTGCCGCACGAAACTGTTCCACTTCAAAAAGTTGGTCGGCACCGTTGGTCTGATGTGTCCACCCGGGCAAATCGTCAGCCCATCGATGGAACATCGCTCGTTTACCGGCGACAAAGAGCTCGATGGCCTCGGCGTCGTGCGGCGGAGGCTTCCTCGCCTTAGTCTTTTCTGATTTGGGCCGCCACTTTTCTGGGGAGACTCTCGTGGGCCGGCTACCGACGGCTTCGAGCCCAACAGCAGAAAGGAGTCGGGTCGGATGATAGCTCTTGGCAATGTACTCAGGGTGAAGCGTCACCACTGCAACAGCCAACTCTTGAGGGCACGCAGCGGGCGGGAGCTCGGCGATGACGGACGCGGCATGGCGCACCTGCGGAGTCAGCCGCTGCTTTGCTTCGGTAAACGTGTAAGGCGCCCTCGGTGTACTGCCGCCTCGCGAAAGCACTACGGGGCTGGTCAAGTTCTCGCCGTTGCCAAGCAGGTAGTTGGTTGTCGGGGGCATAGCACAGACTCCTAAGCAGTTGATCTTGGCTGTCTTGTCGCCTTACGGATGGTATCACGGCTTATGCCAGTGATGTCGTGAACTTGCCGCTGTGAGAGGCCAGCTTCGATGAGAGCCGCGCCCACACGACCTCGCTGCGCTCGTGGTAATGCATCGATGCGGCGACGTACAAGGTCGTGGAAAGACGCTTCCAGTGGCTTGCCACGGACGACAGCATCTCGACGTGCGGCCGTGATCTCCCGTTCGATATCGCTGAACGAAAGGCCGGTCAACAATGTGGCGAGAAGCTCACACCAGCCGTTCGCAAGCGTATTCGTCGGTCCAAGGAAAGTCGAAATAGCCTTGCGGACGGCATGCTCGTCCGGCATGGGAAACTCAACCTTCATCTCAAAGCGACGCCAGGCGGCGGGGTCAAGGAGGTCGGGGTGGTTGGTTGCAGCGACAAGCAACCCTATTGCTGGCCAGTCGTCGATTTCTTGGAGAAGAACGGTGACCAGCCGCTTAAGCTCTCCGACCTCGTGAACGTCGTCTCGACGCTTGGCGACAGCATCAAGCTCGTCCAACAGAAGAAGGCAGTCGATGCTTTTCGCGTAGTCCAAGACATGACGGAGGTTCACTCCAGTACGACCGAGAAAGCTGCTCATGACCGCCGAGAGGTCCAGGACGACGAGTGGCCGATCGAGCCGAGAGGCCAGCCAACGTGCGGCAAGCGATTTACCCACCCCTGGGGGACCGGTGAAGATCACGGTTCGTGTAGGGGCGAGGCTGGCCCGAGCAAGCTCATCCTGTCGTTGGCGTTCGTGAATAAGCTGTTCCAGGGGCGCCTGGACCGTGTCCGACCAGATCGGTTCGATGTCGAGAGCAGGGATTTGGTCGAGGCGGACTAAGTGCAGGCGAGAGTCGAGGTCCACGGGGATCTGAGCGACAGGCTCAGCCTGTTTGCGAAGGGGTGATTCTCGTGTCGGAGATTCACGGAGGAGGTTGGCAAGCTGATCCGCGAGGACGGGGGAAAGGCTGCGGTAGCGCCTAGCGAGGCGGCGGATCATCATCTGCACATCCTGCGGTCGCCCGGTCAGGGCCAGCCGCGCCAGGTGGACCAGATCGGTATCCCTTTGCTCAGTCTGTTCCATTTGATCCATCGCTAATGACCCTTCCTTTATTGACATCCTAGCACGTGGTGGACTATAATGCAAGTGGTATCGGTTAAACTAGTCCACATCCTTTAGCCTGTGTTGGGCGAGGTCGTTGGACGGGAGACTGTGATTATGGCGAGCAAACAGGCAATCCATGTCGTAAAGAACGGGAACCAGTGGCAGGTGAAACGCGAGGGTTCTAACACCCCAATCTCCAATCACCAGACACAGGCGACTGCGGAAACCGCCGGCCGTAGGCTGGCGAAGGTCGAAAGGACGGAACTGGTAACGCATCGGCCCAACGGCCAAATCCGCGATAAAGACAGTTATGGAAAGGATTTGTGTCCTCCGCGGGATACCAAGCACTGACCGGCAACGACCAGGAGCAAGCCGATTTGATTCAGGGAGAGGCGGGTGGCGCGATCCCCGTTAAGCTGCGGCAGGGGGTCCCGGTTGTTCCGGAACCCCCGCCGGGCATGGCGGCGGGATCACGCCGCCAGGGCCAAGAGCTTCCCAACCTTCTGATCCACTTCCGTGCGGTCACCGGCATTTCGGACCTCCTGCGTCATCCGGGTAAGCGCGTCCACCAGAGAGAAGAGCGTGAATCGCCCCTGCTTCTGGGCGATTTCGGTCGCCTTCTTCG
>CAZTQK010000009.1:0-39873 GCA_964615635.1 uncultured Planctomycetales bacterium
GCAACCTTCCCGGCCACGGCCGGTCAGCCGTTGCAGATTGTGGTCGGGCAATAGGCCCCAGGATGAACGGGCGGGGTCGGGGAGGCTGTCAAGGCAGGGGAGCAACACCCTCGCCGGGTTCGTCAGGACTACTCGTCCTTCGGCCGTGTTTTCCAGCGGCGGTGGATCCAGAGGTATTGCTCGGGGGCCTGGCGGACGAACTGTTCGATGGCGGCGGTGTACTCCTGGGTGATCCAATGGAGTTCGTCGGGGCGGCCGGCCCATTCGTGCGGCTCGATGATCCGGTTGCAGCCGACCTCGTACTGAAAGTTGTCGCTCAGTCGGCGGGCGTAGCCGACGAGGATAGGGACGTTGTGCTGCATGGCGAGCAGGCCGATGGATTTGTAGGTCGATGCCTTCTGTCCGAAGAAGTCGACGAACTCGCCCTTGCGGCCGGCGTTCTGATCTGCGATGAAGCCCAGCAGGCCGCCGGATTCGAGCACGTCACCGGCCGATTGCGACGCCCCCTTCTTGTACAGCAACTGCAAGCCGCGCTTGGCCCGGATACCCAGAATGAACTCATTGAGCCACGGGTTGTCCAGCGGCCGCATGACCGCTGTCAGGGGGAAGCCCAACGCCGCCAGGGTGAAACCGACCAGTTCCCAGCTTCCATAGTGGCCGGTGACCAGGACCGCCCCCTGTCCCTTGAGCAGCCGGTCGAGAGCCTTGTCAATGCCGTTGAGGCGGATGTACCGGTGCCACGTGAGCTCGTTGATCAGCCGCGGGGTGAACAGGCACTCCATGGCCATCATGGACATCTGCTCGAGCGAACGGAACGCGATCCGGTCGATCTCCCGCGGCGACAACTGCGAGCCGTAGGCCAGCCGCAGGTGCTCCCTGGCCCGGTTCAGGTGACGCGGCATGATCCGGCACCAGATGTGGACCATTCTCCGGGCGGTCGCCAGGTTCCAGTTCACCGGGAAAACCTGGAATACCATCGCCGCCAGCCGGACGGCCAGGTAGATGAGCAACTCTGTCAGCATTCGGCGCTGCCGCATGGGGTGGCATTGTAACCCGGCACCGGCGTATTGGCGAAGAATGGTAACGGCGGATACTCGCCATGGCCGTAAGCCCTTTTGGGGTCTGTCCGAAATGCACGAGAGCTGCAGGTGGTCTATTCTTGCTGGACGGCAGGTGGGGGTGGATGTATAGTCTACACCAGTAAATAATCTCGTATAACTGATAAACATTTCGGCGGTTGCGGCGTCTAAGAGATAGGGGGCGGTCTGGTTGGAGGTTCGGACACGATGACGTCGAAATCAAACGCTCGGGGTGGCTTCACGCTGATCGAAGTGCTGGTGGTTGTCGGCATCATGGGGCTGCTGATGACCATTTTACTGCCGGCGCTCAGCCGCGCCAGGCAGTACGCCCGGTCATCCGCCTGCAAGTCGAACCTGCACCAACTCGGCATCGGCATGACCATGTATCTGCACCAGTATGACGTGTATCCAGGCCATCAATGGATCTTTCCTGGCGACCGGCGTCTTCGCTGGTTCAACGCGATGGCCATGCTGCTGAAGTCGTATGAGTTCCAGGGTTGCGCGGCCGTGAGCGACTGGGAGATCGGGCGGAACAACTCCTACGGCTACAATTATAAGTACCTGGGCAGCGCCCGGGACAATCTTCAGTCGCCCAAGGCCCCGTTGGAGAGTTTTCCGGTCAAACAGGTCCGCTTTCCGGCCAGGACGATCGCCTTCGGCGACTCGGACGGCACCGGCTGGACCAAGCAGCACGTGAACGGGGTCAACGACGTCGAGATGTTTGGGAATCATGGCTACACGCTCGATCCCACGTACATTCCCGAGTACAGCCTGACGACCTACAGCGGTGGGGCGCTGGAGCCTTACGCATGGCACAACCACAGGACGTACATCTCCACCCGTCATAACGGCAAGTCGAACTTGTGCTTTGCCGACGGCCACGTCGAGCCGATGTCGCCTCGCCAGGTCTACGAAGATAACCGCTACTGGAACGGACTCGGTGGAGAGAACATCGCCCGCGACAAACACGTCACCTACAAGTTCCAGGACGGGGAGTGGCGCTTTCCGGAGATACCGTAGTCTGGACCATCACATTGTTGTACGTCGCTTGCGTTTAATCCGCGCAGTGAGGGTCACCCGGCACTCCAGGCCCGCTGAGGCATCGCAGGAAGACCAAGGTATCATACACGTCCACGTCGCTGTCGAGGTCCAGGCGTGCGCTTCTGCACGAGGGATCGGGCTGGGTGACGGTATCCCCGCCGAGGCAGCGCTGAAAGTGGCCGAAGTCAACTTGATCGACATCGCTGTCGTAGTCGAAGTCGCCGGGGATCGGCACCGGGCATCCGGTCTCCTCGACGGCCACGCCGCTCAGGGTGTCCGGGCAGGCGTCACAAGCATCACCGACGCCGTCGCCGTCGCTGTCCTCCTGCTGAGGGTTTGCGGCGGCGTGACAGTTGTCCAGCTCGCAGATATTGAGGGGGAACCCGGGGTTCCCGAATCCGTCGCCGTCGGTATCCGTGCAGGTATCGCAAAGGTCGCCGACAAGGTCGCTGTCGGCGTCCGCCTGATCGGGGTTGGCGATGGTCGGACAGTTGTCGCAGACGTCCCCGAAGTCATCGGTGTCTTCGTCTGCCTGGTCGGGATTCGTCGAATCCGGGCAATTGTCCGGCGGACAGGTGTTGGCGAGAAAGCCGGGGTTCCCGAAGCCGTCACCGTCGGTGTCGGTGCATGCGTCGCACGGATCGGTCAGTCCGTCACCATCCATGTCGTTGAAGCCCCCCAGCCAAGTGTCGGCCAGGGGTGTCGTAGACTGAGAGGAGGCGTCGTAGCCTCCGAACAGAAGGCTCATCCCGCGCACTGAATCGAAGGCCATGGCGTGCCCAAATCGTCCCAGGGGTGACGGCGGGATTGTCTGCTGCGACCAGTTACTTCCGTCCCATTCCCACGTGTCGTTCAGGAACAGAAAGCCTGGATTGAGGTTTCGTTGGCCGCCAAAAAGCACGCAGACCCCCCGCGCCGGGTCGAAGGTCATCGCCGCGTCAGCCCGCGCCGGCGGGACCGTCATCGGGGTGCGCTGCGTCCATGCCTGTCCATTCCATTCCCACGTGTCGTTCATGAAGGCTGAACCGCTTTGCCCGCCAAAAAGAACGATGACTTCACGAATACTGTCGTAGACCATGACGTGGCCGAGCCGTGGCGGGGGACTGCTCACGATTCGCTCGGTCCACTGAGAGCCGTCCCATTCCCAGGTATCGTTGAAGTACTGGGTTGTGTCGCAGGGTCCCCAATCACACCAGACAGGACTGTAGTAGTATCCGCCAAACAGAACCGTGACACTTCTCGCCTCATCGTACGCCATCGCATGACGAATTCTCACGTGCGGGTGCGTTGTGACCAGGTGTTGCTGCCACGAACTCCCATCCCATTCCCAGGTCCTGTCGTTGAGACCGATGGTGTAACCGCCCTGTGCCGGAACGAGGAGCATCCCTCCGAAGACCACGGTGCGGCAGCGACCCGAGTCGTAGGCCATCGCATGACTGCTACATGCCGAGGGAGCCGACCCGACAAGATGCCAGTGAAAACCATCCCACTCCCAGACCTCGTCGCTCTTGGCGTAGGAGCTTGTCGAGCTGGTGCTTCCGCCGACCAGTACGACCCTGCCTCGGCCGTGGTCGGACGCCATGGTATGACCGTATCGGGGTGAGGGGAAGAGTTGTGAGGTCTGCTGCTCCCAGAACAGGCAAGGCTGGGCGTGCAGCGAGGTCGCGTTGGCGAGCAGCATACCCGCGATCAACAGAAGTAATGTCGCCCACGCGACAGCGAATCCGCGAGGTGTCTTTCGGGTTGGCATTGTTGTCCACCGTGAAGACCAGACCATACAAGACAGACCCACTCGAAGAAGATGGTTTCAGTATAGTTCCGCCTGACAGCCGCTACAAGTGTCTTGTGAGAATCCGGCTACCTCACGCCACAAGCAAGGGAGAACCCGGACAGGTATCGCTGGGGACACCCTTTCCTCACATGACCGAACGCAGAGCCAGCCACCCGGCGGCGATGAGCAATGTGGCCAGGGTGACCGGCACGCCGGCACGGGCATGTTCGCGCCACCCGATGTGAACGCCCAGCCGCTCGGCCTGGTTGACGACGATGATGTTGGCGATGCTGCCGGCGATGAACAGGTTGCCGGCCAGCGTGCTCGACAGTGCGAGCACCGACCCCGCCAGATGAGGATCGCCGTGGGCCGAAGCGGCCGGGAGCAGGAGCATCGTGGCCGGAACGTTGGAGACGAGGTTGGACAGAATGGCCGTGATGGCAAACAGCCAGCCCATGTTGCCAAGGTCCACGTGCATGGCGTTGAGTCGCTCGAGGACCAAGGTCAGGGCGCCGGTCGACTCCAATGCTTCGTTGACAATGAACAAAGCGATAAAGAGGACGAGCAGATCCCAGTCCACGAGACCGAGCATGCGGCGACTGTGCATTTTACGACTTGTCAGCATAATTCCGGCGGCGGCCAGGGCGAGCAGTTCGCGGTGGATCGACGTTGCCAGAAAGGCGATGACCAGGGCAATCAGAATGACCATCCCTTTGCCCGACTGATAAGGGTTGAATCGCGGCGCTTCCACGTGATGCAGGGGCGTTTCGGCCTCCCATCGGCCGCGGGTCTGCCGGACCAATATGGCCCATGCGGCCGCCAGCCCGAGGATCGCCGGCACCAAGCCGTCGAGCAGGTAGCCGCCGAAGGACATCCGCAGTTTCTGCCCGATGAGCATGTTCTGCGGATTGCCGATCAGCGTGGCCGCCGATCCGATGTTCGAGGCGCACGCCAATCCCAGCAGGAAGGGCAGAGGGTTGAGCCGCCGTCGGGCACAGCTTTCGACCAGGAGCGGGGCGACCGCCAGGCAGACGATGTCGTTGGCCAGCAGCGCCGACAGCAGGCCGCAAACGGCGATGATGATGGCCAACAACGCCGGCGGCGTAACCTCGGCGACGACGATACGCCGAGTAATCGCAGTATACAGACCCCCAAGACGGAACTGGGCGGACAGGACCATCAGGCCGAACAGCAGGCCGATCGTCGGCACATCGACGGCGTGCCACGCGTCGGTCAGCTCAATCCGCTCACCGGCCAGCAGCACGATCGCCCCGATGAGTGCGATACCGGTCCGATCCATGGCCAGGCCGGGAAACCGACCGAGGATCATGCCCAGGTATACGAAGGCAAACACCAGGATAATAACAGTTTTATCAGGCATGATTCTGAAATCTGCTGGTGCGAGAATCGTTTCTCGCACCCACTCTCCCGGCGAGTCCTTTTGGCCTTGGACGTTGCGGTATGCCAATCTCGCCGCTCACCTGCTGCTCGCCGCGATCATCGCTCCCCCACCTCGAAACGAGGTGGGGCACCCTATGTGATTGCTCTCACCTTGCCTCAACGACAAACCGGTATTGCCCCGCGGCGACATCGAGTACGGCGGCATCATCCTGCAACCCGATGAACCGTACGCCGGGTACGCGGGACAGCGGGCTCAGGACCGGCACGCCGCTCTCAGTGACCGAGAACTTCGTCATGTGGAGCAGCGGGACGTATACCTTCGCCGTCGTGTTGGCCGGGATGGTGATCTCCATTGTCAAGCCGTTGTGGGTCCGCTTCCACTCGCTGCGGATCTCGCCATAGATCGAAGGGTACGTTGCCTTTGCCCACGTCAGGTCGCCTAAGACCGCCGGCCGAATGGTGAATCGCTTGAATCCCGGAACCTGCGGGTCAAGATTGATGCCGGCCAGGGCCTCGTAGAACCACCGGGCCACCGTGCCGAAGGCGAAGTGGTTGCGTGAGTTCATGTCCGGTCCTTGCTTGTCAGAGTCCCACCGCTCCCAGATGGTGGTCGCACTCTTAAGAATCATATGGCCCCATGACGGGTAGGTGGTTTGCGAGGCCAGGCGCCAGGCCAGGTTGTTCTGCCCCGTCTCGTGGAGCAGAGCCATCAGGTACGTGGTGCCGAGGAACCCGGTCGACAGATGATCGCCGCGGCCCACGATATCCTTGACGATGTTTTGCAGCACTGCCTGCTGCCGTTCCGGTGGCGTGATTCCGAAGTGCAGGGGCAGGATGTTGCAGGTCTGTGTCCCGGTGAGGTAGTTGTTGTTCTGCTTGTTCAGGTGCTTCTCGTTAAACGCCTTGGCGATGGCGGCCGCCTGGTCGTGATACCTCCTCGCATCGTCGGCCTTGCCGATCGCGGCGGCCATTTCCGACATCAGCTTGCTGCAATAGAAGAAGTAGGCCGAGCCGATCCACTCGCTGGGAGACTTCTCGACGGGCACCCAGTCTCCGTAGCCGGACTTTTCGTACAGGCCGTCCTTGCCATGGGTTTTCATGTACTCGACCCACGCGGCCATGCCCTTGTAGTTCTGCTCGATGATCCGCGTGTCACCGTAGAATCGCCAGACGGTGTAGGGGATGACCACGATGGCATCGCCCCAACCGGGCTTGGCGGCGTCGGTCACAACCTTGGCGGGCGAGACGTCGGTCGTCGCTCCGTCGGCCCCCTGTGAATCGGTAATGTCGAACATCCACTTGGTGTAGAAGGCGCCCATGTCCCGCAAAAAGCACGACGTGTGAGCGAATGCCTGTGCGTCACCCATCCAGCCGAGCCGCTCGTCTCGCTGCGGGCAGTCGGTCGGCACGCTGTGGAGGTTGGACCGCAGGCCCCATTCGACGTTTTTCAGGATCCGATTGATCAGCCAGTTCGAGCACCTGAAGGTGCCGGCCGGCGGCGTCGCGGTGTGCAGGACACGATGAGTCAGGGTGTGCTTGGTCGGAGGCTTGGGCAGGCCGCTCACCTCGCAGTAGCGGAATCCGCGATAGGTGAAGATCGGTTCCCAGATCTCCACGTTCCCGCCCTTGCAGATGTAGTAGTCGGTGGCCTCGGCCGAACGGTAGTTGTCACGGTACAGCCGGCCGTTGGGGTCAAGTTCCTCGCCGAAACGCAGGCGGATCTCGGCGCCGGGCGTCGCACCTTCAACCTTGAGCCGCGCGACGCCGGAGGCATTCTGACCGAAATCGAAAATGAACACGCCTTTCTGCTCGCTGATCTGCATCGGCGGGATTTCTTCGGTGATTTGGATCGTTTCATCCCGCTGGGCGACCAGCATGACCGGCTTTTCCCCGAGAACGGTCGTCTTCCACCACTTCCCGGCGTTGAAACCGGCGGTGTCCCATCCGGGCTGCTCCAACCGGGCATCATAGGTCTCGCCGTGGTAATAGGTGTTGCGGCTGATCGGCGACGTGTATGACTGCCACGACGGGTCGGTCACGATGCATTCGCGGCTGCCGTCGGCGTACTCGATGGCGATCTGGCAGATGAGTCGCAGGTCACCCTGGGAGTACTGATCCGATCCCTTCCAGCCGAGTCCGCCGCTCCACCAGCCATTGCCGAGGATTGCTCCGACGGCATTAGCGCCCGGCTTGAGCATGCCGGTCACATCGTACGTCTGGTACTGGACCCGCTTGAAATAGTGCGTCCAGCCGGGCGTGAACAGGTCCGAACCGACCTTGCGGCCATTGAGTCGCATTTCGTAGATACCCAAACCCGAGACGTACGCACGAGCGCGCGTGACCTGCCCCTTGACCGCGAATTCCTTCCGCATGCAGACCGCATGGCGCGGCGGCGGAGCCTCTCCGACATCTTTCCAGGGCTCGTCGCCGTACTTGGCCACAACAATGGTGGTCTCCCACGCCGCGTCGTCGAAATCGGGCGAAGTCCATTTCGGTTGTTCGGTGTGGGCGGTCTTACACTGCGCTTGGCTGCGCAGTTCTCTCTTCTTGCCGGTGTTGAGAGTGATTAAGGCGGTGAAAAGGAGACCGTATTGGCCCGGGCCATTGTGAGCCTGGATGGCGAGTACGTTCTTGCCTGGCCTGAGGTACTTCTCGAGCTCGTACACACGGGCCACCTGCCAACTGGAACTGTTGCCGGCCCGCTGGCCGTTGACGAACAAGGTGAAATTGTCATCGGCCGCAATCTTGATCCGCGCACGCTTGACGGGATCGGCTTCGCCGACGGTGAACGACTTGCGCACGAAGATGGTCGTGTTCTCGCCCGAGCCCTTCGCGTTCCAGATCCAGTCGCCCCACTTCATGGCGGGTTCGACCTCGGCCGGTTTCTGGCTGGTGATCCACTTGGCCGACCAATCCTCGGGCTTGAGCAGGGCCATCTCCCACCAGGTTGGCGCCGACCACTCCGAGACCACGCCGACGGCATCCCATGTGCGAACTCGCCAGTAATAGCGTTGCCCGCTGACCAGCGGTTTGCCCGCGTAGCATATGTGAATCGACTGGCTGGACTTGACGATGCCGGTATCCCAGACGAGCTTTGCGGGGTCTGCGTCCGTGATCCGCGCGTGGTTGGTGAAAGCACGCTTGAGGATCGGGACCTTGCTGACCACGGCCGCGCCGGTCTCAACCTCGGTCGTGACCTCTTCCATATCCGGGGCCGTACTGACCTGAATCTGGTAGGCCGTCTGGATCGCCCCACGGCGAGTATCGTTCACTTCCCACGATAGTCTGGGGGTAGTGATGTCGATGCCCAGCGGGTTGACCCGGTACTCGCATCGCAGGTTGGCGGGTGTCCCCAGTCTGCCACCATCTGTCGGGCGGGTCATCTGGCTGCAGCCGGCCAAGGCGGCGAGCGCCACGGTGGCAGCGACGGTCGCCAGTCTTCCGGAAACAACGAGACATTTGAGTTGACGGTTCATTGGCGTCCCTTTCTGTCTGGGAGCATGTGTGAGCAAAGCGTAGGGCACGGTCGAAGCCGCCGAAGGCGGCGGAGACCTGCCGGTTCAAGCATGAATATGTGGCAGGTCTCGTCCGCCGCGGCGGACTCAACGCTGCCCTACCGCCCGGCCCTGCGGCTTCTCACACAGGCTCTATGGTCTGCACAAAGGCTGGAACAAGAGCACTTAGAGAATAACCCCGTACCGCCATTTGGCAAGGGTGGCAAGCCGGACAAGGCGTAGTAGAATGTCGCGGTGCATCTTGTCAGGAGACGCCGCGATGCAAGACACATCCCCCGGACTGCCGCGAAAGCCTCGCACCCTCCGAGGCGTACTCCCGGTATTCCAGACCCCTTTCCATGAGGATGAGAGCATCGACTTGGTGACGCTCGAGCGGGAGATCGATTGGCTGTACGACTGTGGGGCCGATGGGATCGCGATGGCGATGGTCTCGGAGGTATTGCGGCTATCGACGGATGAGCGGGAGCTGCTGGCCGAGCACGCCTGTCGCATCGGGGGCGAGCAGGGAGTGGTGATCATCAGCGTCGGGGCGGAGAGCACGCACATGGCCGTGCGATATGCCCGGCAGGCCGAGTCGGTCGGCGCTGATGCGGTGATGGCCATTCCGCCGGTATCGATCGCGGCGATCGACTCCGAAGTGCTCCGTTATTACGAACGAATCATCGAAGCGGTCGAGATACCGGTGATTATTCAGGATGCCAGCGGCTACGTCGGCCGGCCGATGCCGGTGGACCTGCTGGCAAAAATGCGAGCGGAGTTCGGCGACCGGGTGGCATTCAAGCCGGAGGCAACGCCGATCGGTCCGCGCCTCACCGCCCTGCGCGAGGCCACCGGCGAGACGGCGGCGGTCTTCGAGGGCAGCGGCGGAATCGCCCTGGTCGACAGCTACCGGAGAGGTGTCATCGGTACCATGCCGGGGGCGGACCTGATCGAGGGCATCATCGCCTTGTGGCGGGCCCTGGAGGCCCGTGACGAACGGCGGATCTACCGCTTGTCGCTGCCAATCTCGGCGCTGGTGGCGATGCAGTCGGGACTGGACGGCTTTCTGGCCGTCGAGAAGTATCTGCTGGTCAAACAGGGCGTTTTTGCCAACACCGTGGTCCGTGGTCCCGTCGCGTTCCAACTCGATGAAGAGACGCGCGAGGAGGTAGATCGTCTTTTTGACCAGATGATGGAGGCGGTGCGGGAAGATGAAGGATGAGGGCTGAAGGCTGAAGACGGAATCAATCCATGGGCGTTCAGCTTCAGGATCTGATGGCTAACAGCTAACAGCTAAGAGCTAAAAGCTCCCACCATCTTCACTCATTCTCCTCTGCCGCCAAACGGAGGCTCTGTCTTTGAGCGCAAAAGAGAGATTCGACCTGAGCGGCAAGATTGCCCTGGTTACCGGCGGGAGCCGCGGC
The DNA here is from genome assembly GCA_964615635.1 of uncultured Planctomycetales bacterium. Taxonomy (GTDB): domain Bacteria; phylum Planctomycetota; class Phycisphaerae; order UBA1845; family PWPN01; genus JAUCQB01. The sequence continues at coordinate 10,211 of CAZTQK010000009.1, forward strand.
ATCGGCCGGGCTGTTGCCATCGGCATGGCCGAGCATGGGGCCGATGTGGCGATTGTCTACCGATCGGCCGAAGCCGAGGCGGCCAGTGCGGCCGAGGAGGTTCGCAAGCTGGGCCGCCGGGCGTGGCTCTATCGGCAGGACCTGGCTGAGACCGACAAGTTGGCCTGCCTGGCCGAGCGCGTGTGGAGCGATTGCGGCCGGATCGACATCCTGGTCAACAACGCCGGCATGGCCTACCTGGAGCGGTTCGAGGAAATCACGCCGGAGCATTGGCGGCGCGTGCTGGCGGTCAATCTTGATGCGGTGTTCTTCCTCACCCAGCCGATCAGCCGGCGGATGGTCGAGGCGGGCGTCAAGGGAAGGATCATCAATCTCTCATCGAAGAACGGTTTCGTGGCCGAGGCCGGCCTGGCTCACTACAACGCATCGAAAGGCGGACTCGAGCTTCTGACCCAATCGCTGGCGATCGAGTTGGGGCCGTTCGGCATCACCGTCAACACGATTGCCCCCGGTATCATCGAGACTGAGATCGCAGGTGAATTCGAGCTCGATCCGGCGTTCTTCGAGTACTACAAGGAGCACATTCCCCTGGAGCACCGGTTCGGCAGGGTCGAGGACTGCGTGGGTGCGGCGGTGTTTCTGGCCTCTCGGGCAGGCGCGTACATGACCGGCCAGCACCTGATTATCGACGGCGGCGTGTTGTGCGAACAACTGCCCCGCATGCAGTTCATGACGCCGAGCAGGTTGCGCAAGAAATGAGGGGTGCGCGATGAGCCAATCGGTTCCTCGGCCGCAAGATCAGGTGTCTCCGTCAGCGGCGGTGCATCTGGGCGTGTCCCGACGGCGAATTGACCCGCCATTCGGCATCTACGCCCGCAACTGGGGGGCTGCCAAGCACGACACCGCCGAAGGTGTTCACGGCTCGCTTCTCGCGACGGTGCTGGTCATTCGCGGTGAGGGTTCGCCCGATCCGCTTGTTCTGGCGGGCCTAGATCTGGGCTGGTGGCAGCAAGCCGAGGATGAGTGGTTGGTTCGAGGGGCGTTGATCGAGTCGTTGTGCCTGCGGCCCGAGCGGGTCATGCTGTCGTGCATTCACACCCACGCCGGGGCCTCGCTGTGCAGCGGCGACGCCGACAAGCCCGGCGGGAGCCTGATCCAGCAGTATCTTCATCAACTCCGCGACAACCTTGTTGATGCGACACGCGAGGCCTTGGACCGCATGGTGCCAGGCACGCTTTCCTGGACGACGGGACACTGTGATCTGGCCGCCAATCGCGATCTTCGCGACCCGGAACGAAACCGGATGATCTGCGGCTACAACCCGGCCAACCCGGCCGACGACACCGTTCTGGTTGGGCGAGCAACGGAAGAGAAAGGTCGTCTGCTGGCAACGATCGTCAATTATGCCTGCCACCCGACGACGCTGGCCTGGGACAATCATCTGATCTCGGCCGATTACGTCGGCCCGATGCGTGAAGCGGTCGAATCGCACACGGGCAGGGCACCGTGTCTGTTCCTCCAGGGGGCTTCCGGCGAATTGGCGCCGCGCGAGCAGTACACCGGCGACCTGTCCATCGCCGAATCGAACGGCCGGCGGCTGGGCTATGCGGTGCTGGCTGCGCTGGAGTCGATGCTGCCGCCGCGAACGAAACTGGCGTATGCGGGCGTCGTGGAATCGGGCGCCGCCCTGGCCACTTGGCGCCGTGAGCCCTTCGAACCCTCGAAGGTGGTGCTGGCCGAGCAGGTTGATGTCGAACTGCCGCTCAAGCCGCTGCCGAGCGAAGAGGAACTGCGCCGCCAATTGGCGGAGTGCTCCGACCGTGTCATGGCCGAGCGAATCCGCCGCAAGATGCGCGTGGTTCGCATGGTCGGCTCCGGGCCGGTCAGCCGGATGCCCGCGTGGATCTGGCGGATCGGTGACGCGATTCTCGTGGGCCAGCCGAACGAGGCCTACTCCACGTTCCAAACCGAGCTGCGTCGGATGTTTCCGCGCAACGCGATCGCGGTCATGAACGTGGTCAACGGCTGCTGCGGCTACCTGAGCCCGCCGGAGCTGCACGACCTGGACATCTACCAGGTCTGGCAAAGCCCCTTCGACCGCCAGGCCCTGCCGCGATTGATTGAAACCTGCCGGGAGAGGATCGGTTCGATGTTGTCGCGCGTATGATGTGTGTGGAGGAGGGGCAAGGCAGAAGCCGGCGATAATGGTAAATGCTGGCGCTTGCCAGGAGCCGTCAGCTCAGGCCGAAGGCCTGATACGTTAGGATGTCGTCCCGATCGTTGACGAACCACAAGCCGGGAGCCAATATGCTTGCTGCCACATCAATGAAAGGTCTGGAGTCGTTTCAGCTTGGCGGCTGGGATTACCTTGCCTTCATCGCTTACTTCGTGATCCTGTCCATGATCGGCTACTGGGCCGGGCGGCGGAAGAAGTCCAAATCGGACGACTACTTTCTGGCCGGCCGCAGCCTGCCGTGGTACGTCGTCGGGAGTTCGTTCATCGCCTCGAACATCAGCTCCGAGCACTTCATCGGCATGGTGGGTGCGGCATTCATGCTCGGCATCTGCGCGGCCTTGTTCGAGTGGGGCAACATCCTGTCGTTCAGCATCCTCATCTGGTTCTTCATCCCGTTTCTGCTGGCCTCCAAGGTGTTCACTGCTCCGGAGTTCATGGAGCGGCGCTTCAACCCGACTCTGCGGAATGTGTTTGCCATCGTTACGGTGATCACCAACGTTCTAGCGTTCCTGGCGGGCGTGCTGTACGGCGGGGGAGTGGCGATTCAGAAGCTGTTCGGCTGGGACCTGTGGTTTGCGGTCACGATCCTGGCGATCGCGGCCGGAGCCTGGGCGATCTACGGCGGCCTGAGTTCCGCCGCCTGGGCCGACGTGTTCACGGTCATCGTCATGGTGGCCGGCGGCATGACGGTGACGATCCTCGGCCTGCAGAGCCTTTCCCCCAATCATTCGGTCGTTGATGGATTCAAGACCGTCATCGAGCGGAACCAGGCCGAAAACGGAGTGTGGGCGGAGGCCGTTGCCCAAAATGTCCAAAACATCGTGCCGGGCGAGGAAACCTACAACCGGCTGTCGGTGATTCAACCGGCGACTCACCAGCTCATCCCCTGGTCCAGCCTGATCCTGATCACCTTTACCGTCAGCATCTGGTACAACGTGATCAACCAGTTCATGATCCAGCGCGTGCTGGGCGCCAAGAGCATGTATCACGCCCGAATGGGCATTGTCTTTGCCGGCTACATGAAAATCCTGCTTCCGGTGATCGTGGTACTGCCCGGCCTGATCCTGTTCGCCAAGAATCCCGAAATCCTCAAGCTGCCGTGGAAACAGGTGGGCCCCGAAGCCGATAAGGGCTACATTCACATGTTGCAGGAGCTTGTTCCGTTGGGGATCCGCGGGCTCTTCCTGGCCGCTCTGTTCGGGGCCATCCAGTCGACGGTGCAGGCCGTGCTCAACTCGACGGCCACCATCTTCACGCTGGATATCTACAAACCGATGCTCCGTCCGACCGCCTCGGAGAAGAACCTTGTCTGGACCGGCCGTGTCGCGGCGATCGCGTTCCTGGCATTGGCAATTCTGCTGGCTCTGTTGATCGCCCGGTTGGGCGGAGGTCTCTTCGACTATGTGCAAACGCTTTACGCGTTCTTCGCACCGCCGTTCGGAGCGATCTTCCTGCTGGGCATTCTCTTCCGGCGTATCAATGGACAGGGAGCCTCGGCCGGCGTCCTGCTCGGATTCCTGGCGACGATCGTGATCAAACTCGCCCTGCACCTGGAGTACATCCGCGGCCCTGTCGCCGACTGGCTCGCGCCGTTTGGCAACCAGGCGGTGGTCAGTTGGCTGGTGGCGGTCGCGGCGTGCGTGATCGTCAGCCTTCTGACCCCCGCCCCGCGTCCCGAACAGGTCACCGACAATTTGACCTTCAACTGGCGAAAACTGAACATCTTTGCCGGCCTCGGCGAGCACTGGTACACCCACGTGCTCCTCTGGTGGGCGCTCTTTGTCCTGATCGTCGGCGGCCTGATGCTGCTGTTCTCGGGGATCTGGTTGTGAGTCAGGCCACGATCGTGCGCGGCGCTGCGACGACGTCTCCAACCAAACGCCGGATGTCTCTGAAGCCAGGAACCACGCTGCGGCCGGGTGAGTTGTTGGGTCCGTTACACTTTGGGCGGCTCTTTCAGAACCCCGAGCGTAAGCGAGGAGCTGGGCCGCAGAGCGGCCAACAGCACATGGGGGGGCGCTCCCTCACGGTCGCGGTTCTGAAAAAGCCATAGCGTCCTCCCGCCTAAACTGTCACGGACCCTGAGTTGTTGTCCGTGCGCACGGTCCTTTGTTCTTGGCATCGACCTGAGCTATAATGATTGTGTTATGACACTTGACACCATTGAAGATCTCTTGAGGCGCAAGCCGTTTGAGCCTTTCCGCATCATTACCAGCAGCGGGGATCGCTACGATATCCGTCATCCCGAATTGGTCTTGCGGGTCAAGAACGGGCTCTACGTGGGACTGGGCGGCCGGGGAGGGGTCGCTGAGCGTGCCGCGTTCATCTCACTTTTGCACATCGCCGCCGTCGAAGCGCCCGCGAATGGGGCTAGGAAACGCCGGTAACCCGCCCGAGAAGCGGTTTTGCATTCAGATCTGCTGCCGAAGGCCTGGCCGCCTCACCGCACTTCGAGCTTCAAGCCCGGGCTGCACCGTTCGACGATGACGTGTCGGCCATCCCATTTGGGGTTCGTGGTCGGGTGATCGGTGCGGAAGTGGACGCCTCTCGATTCCTGGCGAGCCAGCGCTGAGGCGGCCATCAGGCGGGCGACCGTGAGCAGGTTCTGCGTTTCCCAGCCGAGTTGATCGTCGAAAAGCTTGTCCATCACGTACCGGCCCCAGAACTGGATGATCTCTTCAGTCTCGGTGAGCCGGGCACCCGTTCGTTCGATTCCGACGTTACGCCACATCACGCTGCGAAGCGAGTTCAGAACGTCTGCCAGATCCAGGGCGGTTCTTTGCGACCGCTCCACCTCGCTGTGAATCAACTTCGGCTGAGCCGCGCCGTTGCTGCCTGCGGCCGCCTCGCCGGCGATGGTTCCGGCAACCCGGCCGAACACCAGCCCTTCCAGCAGAGAGTTGCTGGCCAGCCGGTTGGCTCCATGAACGCCGCTGCTGGCCACCTCGCCGCAGGCCAGCAGGCCGGGCATTGGTGTCCGGGTGTGCTCGTCCACCACCAGGCCGCCGATCATATAGTGAGCGGCCGGCCGGACTGGTATGCAGTGCTTGCCGACGTCGATGTCAAATTCCTCACATACGCGACAGATTGTTGGAAAGCGTTTGCGGAACTTGTCCGCGTTCAGGTGGCGGACATCCAGGTACATGCAGGTGGCGTCTTTCTTGGCCATCTCGCTGAGGATGGCCCGGCTGACCACGTCACGCGGAGCCAGTTCCAGGTCGGGGTGGTAAGCCTCCATGAAACGTTGCCCGTCGCGGTCCACAAGATAAGCGCCTTCACCCCGAACGGCCTCGCTGATCAGCGTTCGAGTCGCACCGGCAACGTAGAGCGTTGTCGGATGGAACTGGACCATCTCAATGTCCCTCAGGGGGATCCCGGCCCGATACGCCATCGCCAACCCGTCGCCTGTTGCGCTCGAGGGATTCGTCGATTCGCGATAGACTTGCCCGTAGCCGCCGCTGGCCAGGATGACCTGCTTGGCCCAGAAGATCTGGTGACCGAAGTGACGATGAAACGTCGTCACGCCGCAGCAACGGCCGTCAACCGCCAGGAGGTCGATGGTGAAGCAGTCCTCGAAGACCCGTATCTGCTCGCAGGCTCGGGCAACGCGAATGAGGGTATTGGCGATTTCCAGGCCGGTGGCATCGCCCATCGCGTGGACAATGCGCGGGGCCGAATGCCCGCCTTCCAGGCCCAGGCTGATAATGCTCTGTCGCCGGTCGAAGATCGCGCCCCATTCGATGAGTTCCTGGATTCGCGATGGCCCCTCGCGGACGATCCGCTCGACCGCCGCCCGGTCACACAGACCACAGCCGACCCTCAGCGTGTCTTCAATGTGGGCCTCGAAGCTGTCGCTCGAAGCCATGACTGACGCGATGCCGCCCTGAGCCCTGGCGGTGTTCGACTCCTCCACCCGCCCCTTGGTGACCAGAAGGACCGGGGTATACTTGGCGGCCTCGATAGCCGCTCTCAGGCCCGCCACGCCACTACCGATGACCAGCACATCCGTGAAGAGGTTGGGGATCCGCCGGACGTCGAACTGAGTCAGGTACCGTCTTGTGTCGTATAGTTCTGCCATTTCGAGACATATGCTAAGTCGGGGGGGGCGTGACTTCAATGCGGGGGACTGATTCACCCCGTACGTGTTTAGCGGGCCGGGGTCTGGCTCCTTTTTGCCTGACGCGGTTCGCAGGGTGATCCGGGGAAGGTCAACAAGGCCTGCTGGCACTATGCCATGCAGAGGAGCCCGCAAAAAGGTGCCTGACCCGCTCTCTTGCACGCTAAACACGTACTTCGCCCCGGCGGATCAGCCGATAACTTCGTTAGGAACCTTGACTGAGGGTCTTGCTGCGCGCCGATCGGGTGAGCAGCAGGTCCCTGAGCGGAAACGACATGCGCGTTGGAGGACGGCTTCTTCTTTGGACGGCGGCCTGTGTTGCCTTGGGGTACTATGTGCCCTGGGTAGCCGCCCAATCCCTGCCGACATCGCGATCGGCCAGCCGGGCCACATCCCAGCCGGAGCGGCGGACTGAAGCCATCGAACGCCCCGCAATCGCCGGGCGGCGCGTGGTCAAGCACTTCGATTTCGACGAGCAGCGGTTCGGCAACTACGACCCGTATCCGATGTACTGGAAGCAGCACGAGGCCTCGGGCTTCCCGCTCTATCTTGAGGGCAAGTTTGATTCCAAGGAGGGACATGACGGCGTCCCCAGCTTCAGACTTGATCTCAACGGCGGTTCGATCGGGTTCCACTATGTCGGTCGAGACATATCGGTTCGAACGAACAGCGATTACCTCGTGGTGGCCTGGTGCAAGACCTCGCCTCTGAGCTGGGCCAGAGCGTATCTCACTGCCCGCTACCTCGACCGCAAGGGCCGTGTGATCGAAGGAACCGAGCGGAGCAGCGAACTCATCGGGGGAGCCAGTGCGCCTCAGGGCTGGGTGCCGCTGACGCTCGGCCTGCCGGGCAACGTGCCGGACTCTCGCTACATCGGCTTATCCGTCTGGCTGACTCAGGCGGCCGTCTGGAACACCGGTCCTCGCCCCATGCGGGCTGTCGAGTTCCAGGAGATCAAGGCGTCCGCATGGTTCGATGACATCACTGTGTACCGCCTGCCCCGGGTCAGTCTTCGGTCCGGCCATCCCGGCAATGTGTTCACTGAGATCGAACCGATCACGCTCTATCCCGAAGTCAGCGACCCGGACGGTTTGAACCTCTCCGCGACGCTGGTCATCAAGGCTGCTGATGGCCGACCCGTGGAGGAGCGCGCCGTTTCAGTCCGGACGACGCAGACAACAGAGTCGGAACCGACCATCTACCGAAACCTGCCGGTGGGGGCGTACACCGCCGAGCTCGATGTTGTCTCAGATGACGGGGCCAGCCTGGTGCGTCGTAAGCTGAGTTTCGTCCGTTTGGCCGCTCAAATCAGTCCGCCCGCCGAGAGTGGTCGAGGCTTCGGCATTGTTCTGCAGGAGATGGGCCTGGCTGTCGTCCCCGGGCAGCGCGAGCTGCTTCTGAATCTGCACCCCGAACTGGTCAAGGTGCCCGTTTGGTGGGCGGGTCAGATCGTCGGCTCTGCCGATCAGGATCTGGCGATTGATCGCTACCTGGAGATGATCGCCGAGACGCGGGCCGACCCTGTGGGTGTGCTGGCGGACGGCTCTCCGCCCGGTATCCAAGGATCGGGTGAGGACGCGCGATCGATGCTGGAGATCTTCAGCGAAGACCCGATCGGCTGGAAGCCGCTGATCGCGGGGCTGTGGTCGCGATATGCCGGTCTGATTCATGTCTGGCAAGTGGGTGCCGACGGCGACGAAACGACTTTTCTCGATCACAAGTACCCGCGGGTCATGCCCATTCTGGTCCGCGAGATGAAGACCTTAATGAGCGAGCCGCTGCTGGCCTCAACCATGACGACGCAATTCACGCCGCCGACCGAACCGCTGGCGCCCTACAGTGCGGTGTGGCTGTCGGCCGACGTGCCGCTGGATGACGTCGAACGGCACCTCGCCCCCTTCCTCGGCGCAGAACGGTCTCGAACCTGGGTCATGGTCCAGACGCCGCCGGACTCGTCCTATCCCCGTCTCCAGAGACTCAGCGATCTGTCCCGCCGTCTTGCGGAGGCGTATTTCCAGAAGGTGGGAGGCGTTTTCCTTGCAGCCCCGTGGACGGCACACTCCGATCTGATGTCCGCGCAAGTCGACCCGAGCGAGGATTATGTCGTGTTCCGCACGATGGCCGATCTGCTGGGCGGGGCGGAGCCGGTCTCTCGCACCAACATCGACGGGCAAGCCAAGTGCATGGTTTTCGATCGAAACGGCCGGTCCGTCATGATGGTCTGGGATGAGTATGCCCCGCCCGAGGGCCGGGAGCACACGCTGTGGCTGGGCGAAAACGCCGAGCAGGTCGACCTGTGGGGCGTGCGCCGACCGCTGCAGCCGCTGGGGAAGTATCGGATGCTGTCGATCGGCCCGGTACCGACGTTCATCATCAACGCGCCCACGTGGCTGATGGAGTTCTGTCGCGAGTTCGTCCTGGCTCCGCCCATCGTGGAGTTCAGCTTTGACGCGTACGCGCGAGACGTGGTTTTTCGGAACACCTATCACGAGCCGATCAGCGGCCTGTTGCGTCTGGTCGCCCCGCCGGACTGGGACGTACGGCCGAACCGCATCCCGTTTGCCCTGCAGCCCAACGAGGTGCTGCGGTCTCCGGTGCAGATCCGCTTTCCGATCAACGCGGAGGCCGCGGTCACGCCGTTGGTCGGGGAGTTCGAGATCGACGCGGACAAACGGTACAAGATCGTCACACCCGCGTGGTTTGAGCTGGGACTCGAGAACATCGACGTCAATGTGAACGTCTATCGACTCGGCAGCCGGGTGGTCGTACAGCAGACGATGACCAATCGCACCGACCGGCCCGTCAGCTTCGAGGGGTACGTCGTTGCCCCCGCCCGCAAACGCATGGGCAGGCGATTCATCAACATCCTGTCGGGCCAGAGCGCTCGCAAGGAGTTTCTCATCGAAGATGCCGGCGACCTGGTCGGCAAGAAGATCCGCATCGGCCTGAGCGAGCTTCAGGGCACACGCATCTGGAACCGCATCATCACCGTGCACTGACAGGCCCGCATGCAGGCGCCCCCGTGCCTTACCTGTCCATCTGCGCTCCTATTGTCCGACGGCAATCACCAGCGGCTGGCCGGCCGTGGCCGGGAAGGTCACGTGAGCCGTGTCCGTGAACTGTGGGTCCGTCAGGCTCAGATGGTACGTTCCGGGCTGGGCCGAGATCGTCAGCGAAAGCGTAGTCGGTACGCCGGTGTGCCCGCAGATGTCTGCTTGGCGGTTTGGTGACTGCTGTGGAGCGAGAAGTCAAGTCCATTTTTGGCAGATTCGGCTGATTCCTGTCGCTGATCTCGTGCATCCTGCTATTCGATCGTCACCGGCCCGCCGGTGAGACCAGTCAACCAATACGCCGGGGACGGATTAAACTTTGTGACGGGTCTTGGCCCCAAGACACTAATGAATCGCGTCCCCTTGAAGATCATCGACGGATCAAACGATGGCATTCGTGCCTTCCTTGCTTGGCGGTGTGTTCACGTTTACCACGGGGACATAGAAATCACAGAGAGCAGCGGTGGGCGGACTTCGCTCCACAGGGCTCCGGTGCCTGACTTTGCAGAGGTTGCCTCGCACGATGAATGGGTCAGGCAACAAACGGTGTAGGAGTTGGACACGAGTGTGTCAAGAATCAAGAGTTGACCCTGAACTCAACCCAAGAATCAAGAGTTGACCCTGAACTCAACCCAAGAATCAAGAGTTGACCCTGAACTCAACCGCTGCAAATCTTGCCTTGCGGCCGGTAATTCGGGACCGGGTCGCCGGCCCGGACCTCGTTCGCCGCCGCCAGGGCTTCTTGCACGTTGTTTGGGTCACCGTCTGTTGAGACCACGACAAAATGCTGCGTTCCCTGGGCGTAGTTGCGGAGTATGTCGCGGGTCGCCTCCAGTGCATCGTCGAGAGGCGTGCCTTGCCCTCCCTGAAGGATATTCTGTGGCTGACCTAACGGAGGACATATGAAGTGTGCGAGGCTTTGAGCTTCAGCTGCGTCATCTATGATTGTCAACGGAAGATGTAGGGTGACACCGTTGTAGATCTCGCCTCCAATCTGAATGGTACCTTTCGTTCCAAGCTGAATTAACGCCACAGCGCACGTTCCATTATGTGGAATGAATGCTCGCTCTCCGACCAGGCAATTGGCAATACCCTCCTTCTGAAGAGTAAAGGCGCCATCCGCTGAGGGTGGGATGCTGCCCGACCCGTCGATGACGAACACGATGTCGAAAAGTTCGTTGCCCAATGCAACCGAGGGCGATCCAGGTACCAAGAGGCCACCGACCGTCATCAGAATGGCGACGGTCCGATAAGCGCACAATTTGACCATGACGCTTCCTCCAAGGAGATAGGATATCAATCAGACGCCCTGTTATCCCTTGCGTGCTTTCCTCAAGTGTACTAAGAGCACGGACAACAGGGCCACGGCTGACCCGTATGCTGGCTCGGGGATCAAGTAGGTCAAGGTACCATTCACCAGGAAATCACCATAGCCCGGTCGAGTACCGGACAAGTTCAGCGTAGCCAAGAGACCCCGTATGTCAGCAGGAGGATTCTGCAAACGGTCATCGGGCCATGCCGATGAACTCGGTCCAGCACTCCAGCCCACACCAATCCACGTGTTGACTAGACCTCCGTTCGAGAAGGGGCCGGCGGCGATTCCTGCATAATCGCCATCGGGGGTGTCGTTGTGCATGTCTGCGCGACACAACAAGCCGTTCGCCTCAAGCTGCCATGAGCCGAAGCTCAGCGTCATCCGGGCTGTGGGTGACTGATAGAAGCCCCACGTCGGATCTAGCGGGTACTGGTCCACAGCGTCGGAGTCGATCCGAAAGGTTCCCGAAAAGGTATCCCCCGGCGTTATGCCAAGGACGGCAGGGGGGAACTCTGCACCAAAGACGCCCCCGAACTGATAGGTGATCATTGCCGCCTGGGCCGCACCCGCAGTCAGCAGAATAGCGAATCCCGTCGCCACAATCGTCACAGGTTTACGTAGCATCCTATCGCTCCTTGAGATCCGAACCGCAGGCCTTTGTTGGGCAGGCACGTCGTTGTGCGGGCCAGGCCGCGATCGACAGTCACACCGGGCGCCCACCTGGATTGTTGCACCGCACGATCCGTGCAATCAAGCCGCCTTTTCTACAGATCGACGTTCTTCTCGGGTTGGGGCGTCGTGCTTCATCGGCGGTTTGCCTCGCTCAGCAGCCGGTGCAAGAACTAAAGGTAATCTAACGCATGCCGGGCGGCGAGTCAAGTGGTTTCGATGAAAAATATGAATTAATGCCACTTTCTGGATCTCTTTTATACCTGGTTCAGTCAATACGTTCACCGCTCCTGAAACGCCGTCGCAATGCGCCGGAGAATCAAGTCATCGGTTCGCAGATCAGTCGCAGCGGGCGGAAGGAACGACAAAAAACGGAGCGTCGAACCAAGGACGCCCACAGAACCCCCGCCAAGGGGCGAATGAAACGTACCCTGGCCGACGCCCCTTGCGGGGCGCGGGCACAAGGCACTGCTTCTGTGCTGAGATTTGGCCGTTTTCTGTAGAGCAGCGTCTTGACGCACACGCGTCAATCAGGTTGTCACGGGCTCACGGTCGAGCCCGCATTGAAGTTCATCCGAGGCCACACGCCTCCCTGTCCAAGACCACGCTTCTTGTCTAACTCCTCCTTTATTATATGTTGCCGGGCCGAACACATTAAGGCCATTCCCGGCCATGGACAGCGCGGCACTGTGCCGGTATTGTTTCACCACCCTGCCGAAATGCGCCTCAGGAAGAGGGCCCGCGTCTGGGAAGGCGGCATTCAACCGGTGCAGGCATTCTGGGAAACCGTCTGATGGAGGTTCAGCTCCGATGAGTGACGCCGAGATGCTCGACCCACTGGCGGACGTGGTGGAGAACCTGGATTCGAAGAACGTTAAGCCGTTGGTGGAACAGGCATTGGCGGCGGGGCTGAAGCCGTCCGAAATCCTGACCAATGGCCTTTCGGAAGGCATGCGCCGGGTGGGCAGAGCCTTCAATACCGGGGACATGTTCATGCCCGAGGTGCTGGTGGCCTGCGACGTCTACTTCGCGGGCTTGGCGGTTGTCCGGCCGTTGCTGCTGGCGGGGGGAGACGACCACATCATTGGCACCATGGTCATGGGCAACATCCACGGAGACATTCACACGGTCGGCAAGAACGTGGCCATGCCCGTGTTCGAGGCCAACGGCATCCGGGTGATCGACATCGGCGTTAGTGCCGATGACGAGGCGTTCGTCGAGGCGATCCGCCGGCACAACCCCCAGATCGTCGGCTTCGGCACCTACATGACCTCGACCTTCATGCACACCAAAGAGACGGTCGCGGCCATTGAGAAGGCCGGCCTGCGGAGTCAGGTCAAGATCATCTGCGGCGGGCCGGCGGTGGATGCCGACGCTGCTCGAAGGATGGGTGCCGACGACGCGAGCGACGACGCCTGGATTGCGGTCAAAAAGATCAAGCGTCTGCTCGGCGTGCCCGCCGGCGATGAATGAAGGTTCACCCTTGCGACGGCGGCCGGCATCGCCGCAGACGGACAGGAATTCAACGCATCAACGCGGTCTTCGACACGGAGCCAATCAGATGAGCAAGGTTGTCGATCGATGGGTGGAGCGTCTCAAGGGCAAAACCAAGCCGGTCGGCGAGATGACCCACTGGGAACGGATGGCGGCGGCCTTCGATCTGAAGGAAACCGACATGGTTCCCGTCGCCCCTGAATTGGACTACTGGCAGATCACCTACGCGGGGTATTCGCACAAGGAGATCTACAACGACGTCGACAAAACCACCGACGCGTGCATCAAGACCTGGGCCGACCTGCGATGTGATGCGATCTGGATGTACGTGGACATCAGCCATCAGATCGAGCATTTCATCCCGGCCGAGAAGCGGCCCGAGTACTTCATCCACCGCGGCAAGGATGATTACCTCCTCTTCAAGCCGATTGCCCATACTCTCGATGAGGCGATCGCCATATTTGAGCAAAGGGTCTGGGAGAAATACATCGATGGCTCGCGCCCGGTCACGCACTACACCCCGCACATGCTCCAACTCCTTGAGTTTCAGGAGAGAATGGACCGGCAGGTGCCCGTCATCGTCGGAATCGGCACACCAACCAACTATGCCGAGACGGTCGTGGAGGTCCAGAACTTCCTCAAGTGGATGGTCACGGAGCCGGAAGACAAGATCCGGTATTACCTGGACCTTGTCTTGAAGGAACGGCTGGAATCGCTGGACTTCTATGCCGAATTCGCGGCCAAGAACGGCGCTCAGTTCTGCTGCGGCTTCGGGGGTGCGAGGACCTGGGGCCCGAAGCACCTGGAGAAGTTCGGTGATGTCGACCGGACTTGGGTGGACAAGGCCAAGAAGGTCTTTCCCTACCTCTTCTGGCACATTTGCGGACACAATTTGCCCAGAGCCATGGAGATGGTGTCGAGTTGGGACGGCATCAAGGCCATTCAGTACGACATGCCCTACTATGGGCAGGACGTTCCCTGGCCCCAGTGGTGCGAGCAGAATGCCAGGTTGATGCACGGCAAGCAGTGTGCCATGAACGCCCCGACAACACAGATGACATGCCACGGCACTCCGGCCCAGGTCAGCCGGATGGTCGCCGAATTCATTGGTTCCACTCTGCCGCATACCACGGCATGCGTCATGCCCGGTTGCGAAGTAGATTCTTACTCGCCGGTTGAGAACGTGAGGGCTATGATTGATACAGCCCGATCCCGGCGAGGGTCCGCATGAGCGTTGCACAACAGGTCGTCGATCTGGAAATCAGTCTGGACCCGGAAGAGGTACTGCGCACGATGGGCGGGGCCCGCAAGTGCGGCGTTGGGCAGTCCATTGTTCGGATGGTCGATACGTACGTGGAGCAGTTCCAGAGAAGAATCCACCCTCGGGGTGTGTATGCCGTCCATGAGGTTGCATCGATCGGCGAGGATCGCCTGCATTTGCGAGACGGTCACGTTCTCGAAGGACAGATTGCAGCGTTCCTGGAACCGGCTCGTCGTGTGGCCGTCTTCATCGTCACCATCGGCGAAGAGATCGAGCAGACGGCCGAACGGAGAATGGAACTCGGGGCCACCTTGGAGGGCTTCACCATCGATGCCATCGGTTCGGTCGCCGCTGATGCCGCAGTCGACGCCATGGCGGACCATGTTCTCTGGAGCGATGCCCATCCGGATGAAGCGGTGACGCCGCCGTTCAGCCCCGGCTATTGCGGCATGGCGCTGGAGCAGCAGAAGACATTGTTCGCAATCCTCGATTCCCGTCCCCTGGGTGTTGAGCTCCTGCCGACCATGATCATGCGTCCGATAAAGAGCGTTTCGGGACTCGTGGGCATCGGCCCACAAGACCGCATTGCCGCTCGTGCAATTCCCTGCGAACGCTGCAGAATGAAATCGTGCAGGATGCGCCGATAGAGGCTTCAGCAGTCTGCCCACGAACAAAAAACAAGCGGTGGAACGCGATTTGGCGCCCGATTTTGATACAGGGTTGCGGGGACTCGTTCGGTCGAGCAGGCGCATAAAGGACCTCCGGCGCCCAGCAACAGGCACCGGAGGTCAGCTGCTTGCCGTCACGCTGGAGGCTCTCGCCTCGCGCAGCGCTTACTTCTTACCTTTGCCGCCGGTAATGAGCTGGTCGAGATAGACGAACATCTCGTGCCGCTCAACGGGCGAGGCCTTGAGGAAATTGGCGATCGCGGCCGCCACCACGCGCTCCCGAACATAGCCACCTTTGGTGCACTCGCGGTCAAACAGGGTCACCAGCTTGCTCGGCAGAAAGTAGGATCGTTTTGCCTTGTCCATGTGTTACTCCTTTCAGATGTAAAACGACGTCCCGTATTATGGACAAAAGCAAGGAAAAAGCAAGCCCGTTTTTCAGAATTCATAACGTTTTTGGTGTCGATTTACTCTCCGCGAGCAGAATACCGCCTTTTCGACCCGTCGGCGTCAATCCGCCACTTCTTCGAGGAAACGCCGTGCCGCGGGTATCAGCCCGATTCAAGCGGTCAATCGATGTAACACCGTCACAGGGCGCTTCAGCAAACGCCCGCAATGCGAGGCTTTCATCGTCACTTAATGCCGAGGGGTCGGCGGTCACTTCTCGGGGCCGTGTGACGCATCGAGAAGCTTGATGCGGATATTGGTGAACTGGACTTCCATCAGCGTCTCACGATGCAACTGCAGGGCGATGATTCCAGTGAGAGGAACGTTTTCATCAGCCTCCACGTAATCGGCGGTAATCACCCCATTTGTTTTCAGGATGATCCGCCTGCCGCGTGCTTCCACTTCCATGTCGTTCCAGTCTTTCAGATTGACCGCCAGCTCGGCCTTCTTCGTCCAGCCGTCAACAAGTCGTCTGCGGCCGTTCTGTTCGTGAAGGTTTCCCCACCCCAATGGAACGATATCTACTTGATAACCAGCCACTTCCAAATTCGGGAGTTCACGGCTGCGGAATTGCACACCGCTGTTGCCACTGACAAACTTCACACTGAAACGCAGGATGAAATCGCCGTAACGGCCGTCCGCGATGGCACAGGAGTTCACTTCCAGCGGCGTGGGATGAGTGCTGCCGATGATCGCACCATCCCGGACTCTCCACAATTTCGGCTCGCAGCGCCACCCATTGAGCGTCTTTCCGTCAAACAGAGGCACGAAGCCTTCCTGCCGCTCGATGTCGCTGAGCATAGAGGCAGGTCCCAGGCGCGCGGCGGCCCAGCGAATCCCATTTGCCAGCAGCTTCAGGTATGCCGGATGGAATAAAGCCTGTTCGTTGTGGCCCATGGCGTTGACGAATACTCGCCCACCCACATAGCGGTTTGTCCACATTTGCGGCTCAGTGTTCTGTCGACCGGGATGGGTTTGAGCTGTTTGCACGATCACGCGGATATCAGCCGCTCTCTCGTCCACGTAGTAGGCCTCGTCGGTAATGGTGAAGGTCGCCGGAACGCCCTGGGCGATCGGGTGCATGGGGTAAACCACCCTGACCTGATAGGAGCCGAACTTGTCATGGGTGAGAACTAGGCCGCCCAGAATCCGGCGCCACTCGGGCCAATCCTGAAAACACCAGAGGGCACAATGCATGGCAACGAGGCCCTTGCCCCCGCGAAGGGCGTTGAGAAGCACCGTTTGTTTCGGCTCATCCATTCCCTTGTCCAGGCAGGCGTTGAACATCACCACGTCCACCGCAGCCAGATTCTCCTCGGTGAGCTCGCCCAAATCGGTTGTAATGCGAATGTCGACGTTTTCGGTCCGCCGCAACGTGTCGGCCAGTCGCGTGGGCTCCACCTCGAAATCATGCGCATGGCCTCCGACAAACATGAGGCCGCGAACAGCCGCCGGCTGCGACGCCGGCCGCGTGTGTGCATCCGCTCCGAAAGCCGCGGGGTCCATAAGCGGCATGGTCGTCAGCATCTGACCGAGAATCAGGCAAATAAGTCTCATGATCGACCCTCCCAACTAACGTTATTTCACTGCTCGAATTGCCTTTCGTACACCACTTGGCCGCGCACGTCGTGCAGACGCACCGTCAGATGCGGGCGGTTGTCAATTCTCTGCACAGTGGCTGACAGAAACCCGCCCTTGACGCGATGGAACCGGTGATAGGAGGGGTCCAGGCCGGGCGTGCCTCCGGCGTGCTCATCGCTGGCCGGCCCGCAGTCGAATTCCTGCACTCCTGTCGCCGGATCCACCGAGTGGTACTGCCAGTGCCGGTCGCCGCAGAAGACCATGAAGTTCTTCGGCAGGTGCTCCTTGAACCATTGGCGGATCTCATTGCCTTCGTGGGCAAAAGCCTTGTTGGAGTGGTTGTCGGCCTTCTTGGCTCGGTCCGGCCCGACAATGGGCGTCGGGCTGACAAGAATCTTGAAGGTCGCGTTGCTGGCGAGCAGCGTCTTCTTCAGCCATGTCTTCTGTTCGGCGCCCCAGATGCTCTTGTCGGGGCCGTCCGGCATATCATTGGGTGAGCGATAGTCGCGCCCCTCGACCAACCACACCTCGAGGTGCTTGCCCCAGCGTACCGTGCGGTACAACCGCTTGGGTGCCGGCACGTGCTCGCGGAAGACCTGCAATCCCTGCTCATAGGTCAGCGGTGCCATGTGCGGCACCTGCTTCGTCGGCCAGCAGTCGTCGGAATGGGTGTCGTGATCGTCTTTCTCCCAATGGCCGGGAACCTGCAGGTGAAACCGGACCAGGCGGGGCAGGCTGTACATGCGGCGCCAGTGGTGGCGGGCGAGTTCAACGGAGTTGGCGACCGGAGACTCGTTGTCGAGGTACACGCTGTCGCCGGTGAGCAAAGCGAATTTGGGTTTGAGAGCGGCCATGGCGTCGTAAATGAGAAACCCGTCGGGGTCGTCCAGGTCGCGGAACATCTGACAGGTCATGACCGCGAAGCACATATCGGTTTCGCTGTCGGGCGGCGGCAGGGTCTCGAAACAGCCTCGCAGGCTGACGGAAACGGTCTCCTCGGCCGGCGGCGCGGCTTCAACCACGTAGTGGTAAACCGTGGCCGCCTTCAGACCAGCGAGCTGAAACTCGCGTGTGAAATCCTTGTCCTCCGCCACCGGCATCCATGGGGTCTTCGAGGCGTCCGACAGGTCATCCTTCGTGCCAAACCGGACCCGTGCATGGCCCGGGGCGCCCGGCACCGCGCCTTGCAGTTCGTCCACTTTGACATCCGCTGGCAGCGTCGCGACACGGCCCTTGAGAACGATGCCCTTTCGCGGCTTGGGTTCGGCGGTCAACCGCACCCACACCGTCGCCGAGTTCTGAGAGACATCCGCCAGCTTGACGCCGTTGGCCAGGTATGGACCATCGGCCATCGTTGCGCCGGTCAGCAACAGTACTCCGGTCATCGCAGTCACGAGTCTCATGCTTTCACCTCACTTGTTGAGCCAATGGCGAATCCTGTCGATCCGTGCCGTTAGCGGGGGGTGCGTCGAGAAGTAGCTTGAAAGCTCGCCCGGATCGTCGGCGAAATCATTCAGCTTGCCGAGGACCGCGGCCCCGGCCAGCGGGTCCATGCCGGCGCTGAGCATGAGCCGCACCGCAAACTGGTCCGCCTCGATCTCCTGCTCCCGCGAATACGCATTCTGAAGGAGCCTCAAAGCCGCGTCCAGCACGCCCTTGTTCATCATCCGGGCCGCCAGACTCGCCCGCGAGGCCACATTCAGCAGCGTGCTGCTGACCATGCGATCCATCGCGTGCCCACGAACGACATGGGCCATCTCGTGTGCAAGCACGAAGGCGAGTTCGTCGTCTTTCTCCGCGCACAACTCCAGTAGCGGCCGGGTGACAAACACGAAGCCGCCGGGCAGCGCGAAGGCGTTCAGTTGCGGGTCCGCCAGCACCCTGAAAGAGAACCGACGCTGACGGCCGGCCAGCCGATCGGCCAGGCGGCCGCCCGTTCGCCCCAGTATCTGAGGCCATCGCGGATCAGCGTCCAATTGCCCCGACCGGGCTATGGCGTTGGCCATGTCCCGCCCGACCTCAAATTCCGCCCGGATCACCTCGGCCTGCGATCCGGTCAACGAGCGCAGCAGCCACTTGGCCTTGCGAATATGCGGGCCGGCCATGCGCCCCAGATTGCGGAAAAGACCGGCCAACGTCAGCCCTCACTCTCCACCTGCGGCATCACATAACAGTACACCTTGTACTGATACTCGCTCCAGGCCTGCTCGGGCAGCGGATGGCCGGGGAACAGCGGAATGTTCCGGGGAACGAACTCGACTTTGACCCGGATTGCCGAGCGGCCTTCGGTCGCGGAACGCGGCAGCAGGAACTCATCCTCTCGCCAGCGGCGATTCGAAGTCTGCACATGGTGTTCGGTGGCCCCAGTCTCGGCCTTGGGATTACTGTAGACCACCGTGTTCGAACCGGCCGTATACCACATGCCGACATCCTGCCATTCGGCCCCATCCTTGTCGTCGGACACGAAGACCCTCGCACACTGGTTCGGGAAGCCGTAGTCCATCTTCCGACGGAGCATCACCCCGATGTTCCGCGGATCCAGTTTGAGCGTGAACGTCGAACTGCCCTTGGTGAATCGGCCCTTGTCGGTGCTCTCGGGAAAGATCTCCTTCCCATCCAGGTGGTCAACACCCCATTCGTAACGCGAACTGAGCGTCTGCACCGGCGAGGCCTGCGGCGAGTCGTAGTTGCGCCGCCGCTCGTCGCTCGTGTTGCCCACGTCGAAGGTGTCCATAAGGACCAGGCAAGGCTGATTGATCCCGTACCAGAAGGTCACCGAGCGATAGTGCTCGGGCATGTTGTTCTCGCCGCCGTGCTCGAAGGTGATCCGGGCGTTTTTTCCAAATGGCATCAGGTCGCTGAGCAGAAACCGGTACGCCGACTGAATCAGGTCCTCGGGGTCCTTGGCCTCCTCTTTCTTGCGGCAGCCGACGGGGTGGCCGGCGAAGGGGATGGTCATGTTGCGCCCGCCCCAGTAGTCGCCGCCGCCGCCCCATTCCTCCGTGCCGGTGCCCTGAGCCTGCGGCGAGTTGCTGTCGTCGAAATAGAAGCGAGGGTCACCCTCAAGCGTTCGCAACTCGGCCCGGTCGGAGAATATGAACGAGGTTCCCACAAAGTGTCCGCACCAGTCGCCGCCGCCTTCGACCTGGGTGGTGTCGAGGAATACCAGATCGTGCCCGGGCGTGGGCTCGCCATGATCGACGTACGTCGCGTGGAAGTAGCCGACCCAGTTGGCTGGGTCCGTGTAGTCCTGGCAGTGAATGCTGGCCTGCAATCCGTTGACCGCAAGCTCCGGAGCGGTTTGCAGCACAAACCGGGCGGAGCGGTGGAAGGGCATCGGGAAGTACATCGACAGGTGCACGTGGCCGTCGTCGAATCGGATGTTTACCGGGAAGGCCTTGACCAGGTACTCCCGATCCTCACGGTTGAACATCGAGCCGGCTCCGAAAAGGAGCTTGACCGGCGCATCGATTGACGCATGCTCGCTGCCGTCCCAATAGACGCGAAGGAACGCCTCACCCAGGGCCTTGGCCTGGTCTTCGCTGATGGTCAGCCCGAGAGCCCGGATGGTTTTGGCCGTTGTTCCACTGAAGCTGAACAGGGTGCGGGTTTGGCCGGCACGCACATCGACGGCCGTCCTGGCTGCGTAGTCCGAGCGGCCGGCGGCGATATTGGCCCCGCTCTGTCTGATCAGCTCCAACACATCGGTCGGGGGCACGTCCATGTTCCAGCTCTCAATCGGCTGACTGAGGTTCGGAGCGTCGGGCAGGAACTTGTGATAGATGTAGTAGCCGGTGCCGTAGTGGGTGCGGCCGTAGGCCAGCGTGAACGACTGCTCGAACGGGATCGGCACCCACATCAGGTCGGCACCCTTGGTGATCGACCAGGTCCAGGTCAGTGTGTGCGGGAACTGCTCCTGGGGAATGAACACCGAGTTCTCGACCGGATGATCGGGATCCGCGGTGCTCGATTCCTGTACGACGTATTCCCGCCCGTCCACGGTGTAGTACCACGGGCTGCCATGCCAATGGTTTGTGCGTTTGAAGGCCAGGACTCCCTTTCCCATGAGATCCAGCGAGACGTTGCGGTCGTCGGCCAACTGGTAGAGGAAGTGGCTGGCGTCGGCGGCCTCGTTGCCCCCGCGCCGGTCGTAGGTGCTGGTCATGTAGGTCCGCTGGCCGATCCGCAAATACGCCCATCGGTCCCATATGCGGAAGGCATCCAGGCCCACGGGAATCGTCGGAGGCTCGCCTGTGTTGACCATGGGCCGCCCCGTGAGGCCGGGGCCGCAACCGGAAAGCGATGCGCCCAACACCAGCCCCAATACCGCTGCGATAACGCTGCCGGCTGTTCTCATTTTCGTACCTCCGAACGAATGCTCAGGTGTGCCACTGCTCTGTGAGCAGTGCGGACTGCCGCTGGACCGAGATTACTATCTCGGTCCTTGCCGTTCGGGGATTCCTGTCCCCATCCGCGAAATGCGGAAAGTACTCCGCGAAGGCCTCGACCGAGAACGGATTCTCTGTCGAGCGGATGAATGATCAGGTGTGCCACTGCTCTGTGAGCAGTGCGGCTGGCACACCGCCGCCGCGCATGGTACATTGCCCAGCAAGACCGATCAAACTGCACGCGAACCAATCGCAAGGAGCGTCAAATGCGTAGCACTATTCCGTTAATCGGATTCCACACCATCTGCATCGCAATCCTGTTTGCGATGGCCGATGCTCCGCTGTGCCAGGCCCAGGCCAAGGCGGCCGAGCGTCCCAACGTGCTCTTTATTGCTGTGGACGATCTCCGCCCAGACCTCGGCTGCTACGGCGCCAAACACATCCACTCGCCCAACATTGACAAACTCGCCCGCGCCGGCACGATTTTCAGCCGAGCGTTCTGCCAGCAAGCGGTGTGCAGCCCGTCGCGCACCTCCCTGTTGACCGGGCGACGACCGGACACGACCAAGGTGTACGATCTGCAGACGCATTTCCGCATTCACCTTCCGGATGTGGTTACGCTGCCGCAGCATTTCAAGCAGCACGGCTACCACACCCAGTCGATGGGAAAGATCTTCCACGGCGGGCTCGATGACCCGCAGTCGTGGAGCGTGCCATCGTGGTTTCCGAAGGGGCAAGGCTACTGCAAACCGGAATCTCTCAAGACCATCGAAGACATGCGGTCGCGGCTGAAGGCGGAAGGAAAACTGTACAAGGAGGAGGTTGTCCGGCGAGATGAGAAGACGGGAACCGTTTTGAAGATCAAGCGGAGCGGACAGAGAGTTCGCGGTCCGGCCTGGGAGGACCCCGATGTGGCGGACAACGAGTTGGCCGACGGAATGGTCGCCGACAAGGCCGTTGATACGTTGCGACAACTCAAGGACAAAACCTTCTTTCTGGCCGTGGGCTTCTACAAGCCGCATTTGCCGTTCATCGCGCCT
Organism: uncultured Planctomycetales bacterium; assembly: GCA_964615635.1. Taxonomy (GTDB): domain Bacteria; phylum Planctomycetota; class Phycisphaerae; order UBA1845; family PWPN01; genus JAUCQB01. The sequence continues at coordinate 32,477 of CAZTQK010000009.1, forward strand.
GCCAAGTATTTCAACCTGTACCCGGCCGCGGGTGTTCGCCTGGCTGCCAACCCCTTTCCTCCGAAAGATGTGCCACCGGTGGCGCTCCACGAGTTCGGCGAGCTTCGTGCTTACTATGACATCCCCAAGGTCGGGCCGGTGTCCGATGCCAAGGCCCGCGAGTTGGTGCGCGCCTACCAGGCGGCCAGCAGCTTCACCGACGCACAGATTGGCCGTGTTCTCGATGAACTCGATCGGCTCGGCCTGCGCGACAAAACGATTGTTATACTGTGGGGCGATCATGGCTGGCACCTCGGCGAGCACGGCATGTGGTGCAAGCACAGCAACTTCGAGATAGCCACACGCGTGGCGATGATCATCTCCGCGCCGAGGCAGAAGACGGCCGGCAAGTCGACCGCCGCCCTGTCAGAGTTCGTGGACATCTATCCCACGCTGTGCGAACTGGCCGGAGTGCCACTTCCCGTTGGCCTGGAAGGCACCAGCCTCGTTCCGGTGATGAACGATCCTGACCGCCCGTGGAAGAAGGCCGCTTTCAGCCAGTACCCGCGTCAGAAGGTCATGGGCCACTCGATCCGGACCGATCGCTACCGCTACACCGAATGGGCCGAGCCGGGCAAGGAGCCGGAGGGAGTGGAGCTGTACGACCATCAGGCGGACCCGGCCGAGAACGTCAACATCGCGGGGGCTCCGGAGAACAAGGAGCTCGTGGCCAAGCTGAGCAAGATGCTCAAGGACGGCTGGAATGCGGCGAAACCGGAGTGAGCCCGTGCGCGGGTCTACGGTCGCCCAAAGAGCTAATAGCTAACAGCTAAGAGCTAATAGCTTCCCGCTCTGACAACTGACTTTCTATTTGTTTCCGCTCGGCCGAGTCGCCGGGCCGACCCGCTTGGGCGGATTGGCCTTCGTATACGCCTTGAACACCCTATACGACTTGCGCGGTTTCAGATCCCGGTCGCACAGCCCGAAGCCCGGTTCGCCGGCCGGGTCAGTGATGGACAGGTAGTTGGCCATGGTCACGTAGTAGTACTTCGGGTCATTCAGCTCCCCAAGAGTCTTGACGATGCGACGGCTCTTCTCATCCTCGTCTTTCATGTTCCAACCCCACTCACTGATCCAGATGCCCTTGTGGCCGTCGCCGTGCTCGACCATCACGCGGCGGGTGTCTTCAATGGCCCTGTGGTGCAGTGTGCCCTTTCCATCGTAAGGATGGATATTGAAAGCGTCGAAGTGGTCCTTCGCTCCGTGCTTGTACATCCCTTCGAGGTACTCATACCCCTTGGCGACCCCCTCATTGTAATCGAGCGCCCCTCCGCCCAGAACGCAATCCGGGTCCTCACTCTTCATCGCGTCGTACCAGACGATCAGCCATTTGGTGTAGAGTTTGCGCGTGTTCTCGGCCTCGTGCCCGTTGCCGCAGCCGTCGTTGATCCAACTGCAGCCGTTGGGCTCGTTCCAGAACTGGTAGTATTTGACACGGCCTTTGTATCGAGCGGCGACTTTCTTGCAGTAGGTGATGAACTGCTCTTTCTTGTCATCCGGCGGGGGGTAGCGGTAGCCGATGCCGGTCATGCCCTTGGGGGCCTCCGGCGGCAAGGCCCAGTCCGGCGTCAGGCCCATGTACGCGAACATGGGCAGTCCCCGCTTCTGGGCCTCGGCCACCTGGTGATCGACGTAGTCCCAATACCACTCGCCTTCCTTGGGCTCGACGTCATACCAGGGAATGTTGACGGGCACGTTCGTTCCGCCCATGTTCTTGACCATCTGCATCGAGCGGCCGTCGTAGTTCCACTTGCTCTTGTCGCCCGGCCAGACCCACTGGGCCCAGATGATCCCGCAGCCGTACAGATACCGAGGCTGAGCGGCAAACCACGCCTTGTATTCCTCTTCGTTCTTGGGCAGCGGGCGGTCGCTCTTGGCCTGCCCCAGCACCAGCACGGGTGTCGCAAGCAACATCGATGCAGACAACAACAGAGTCAGCCGTTTCATGACCATTTCCTCCGCGGTCGAGTCCCGCTGTCTTCACCTGGATGCACATCGTCTCCGCAGACGGGGGTCATACTACCGGAAAGGATGTGATCAGTGCAATCAGCCGGAGGTCCGTCGCCTGTTGCGGGGTCCATCCCTGAAACGGTTGCACATGCGTCGACGGCCGCCACGGTAGGGCGTCGAGCCTGCCTCGCCGCAGGCGGGGTCGCCACCGCGACCGAGACCTGCCGAGAACGGCCAGAATCGTCGGCAGGTCTCATCCGCTGCGCGGATTTCAACCATGACCTACCTTCGAAACGCCACCGAAGACGGGACACACCCCCGCAGCATCGGATCTGAAATCTGCAATCTCCGGTTTGAGATTCGCACTGGGCGATCTGGACGCCGCTCGTGGGTCGCTCAGCCTCCACCGACAGCGGCTTGGTACGGAACCTCGTCTGAGGCAATGGCCGTACCGGCTCGTATGGTCTTGGGCCGTTTCACGACCGTCAGCTCCTGGCCTGCCAGAACCAGCAGGTAGTCGCCCGCTCTCTCGATTGCGGGACAGTCATCGCTTGAGACATTGAGAAAGCCGACCCGCCGTGCATGAAAAGGATCCGACAGGTCATAGAACCTCACCGATCTGAAACCTCTCTGGGCCAGCAGGGTTGAATCGACAGCTTGAAAGCGTCCGCTTGGTCCTTCGAAGAGTCTCTGCAGCGGTGAATATCGAAACGCGCGCCGGGGGGCAACTCCTGCATTCTCGCCAATCTCGGTTACGATAAGGCCCTTGCGATCCGTCTTGACCGTGAAAGCGGCTTGCTCCTGCCTGACGGTCACCTCTTCGCGTGATACATAGCTCGCGTGGTTCTCTCGAACGTCGGAGGCGTCGACACCATTGATCTGACCTGACCAATCACGCGGCTCCGGCATCCCTCCTGAAAAGAGATCCTTGATTGCCTGCAGATCATCCAACGGCGCCACCCCGACGATATTGGACGAGAACCAGTAACGGTGAAAGACGATTGACGAGGTCGTACGGCGGAAAAAGCACGGCGCCGGGAGTATCATCTCCAGAGCCTTGGCACCTCGAGAACCCAGTGACCACTCGTACACGCGCAGAATAGTCTGCTCCGGCAGACGCGGCTTCTCCGGCTCGGAGTCGGGGTCGGCGTTGTCGCGAGATTCGTCCTTGGGATGCTTGGTGTAGAGCAAATATGCGTATCGGTCGGTCCAGGTGCTGCTGTATACCATCCAAGAGTCAGAGTCCGCAGGCTCAAACTCTTCGCCAACGATCATGCCGGAGACCAGCTTGAGTTGCCCTGTTTCATCGAATTTGGCGTCGAGCCGACACAGACCACAGACGCCTCGTGATCCCGGCTCGAAGACTCGCGACACCATCCGGTAGTGATCTCTGTCGAGTGCCGTGGTCTCAAAAACCCAGGCGTAGGCACGTCTGCGGCTGAGGGCCGTGTCACTGCGAATGCTGTCAGCCCAATGCCACAACTGACCGGATCGCAACGACTGGACCCGACCGCCTGCGTCGACGTCGAAATCCGCGATGCTCAGGACATCGCCCCCTACGGGCGTGGCTACGGCGAACCCTCGGTTCCCGTTGCAGTAGAGCTCACCGTAGCGGAAGAAGACTTCATTCCCGCCCCACAGCATGACACGGTCGTGCACCTCCACCGATTTGCCGATTTCCATCATCCCCGCCCCGAACAGCAGCAGCGCGGCCAGGGCAACGGTCCAGGCCAGCGGCTTGTGGCCGATGCGGATTGCCCGCTCGCGCGTGCAGAGAACAAACGCGGCCGTCAGCGAGCCAGCGACGCAAACCACCAGCGATACCAGGAACGATCTGTAAGCGGGCCACGACTGAAGCAGCGTCGGTTGCTGTTCAGTGCGGATCCCCGGGACTCGCGACAACGCCTCCCAATCGGGATGCAGGAAGGCGAACCGCGTCGAAACCAGCGGGGCAGCAATGCCCAGACCCAGGACCAACATTGTCAACACCAGGCTGGCCGTTGATTGACGTGTGACCACCGCAATCGAGAAACTGAGAGCCAGGGCAAGGCCGACCACACACATGGCCAGCGCCGATGGAACCGCAAGGTTTTCGCGACGAACGGGATCGACGGCGAAGACCATGAGCAGGTGCGCTGCCAACAGCAATGTCAAAACAACGAGCCCAACCACGACCACTGCCGCGGCCAGCTTGGCCGCCACAACCCATCGCGGCGTCACCGGCTGAGCCAACAGGAAACGCTCCTCCGGCCGGCCCCAGTCTCGGCACACGATGTGTGTCCCAAAGGCGGCCGCGAACAACCATCCGCCGGACAGCAGCAAGGCGTAGACGATGGCCCCGAAGATCTGAGCAGCCTCTTCCCGGCCGGAACTGAACACGCTTGCCATGACCGCTACGAACACCGGCATCAGCCAGAATGCGAACACGCCGACGATCATCGCTGATCGGGACTCACGCAGCTCCTTGACGAGCAGGTTCCACATTGCCACCGCGAGCGAGACTCGCCGACCCTCGAAACCGAACGCCGAGGCCGATGCAGTCTGCGTTGTACTCATGCCGCACCTGCCTTTCGGGTCAATCGCCTCATCAGCCAGACCGGCAGAACGATCCACGTCACGATGTGCAGCGGCACGATGAGTGCCAGCCACTGCTGCTTGCCCAGGTAGAGCGCCGCTACCAGGGGTGAAAGCGGGTTCGCATAGGCGACGAGCCGCATGGGCCACGGCGAGACGAACTGCCCGAGCCACAGGTGCACCACAATGGTCAGCAGAATGGCGCCCATGGCGGCCGCGAATTCATTGCCTCCCCGGGTCAGAATCAGAAACAATGGCGTGTACAGGCTGGCCAGGCCGACAGTCGCGGCCAGGGCCACCACGCACAGCCACGCTACTGGATGTGTGGACATCCAGTCCAAAAGGCTCTGGCCTGATGGTGGCGTCCCGTCTGCCGCATGAGATGAAGCCAACGGAATCACCCGCACAGGGAACTCGCGGCTCAGCATCGCAATCACCCCGGCAGCCGTCGCCACCGTCATGATCCCGACCAGTTGAAACAGCCCCATGGCCCATTTGACTGTCAGCACGTCGGCCCGCGAGATCGGCCTGGCCAGCAGGAAGTCCCAGGTGCGATCCTCCTGCTCACCCGCGACCGGCCCGATGGCCAGGAATATGGTGATCATCGCTCCCACCGGCCAGTAGACGGCCAGCACCGCCTCGCTGTATGGAATGATCTGTGCCCGCAGCAACGCCGCGTTCAGGACGGTGAGCACGAAAAGCCCCAGGAAGAACCGCCATCGCTGTTCGCGCCATTCCTTCAACAGCAAGGCGCGCACCGGTCCCCGGCGGCCTTTCGTGACCGCGTGCTCAGAAGTGACCGCTTCAGCCTGCGACATGGCTCACCTCTCGCCGACCGATCACATAGGCCTCGAAGATCTCGTCGAGATTCAAATCCACCACCGACATGCCGTTGCAGCCCATCGCCTTGAGGGCCTCACGGGCTTCGGCGGCTTTCTCAAGGGTCAGCGACCATCGTCCGGCCTGTTCCTGGACGTCGAGCAGCCCCGGGACCTGCCGCAGGTCGGTCTTCGGCGACGGAGTGAGCAGAACGCGCTTGACCGACTCACGCAGCTCATCCACCGGCGAGCACTTGATGATCCGCCCTTCATGCAGAATCGCCACCCGATCGCAGATCGGCTCGATCTCGTAGAGCAGGTGCGATGAGAAGAACACAGTCACGCCTTCGGTCTGCAGATAGCCGATCACGTCGCGGAGAAAATCCCGGCGAGCGATCGGGTCGAGCCCCAGCGTCGGGTCGTCGAGAATGACGATTCGCGGACGATGGGCCAGCGCCAACAGCAACGCCAGCCGGCTGCTCTGGCCCTTGGACAGAACCCCCACTTTCTGATTGGCATCAAGCTTCATCTGGTCTCGAAGCTGCTCGGCCAGCAACGAATCCCACTGCGGATAGAACCGCCCGACCCACTCGATGATCTGGCCGACCCGCATCCACGCGTACATGGTCTGGTTCTCGGCCATGTACCCGACCCGCTGCCGAACGCCCAGTGCGTCGGTTCGCGGATCGACCCCGGCCACCGAGCACTCGCCCCCATCGGCCCGGATCAGGCCCAGCAGAATCCGGATCAGCGTCGTCTTGCCTGCCCCGTTCAAGCCGAGAAAGCCGAAGATCGACCCGGCCGGCACGTGCAGATCGACTCCGCGAAGCACCTCCTGCTTGCCGAATCGTTTGCGAAGCCCCTGGATACAGATTTCAGCGGGCGGATCGCTCATGGGAACCTCCTTGGGACAGGGCCCGAAGCTCGCGGTCGAGCAGGTCGTGCAACTCTTGCGGAGTGATCTCAAAATGAACCGACTGGGCGGCCGCCTGGCCCAGAATCCCGGCGAGTTGTTTCAGCCGCTCGCTCTTCTTCAACGCCGGCGGCGCGTCCAGAACGAATGTGCCATCCCCTTGGCGCCGTTCCACCAGACCCTCCCGAGCGAGCAGGTCATAAGCCTTGAGAACCGTGTTCTGGTTGGCCGGCAACTGTCTGGCCAGGTCCCGAACGCTCGGTAACCGCTCGCCAGACCGTATCACCCCGGCCGCCACCTGGTAGCGGATCTGGTCGATAATCTGCCGGTACACCGGCACGGCCGAACTGTTTTCGATGCGTATGAACATGACTGTTCTATAACAGTATAACACTAATTCGCCGAGAGTCAAGTCCCGACGGCCGTCAAAGTCTGAGAGCGACAGGCTATCGCGGAAAAAGTGTCAAGCTATCGCGGAAAAACGGGCGCAAAGGATCTCCGCAGCCAGGCCCAAGCCCGTTGCGGAGTCAGAATCTTAATACTTCTAAAAAATTTCTTCGGCTAAGTCAGCCCATCACTGTTCACTCCCATCGAACACCCTTTTTGACCCCTTCGAGCACCGCTCAAATCAAGGCTGGCGAATTCTCGGGATTTGGACGTCTCGGTTGTCGCGCCCGAAGACTTGCACGCCGTGGTTGAAAATGTACGTTGGCCTAGCCGCCTCCCCGGCGGGCTGGGTTGCTGGCCCCGCCGTTGCCTCGTTGACAAACCTTGCGGCCCTGGCCCGCAGGGTTCGCGTCAAAATGTCTTCCTCTGCTTCGATCGGCGTGTCGCCGAACCGGTTGTGGCGGATGCCGGGGCTGATACCAAAGGCTGTGCCCTGGCCACGGCCATACTTGAGCTGGCGGACGACCGTGGCCACCCGTTGGTCCAACTCGGCGCCGGCCAACCCCTCTTCACGGCTGACGAACTCGCGTATGGCGCCCTCATCTTTTCCGATCAGCATTTGCTCCCAGCGGGCGCGAGTCTCGGCCGTCAGGTTGGCCAAGGCGTTGGCGGCCAGGTCCGCAGTTTCCGCCCGTTGCATTTGCCGTTGTGCCCGT
>CAZTQK010000010.1:0-39410 GCA_964615635.1 uncultured Planctomycetales bacterium
TGGACATGGTGAAGTCCAAAATGATTAAGCCCGACGAGGCGGTCATGCGGGTGAGCGCGGCGCAACTCGATGAGCTGCTGCATCCGGTGCTTGACTCGAAGGCTGAGGCGGTTGCCCGGAAGCTGTGCAGCGGCCTGCCGGCCGGTCCGGGCGGTGCGACCGGTCAGGTGGTCTTCACTGCCGCGGACGCCGTCGAATGGGCGGCCAAAGGTAAACAGGTCATCCTCGTCCGTGAGGAAACCAACCCCGAGGACGTGGAGGGCATGCGGGCGGCGGTGGGCATTCTGACCGCACGCGGCGGCATGACCAGCCACGCCGCACTCGTAGCCCGCGGTTGGGGCAAGTGCTGCATCGTCGGGGCGAGCGAACTCCACGTCGATCTGGCCAGCAAGAGCATCCGTGTCGGCGGTGAGACCATTCGCGAGGGTGACTGGCTCAGCCTTAACGGCACCAAGGGCGCCGTCTACAAGGATCGCCTGCCGATGATGGCCGGGGCCGAGGACAATCCGTACTTCAAGCAGTTCATGGTCATATGCGACAAGCTCCGCAAGATCGGGGTACGTGCGAATGCCGACACGCCGGAAGACGCCGCCAAGGCTCGCGAGTTCGGCGCCGCAGGCATCGGCCTGTTCCGCACCGAGCACATGTTCTACGGCAAGGGAGCCGAAGAGCCTCTTTTCAAGCTCCGCAAGATGATTCATGCCAAGTCGGTCGATGAGCGCAAGGAGGCCCTGGACGAGCTGTTCCCGCACGTGAAGTCAGATATCAAGGCCACGCTCGAGGCAATGGACGGCCTGCCGGTCACCATCCGATTGCTCGACCCGCCGCTGCATGAGTTCGTGCCTCAGAATGACGACGAGCGCAGGAAGCTGGCCGGCAGCCTCGACATTTCGCTCGAAGAGCTCGAGAAACGGGCCGAGGCTTTGCATGAAGTGAACCCGATGATGGGACACCGCGGCGTTCGTCTGGGCATCACCTATCCCGAGGTCAGCGAGATGCAGATCCGCGCGATCCTCGAGGCGGCCGCCGAGTTGATCAAGGAAGGCAAGAAGGCCATGCCCGAGATCATGATCCCGGTCAGTTGCGACGTGAACGAGCTCAAAAACCAGAAGAAGATCGTCGACCGCGTCGCCGGCGAGGTTGCCAGGAAGTTCGGGATGAAGAGAGTCCCGTTCATGTACGGCACAATGATCGAGATCCCGCGGGCGGCCCTGAAAGCCGGCGAGATGGCCGAGCTGGCCGAGTTCTTCAGCTTCGGCACAAACGATCTGACACAGATGACCTTCGGCTTCAGCCGAGATGACGTGGGCGGGTTTGTGCCCGACTACATCAAGAGTAACATCCTCCCGGCCGACCCGTTCCAGACGCTCGATCAGACGGGTGTTGGTGAGTTGGTCAAGTTGGGCATCGAACGCGGCCGAAGCACGCGCGCAGGCTTGAAGGTCGGCATCTGCGGCGAACACGGCGGTGATGCCGACTCGGTCAAATTCTGCCACCGCGTGGGCATGAACTACGTGAGTTGCTCGCCCTACCGCGTGCCGATCGCCCGATTGGCCGCGGCCAAGGCAGTGATCGAAGAGTTGCGAGCCAAGTCGGCCAAGCCTGCCAAGAAGGGCAAGAAGGCGGCGAAACGTAAGAAGTAGTTGTCAGTGGTCAGTTTTCAGTGATCGGTGGCTGATTGGCTGCCAGACGACACAGTACCCCGCTCTTCCTTTCGGACGGGCGGGGTACTTCTTTGGCCACTCCGGCAATCAACTCGACACAGGTGGGCAGCAGTCGTTGGGACCCACTGCAACAAACGGCCTGTCGTTTGACATGCGATGATAGTACCCGCGAATGGCCTTCTTACCGGCATTCGACAGGAAGGCCACGGACATACCGAAGTGTGTCCGTGGCCTCCAGTTACTATTGGATTCGTGGCTCACTGCGTACCCTGAAGACCCGAGAGCTGACACCGGCAAGACGCCGGTGGCACAAGGGTCTCAGGGCACAGTCTTAGTAGCGACCTCTGCCGCCACCATAGCCGCCACCGCCGCCATGGCCGCCTCCATAGCCGCCACGACCGCCACGGCCGCCGCCACCGCCGCGATCTTCGCGCGGCTTGGCTTCGTTGACCTTGAGCGGCCTTCCGCCGACGTCTTGGCCATCAAGGGCCGAGATCGCAGCCTGGGCTTCTTCGTTTGTACCCATCTCCACGAAACCGAAGCCCTTACTTCGGCCACTGGCCCGGTCCATGATCACTTCCGCGCTCTGGACGGTACCGTGAGGTGCGAAGAGCTCGGTCAGCTCATCGCTCGTGGTAGAATACGACAGATTTCCAACATACAACTTCTTGCCCATCGTCAGTTCTCCTATTCGAGGGCATCACGACCCGCTTTTCTCTTTCCGGGTCCTTTCAGAAAGTGGCCGACGTTCCGGCCTGGAAGGTAGGAGGGCGATTGAGATAGCAGTGCGGACTTGTTCAACCAACGTCACGTTCCTGACTCGTTCGACAAACCAACCAGAAAACACTATATACAGCAATCCGGGAAAAGTACAGCCCCGGATTCCGCGAAAACCGTCCATGCCCGCCTGCTCTGGCGCCCACCCTCTGGCCCGGGCTGACGGGTCACCGGCCGCCAGCCCGATATGGGCGGCGACAGCGGTTCCGATCCTCGCCACTTCGCGACTTCGGAGGCTAAGTCATTGAAATAGCAAAGGATACAGCCGTTGCGTGAGGGGCTGCCCCTGAATACGGAGTGATCGGTGCTGATTTTCACAAGTGCTCACGCGCCGGTATGGCCTCTGCCCGTCTGTGGTTGACTTGAAGCCCTCGACCTTGCGGCCGGGGCAAGTGCGGCGCGACTTGACACCTCGTCAGCCGTCTGGACCATGTGCCGGCTAAGGAAGATCGTGATTGGGCCGTTCGCTGAGCCCAATGGGCAGGTCACTCATCAGGAAGGCCGTCTTCAATGTCGAGATCCCGAACCGCGATACTCTGTGTGGTAACGTCCTGGACGGCGCTCCTCTCTGTCGGGTGCAATGGCGCGGGGCAAAGCCCGCGCATGCCGCGCATCGCCGGTTCCTGGTGGACCGTCGCTCGAAACCCGGACTTGGGCGAGTTGAACGGCCCCCCTGCCACGAACCCGAACCATCCCCAGGAACCGGTTGACTTCGCGATCTGGCAAGCGGCTGACGGCACTTGGCAAATCTGGTCGTGCATCCGCAACACGAAATGCGGCGGCCTGACACGGCTGTTCTATCGCTGGGAGGGCAAGCATCTGACCGATCGCGACTGGACACCGATGGGCATCGCCATGCAGGCCGACCTGAAATACGAGGCCCGCGCGGGCGGGTTGCAGGCGCCCTATGTCATTCGCATCGGCGAACTCTACCACATGATCTACGGCGACTGGGACTGGCTGATGATTCAGCGGAGCCAGGACGGCAAGACATTCGAAAGGTGGCTCTATCCCAACGGCAAACCGGGCATGTTCACTGAAGGCCCTGAAGTCAACTCCCGCGATCCGGTTCTCATCAAGATCGGCGAAGTGTGGCACTGCTATTACACGGCCTTCCCAAACAAGATTGGAGCGGTTTTCTGTCGGACCTCCAAGGATCTGCGCACTTGGAGCGAGTCGAAGGTGGTTGCTCGCGGCGGGCTCACCGGGACCTCGCCGTATTCCTGCGAATGCCCCCACGTGGTAAGAGTCGGCGACTGGTACTATCTGTTCCGCACGCAACGCTACGCCGGCCCACCAACCACCAGCGTCTATCGCTCGAAAGACCCCATGGATTTCGGAATTGATCAGAAGGCGGATGACAAGTTCGTCTGCCTGCTGGAAGTAGCTGCCCCGGAGATCGTCTTCCACAACGGCTGCTACTACATTGCCGCCCTGCTGCCGGACGTCCAGGGTATTCGTGTCGCACGGCTGGCTTGGATCGAGGACAGCATATCCAAGGAGATCGGGGCCGTCCGCTGATACCGAGATTGGCCAACGATCCTCGCTGTTGCCCGTGTTCAATGGGACCATGAGGATGTGAAACATGGGAAAGGATGCGGATCAATGGTCTCGCCGGGAACTGCTTGAGAGCACCTTCCTTGGACTGGCCGCCGGGGGGTTGGGAGGCTGCGTCGCCGGCAGGAATGTGCCCGCCGCCGCCCCGACAAAAAGGCGAACGCCCAGGATCGCCTCCAACTGGCACCGAGTGGTGACGTATCCCAACCACCACCTCAACGACTTCTGTCTGTTCAAAGACAACAAAGGAACCTGGCACGCCATGGGAATCATGGGCACGGGCACGTGGGAAAGCGAGCAGAGTCTTTTTCATTGTGCCGGCCGTGACCTGCTCGGACCTTGGAGAATCCTCGAGCCGGTGCTGACGGACATGCCCGAGAACGACCTGCCTACGCAGAAACATGCGCCCTACGTCGTCTGCCACGACAACAAGTTCCACATGTACTACCGCCGGCCCCCGGGCACGATCCTTCTGAGTCTCTCCGAAGATCCGGACAAATGGACCGGACTCGGCAAGGAACTGTTCGCCGAGCTCGATGCCCGCGACGTGCACATCCTCCGCATCGGCGACATGTTTCACATGTACTACTGCCAGGCCTCCAAGATCGACCATGACACGCAAAGCTGCATCCTCATGCGGCGATCGGACGACCTGCGTTACTGGAGCACCCCGATCGTCGTGCATTGCGACACGGCCAGGCCGACACACCACTCCTACCTCGAATCACCCTGCGTGATTCAGCGCCCGGAAGGCTACTACCTGTTCATCCGGCATCGGCTGATGGATAAGCGGACAACCACCGTCGTTCTTTTCTCTCAACGACCGGATGCATTCCCGAGCGGCGAGCGGGCATGGTTCTGCGAGTTGCACGACGTGCATGCCCCGGAGATCGTCATGGACCAGGGCAAGTACTACATCGCACGGGTGAGCGGCGCCCCGCATGCCAGCAAGCATGCACCCGAGAGAGGCGGTTGGATTGACATCGCCGAACTGGTGTTCGAGTAGCCCGGGAGTGCAACCTGTCTGTGAGGTGTACCGGCTATTCGTCGCCTCGACCCCCACACGTCTTTGTGCAGAGGTTGTCTTTCGCGCGGACCGATAGTACATTGCCGACCGTATTCCCCGCTCTTCGGGGCCGGGAGTTGGCTGCCCACGGTTCTGGGCGGCAAGCGGAGCGGAGATGATAGCTGACCACCGGTGACCGTGGGGTCGTGGCAACGGCCAATGGCTAAGAGCTGGCAGCTAGTAGCTTTCTGAATAGGTATCGCGGAGTTGACTATGTCATCATTCAACGGACTGGGCATGCACCTGGGCAACCTCTCACGCCTGTCGAACGCCAAGACCCGATCCATCAGCCCGGAGAATTTCACCGGCGAGAAGGGCAAAGGCGGGATGGCCACGGAGGGGTTGGGCAAAGAGGCCGCTCGCGAACTGGGGCAGGGCTGGAAGATTTCGCCGGCGATCAAGATCGCTGCCAGGCAGGAGCGCGAACTGGCTCACATCGAAGGTCCGGGTGCGATCCAGCAGATCTGGATGACCCCGACCGGACCGTGGCGAATGCAGATTCTGCGGATCTACTGGGACGACCAGACGATTCCGTCGGTCGAGTGCCCGATCGGCGACTTCTTCGCCTGCGGCTGGGGTCGCTATGCCCACGTCAATTCGCTGGCCGTGTGTGTCAACCCCGGCAGTGCGTTCAACTGCTACTGGGAGATGCCCTTCCGCAAGAAATGCCGCATTACCTATACGAACCTCGACGACAAGGAGATGGCGCTCTTCTACCAGATCAACTACACGCTCACGGAGGTACCTGAGGACGCGGCCTACTTCCACGCCCAGTTTCGCCGCTCCAATCCCCTGCCCTACAAGACCGACTACACCATCGTCGACGGCATCAAGGGCAAGGGGCAGTTCGTCGGCACCTACATGGCCTGGGGCGTGAACAACAACGGTTGGTGGGGCGAAGGCGAGATCAAGTTCTTTATGGACGGCGACACCCAGTGGCCGACCATCTGCGGGACCGGCACCGAGGACTACTTCTGCGGCTCGTATTGCTTCATCGTCAACAAGGGGCCGGGCAGCACCCGCGAGGGCAGGGGTGATCAGTACCAGGAGTACTCGACGCCCTATGCGGGCATGCCGCAAGTCATCCGCCCCGACGGCGTCTACGACTCCAACACCCGTTTCGGCCTCTATCGCTGGCACATCATGGACCCGGTCCGCTTCGACAAGGACTTGCGGGTCACCATGCAGGCCCTCGGCTGGCGAAGCCACGGCCGCTACCTGCCCATGCAGGACGACATCGCCTCGGTGGCCTACTGGTACCAGACGCTGCCGACCGCTTCGTTCCCGAAGCTGCCGGGCAAGGATTATCTGGAAGTAATCTGAGGGTTCAGGGTTCAGGTCCGCCGCAGGCGAGACTCGCCTTGGCGAGGTTCAGGCGTCGGGGTTCAGAGCGACGTGCGGAGCACAGCCGCTGAATTGCAGATTACAGATTCGAGGTTTTGCCTGGCTGGATGATGACGGGTTGTGGCGGCCGGGCTGCTGAGCGACGAGATCACCCGCCGGCCTTGGCCGGAGGTTTCTGCTGCACGGGCCAGAAGACGAAGTCGCCCGTTTTCCAGGACTCGTCGTGCTGCCCGCCATCGTCCTTGGAGTTCTCACCCACACCATACAACGTGAATGCGGTGGCCTGCCTCTTGTACACGAAATCCCGCCCGCTGAAGGGGTCCATCCTGATCTGCTTGAGATCGGGCGATTTGATTTCGTCGAGAGACGCGGGATAGTTGCCGGTCGCACCATGATAAACCAGGATGAGCGCGATCAGACGCGTGGCCCGGCCGGCCGCATCGGCGCGGTCGTCAAGAATGCGTGCCCGACTTATGTCGGCGACAAATGTCCTGACGACGGGGTTCGGGTTCTTCTTGATCCTTTGATTGATACGTTCCACCTGACCTGCCGGAGCGGCATAGGTCTTGGCGGACCACCGCTCGATCTGATCGTAGCACGCGTTCACCTCGCGCAAGGTAGCGTCGAAGCCGATGGCCGGCAGCTTTGTCAGGTCCTTCGAGAACCGCTCATACTCGTCGCCGAGCATCGATTTGAGCTCTTCGGACATGGCACCGGCAACGAGCGGCGTGTACAGCGACCAAGTCCCCGGTTTTGCGCCCGGTACAAACAACCTCTGGCACCAGTCCAATGTCGAAAGTCGCTCACCTAACAATGCCAGCGAAAAGGGAGCACGTGCCGGATTCACCTGCCGCAGTTGGACAAGCACCTCCTGCGCTAACGTGTCCGGTTTGTCCGAGAGTCTCATGACCTCTCTGAGGGCTGCGTACCCCGTGACCTGGACATTCACAGCCACCAACCGCTGGATGAGAATCGGCGTGTTGTCCAGGTGCTGCCCGGAACGGATGACGGCGACAGCATTCGTGATGAGCGTTTTACGGTCGCCCTTCTGCCAGGCCAGGTAGCCCTCGGCGATGAGTGCCTTGCACAGTTGCCGGTGGGGCTGAAGGTTGGGCAGGAGCACCGAAGTGAGCATACTGTTCAGGCGAGGGTCACCTTTCGAGGCCTTGTCGTCCAACGGAAAGACGCATTCTCGCATCTTCGCCGCTTGACCAAACTCCTTCATCGCTCCGCGGTTGATGGCCAACCACTGGGAGACCTTCGGGTTGTTCGACCATGGGCCGTCGGCCACGTTACCCAGGTCTCCTTCGTAAGGTTCGAACTCTTCATAGGCATCCCGGTAGACGCGGGCGGCGTTTTCTTTGACGCCGGCGCCCACGGCCTGGTTGATCCACTCGACATAGTTCACCGGGTTGGCAGGATCGGGTCTGGGAGGCTTGGGGATATCGGCGGCGACCGCGGCAACGGAGATCAACGCAAAAACCCAGCACAACACGAGGCAACGGCATGCGAGCATGATGAACCTCCTGACCCCAGGCGAGGACGGCCGCTTTGAATCCGGGGAACCCACTTGCCACACATGCTATCGGGGAGATTCTTCCGACGCAAATCAACAAGCGATCACATTCACAAGAAGATCGCGGTCAGATCTCGGTGAGCCCCATCGAGCCGAGACCGCTCCTGCAGGTCTACCCCAAAGGCTGGCTCCTCTATGTTCTCCTAAGAACCTAATGGTCTAACGGCCTGTCCTGCTACCAGTATCGCCAGTAAAGGTAGAACCAGATCACTGCGTAGATGGTGAACCAGAGCTTGAGGCTCTTGTACCACGGGCGCGGGGCGGCATCACTTCGATGCATCAGCAGGGCCGGGTTCCAATTGAACGGCTGCCATCGCTCGGCCGGAGGGGGTGGGTACAGCAAGGAAACGATAATCGCACCGGCAATGGTCAGCACCTGAGCGAAAAAGGCCAGGTAGAGCCAGTGGAGCTTGACGCCCGCGAAGTGGAAGCCCGCGACAATGGCGGCCTGGATCGCGGTGCCGCCGAGAAGGGCAAAGAGACCGCCCTGGTAGTTGGCACGCTTCCACAGAATGCCCAGGAACAGGGCCGACAGGAACGGCGTCGAGAGATAGGTCACACCCTGCTGAAAGTACTTGAAGATCCCGCCGAGGTGCGCGACGCTTGGGGCGACAAGAGCGGCGATGACCAAGGCTAGGAGTGAGGCGATGCGGCCGGCGCGGACGGTCTCGGCATCGGCGGCTGCCGGCCGAAGCCACTTGCGATAGACATCGAGGGCAAAGAGTGTCGCGGTTGAGTTGGACAGGGCACTCAGGGTGGACATCACCGCGGCCAGAAAGCCGGCAACCACGATCCCTCGCAGGCCCCAATCAGGGGCGAGCATGCGCAACGCGAAGGAGAAAGCATCATCCTGCTTCTCAAGAGGAGCGGCCATGCCCATCACGTTGATCCAGTGGTAGACGATCAGGCCGATGAAGCAGGTCACCAGCGGCCGTATGAAGTTGATGAAACCGGCGAAGATGATGCCCATGTAACCGTCCCACTCGGACCGGGCTCCAAGGACACGCTGGATCATCACCTGATTGCCCGCCTGGTAGAAAAGGATCACGCCGAACATGGCGGTAATCAGGCCAAGGAAAGGTGCGGCCTCGTCGCCGGCCGGACGGTAAAGGTGAAAGCGGTCTGGGTTGGCGGCGATCATTCCGCTCCAGCCGCCGTCGATCTTGCCCAGGGCGGCGAAGAACAGCAGGACTCCCCCGCCGACGAGCATCAGGCACTGCATCGCGTCGGTCCACATCACCGATGCCAAACCGCCCTTGACGGTGTAGGCGGCGACAATCAGGACCGTCGCCCAAAGTACAACGTAGAACGGCCAGCCGGTCAGGCCGGAAATCGCCAGCGTCCCGCCGTACAGCACCGGAACAAGGAAAATGAAGACGTAGGCGAACAGCATCACGAAACTGTAGAAATCACTGCACAGCGTGCCGTAACGGCGCTGGAGAAACTCGGAGACTGTGGTGACGCGGTTCTTGAGATAGACCGGAATGAAGAAGACCATCAGCAGCGTGTAGACGGGCAGGCTGCACCACTCCCAGTTGGCGATGGCCATGCCGTGCTCGTAGGCGGCCCCGACCGTGCCGACGATCTGCTCGCTGGAGACGCTGGTGGAGACGAAGGCCGAGCCGATAATCCACCAGGGCAAACGGCCGGAGGCCAGAAAGTAGCCGCGGGCCGTCTTGTCCTGCCGGCGTGAGGCCCACAAGCCGACGGCGACCACAGCCGCCAGCGAGGCGATGATGATCGAGAGGTCAAGCGAGTTGAGGGCAAACTCCACAGAACGCTCCCTGCTTCGACAAATCCGTGCCGAATCTGATTCGCGGGCCGCGCCTCTGGGCGCGGTGCGAGCACATGATACGCCCAGACGCGACAAGCCCCAAGCGGCGCCGGAATCCGGGGAATCATCCGGGTGCATCCGCCCCAATGTGGCGGCGGGCTGCGAAAACGGGGAACTGGCTCGCTCGACGCCCCGACCGTGTAGGCGAGACCCATAATCGGCCGCGCGGCCATCGCTGCGAGGCCCTGGGCTCAAGTCTGTGCACCATTTGTGAAGCGACCAAGTTCCTGATCCGATGACGGATGATGCACAGCGCCATCCTTCTTACTGTGCTCACTCGCCGAGCGGAGAGATTCGATGAACACTACTAACCTCCTTGCGGAAGACAACAGTTGGAAGCTTGGCGGTCTTAACGGCTATGCGTTCAGCCTGGCTTTGGCTCACCTGTTTGTGGGCTGCCCGATCCTGGTGCTGATCATGAGAGCGGTCACGGGCGAGGGGGTAACGGCCGGCAGGCTCGTCCCGCTCCTCGCGTTCGCGCTTGGACCGTTCGTTGTGTTTGCGATCTACGCCGGTTTGTTTCGACTGCTCGCCGGACGCTGGACGCTAGTGCCGAACTTCGCTTTCCTTGCGTGCGTAGCCGGAATATGGTTTGTGGGCGTTACCAAGACGTGCCAGACCAGAATGATCAGTGTCGCCGAGGCTGAGCAGACTCAACAGGACCTGAGCAGTCAGGTCCAGGGTCTCACGAAAGGCCTGCGAGGTTCCGTCGAGAAGACCGGCCGATACCTTATGGAGGCGAAACCTCTGGCGAACTACTTGCAGGCTGCGGAAGCGGCGGGACTGCCTCGGCCCGTGGTGGAGGAATGCTGCAACGCGGCGATGACGCTTCTGAAGGACGAACGTCACAAGCGAGCCGTTCGCGACGATGCAATCGCCCGCTTGAACAAGGCCGGAGGGACACAGGCAAAGACCATGGCGTCAAAGAAAGATGCTCAGAACCGCCTGAAGCTGGCCGAGCAGATCCTCAGTGCCGGCGAGGATGTGCAGCAGCACATTTCCTCGGGCAGCGGGCAGATCAGGGCGATCCTGGCCGAAGCTGACATCAGCGACGCGAGACTGGAGCAACTACGCGGCTGCGTGCCCGGATACGGCGTATCTGCCGAGGATCAGAAGGCGTGCGCCGCGATGATCGAGTATGACCGAACACGGGTGGCCTACTTCTCCTTGCTCGCGGACAAGTGGGGACAATGGCAATGGGGCAGCAAAGGCTTCGCATCGTCTGATCCGGCGATAGTGAAAGAGTACAAACGGCTGTCTGACGCGCTCGCCAAGACGGTGCCGGACGCCGACCCTTCGTCGAAGCAGACCCAGAGCGTCAGCTCCGCCAAGAAGCCGCAAAACGCTCAGCCGGTGAAGAAAACGCAGAATGCCAGCTCTGCGAAGAAGTCCAAAACCGCCACCCCAGCAAAGAAGACCGCGGCCGCTTCTTCGAAGGGCAAGCGATAGGGCGCTCCGTGATTGGGGTGGCGGCCTCGGGCATGGCGCGACTGGCTGCGTTGGACAACAAGAGCCGGTTGCAGCTCAGAACCACCAGCACAATCATCGCTTCTGTGGACCCATCTCGAACTTGAATAAACAGGCCGAGTGGGCCGCCATACGATAGGTGGCCGGTGGGCCGGAGGGGAGGTGCTGGGTGGCCAATTGGACGCCAGGCCGGTCCGTGTCCTCGCAGGTCAGCGTCCGCACGAAACCGGCACCCAGATTGGCATCCCGGACCCGCAATGTCAGATCGACTGGCTCGTCCGTGGAGCGGTTCACCGCCACGACGTAAAGCGAATTCTCATCCCGCATCGCCAGGGCGGAGATGACCGGGACGTTCTTGACGTCGGGGGCCAGGGCATTGAATGCGGTCGCATACTTGTCGCCCTGGCTGTCGAAGTCGAATGTGTCGCAAGTCACCTGCGTGCGGACGGTGTGGGTGCCCAGGCCGCCGGCATAGAACTCAAAGACCTTGTAGTTGTCCTTGATGCGGCCGTCGGTGTACATGATGCCGCAGGGGTAGGCCCCGAAGAGGTGGTGCAGGTGGGCCCGGCGGATGCCGTGGTTGATCATCACGCGAAACGCGTCGACCAGCAGGAGTTGCTGAGCGGCGGTGTCGGCGGCGGCCGGCATGAGACCGGCCTCGTTGTCCCAGTAGTAGAGCTCGACTCCGTCGATGTCAGCTTCAGCATTGGCCCCGGAAAGTGCGAAGTTCACCGCGAGGCGAGTAGCGCCTTCGGGCACCTTGCCGCCGAAGACGATTCTGTGCCAGTGGTTGGCTCGCCACGCTGTCCGGCTGCCCGTTTCTGAGAGCGGCTCGGCAGGACGGCTCTGAGGGCCGAGGGTGGTCAGTTGAGCGGAGATGCGATCAGGACGCGGTGTGCGAATCCAGACCGCGCCACGGATACTGGTGGCTTTCTTGCCCTTCCACTCGAAAACCTGTGACACCGATACCGACGCGTCGGCTGACGAGCCGGTTCTGAGGCGAAGGCCGCTTCCTCGGCGTCCGGCATCGTTGAACACCAACGCGTTGCTGCCCGCGGCTCGGGCGGCAACCTTCCAGCCGCTCATGTCCTGTTCGAAATCAAGATTCTTCGCATCAAGCTTCGACTGTCGCCGTTCGCCCCAGCACTTGAGGTTCCACTCGGTGATCTCGATGGGCATATGATAGGCGATGGCCTCTTCGAGATATCCGCCCAAGCCGGGGTTGGCCTCGCCGCGACGGCCATAGAGGATGTTTTGCAGGTTGTGATCCGACCAAACCAGCAAGTCGGTCCCCTCGACGCTATACGGGTAGAAATGATCCTGCACCGCATCGATCAGCCCCGCGCCGTAAAGCTGATTGACCTCTCGCGTCCAGCGGACGTTGATGTCGTGATTGGTGGCCTGCAGCGGGTCCTGGTTGTTGCCCATCAGAGGATAACCCACGGCCGTGATCCAGAGCTTCAGGTTCTTGAGCGATTCGTGTTTCGCGGCGGCCTCGGCCACCAGCTTGCGCATGGCCTGGGCGTACGCGGCCACGGTGGCAGCATAATGCTCGGGCGGCCAGTCCGTGGGAGCCTGGCCCCAATTCTCGTTGCCCATCTCGTAACAGGTGATCGGAAGTCGGCCGGCCAGAGCCCGCTCGATCGTGTACTTGCGGACCAGATCCAGGGTCTCGGCCAGAGTCCCGAAGTAGTAGTCCGTGTACCCGCAAGGATTGGGGGCCGTGTGTCGATAGCGGATGATCTCGGCCACAGGCGCGCCTGTCGGAGGCGGGCCGGGCAACCCTTCCGTCCCACCCTGCAGATTGAGCGTATAGTAAGGCTCGGCGCCGACGGCATCACAGAACGCCAGGAACTGCTCAACCGTCATCTTCCGTTTGTTGTCGGCTTTCCAGTCGTACCTGTCAGCTTCGCATCCATTGGGGAAACGGATTGACTTGATGCCGATCTTCGTGACCGCCTCCACGGCTTCGGGTCGACTGAGGGCGGCCGACCCACCGTAGTCCAGGTTGATGCCGATGATCTCCGGCCACACGGGCGTTTCCCGGTCTTGCGGCGAAATCTCAACAACAGCGCTCGCCGGCTGACTCGCAGGTGAAGCGACCAAGCCGCCAGCCATCGCGAGAAACGTCGCGACCATCGCGACAGATTTCAATGTCTCTGTCATCTTCCATCCTCGTGCTAATCCACCGTCGGCGAGCGGTGGCACCTCCGAACGCTGGGCCCATCCACATGTGATACAGGAAATACCCCACCCGGACGCACTTCGGGCCGGCGTCTCTGGAAGTCTCTCAGCAACACCGATCTGCGACTCTTCACGATTTCAGGCAACCGGAAGTTGCGCTCCGCTGGCGACCTGTGCGGCCGGGGCGTTCGCAGCGCAAGCCGCAGAAGTCCGCATGTGTGCGGTTGGAGGATTGGGCGGCGACGCCGACTGATCGGCTGCACGCGGGTGCTCCAGGTGCCCGCCCGGCGGCAGGTCTGCCAGCGTCGCGGCATCGACCGCCTCATCCGGAGCGGCCTCGGCAATATACTGCCTGGATCGTCGATGGAAGTAGAGCCCAACACCGACGACGACGACGATGAGGGCCAGGAACCCGACAACGTTGGTGATCATTCGCACGTCCGACTTGAGTTGATCGAACTTGGCCCCGAAGAGCCAGCCGAGAACCACAAGCGTCGGAACACTGATGCACGCGGCGAAGCCGTTGACAACAATGAATTTCCAGAAAGGCACCCGCATCACACCGCTGGCCAGGAAGATCATACCGCGAAGCCCCGGAAGAAAGCGGCCCACGAAGATAATCTTGATACCATGGTGCTCGAAAAGGCGTTCGGCCAGCAACAGCCTGGAAGGATTCACAAACTGCCGCATGAAACGGTGTTCGACAATGTGATGACCGAATCGACGGCCCATGAAGAACAGGCAGATGTCGCCGGTGAGCACACCCAGCATACCGATGGCGATCATGATCGGCAGGACGGCCAGACCGCGGTAGCACAGCCATCCACCGGTCAGCAGAGGGATGTCCTCGGGGATGGGCACCCCAAAACTGGCGGCCACGAGCACCACCAACACGCACAAATAAGGCAGTTTGTCCCAGGGCATTCAAATCCTCGGCACAACCCGCTACTGCGGCTTGCGGAAGTCCTCCTCGCTTCCCCCCCCAATCATATTGCTATCGAAATTTATCCGGACTATCCTTAAGTCAGGGGGTACGACTTTCCGCCGGTTTCGAGATCTTATCACCGGCCCGGAAGTCCTGCCATATTGGGGCGGTACGGCGAAGCTGAAATGAAGAATCTGGTCAGCGCCCAAAACTGATCCACTAGATGTTGCAAGAGTCGAATACGACCATGGGAGATGCACATAAAAAGTGGTACGGCGGAGGTTTGCGTTTTGCCTGCACCCAGTGTGGGAACTGCTGCACGGGTCCGCCCGGCTACGTCTGGGTAACTCGCGAAGAGATTCGGCGGATTTCCGTCTACCTTGGTCGTGAGGACGAGTGGCTCGGCAAGGAGCATCTTCGCCGGATCGGTTTCAGGCACTCGCTAGTAGAGAAAGCGAACGGGGATTGCGTCTTTCTCGTGTCGACGGGCAACGGGACCCGGGGGTGCTCGATCTATCCTGTACGGCCGCTACAGTGCCGGACTTGGCCCTTCTGGACGCACAATCTCAGGTCGCCATCGGCATGGGCTGAGGCCGGGGAGGTTTGCCCGGGAATGAACAACGGCCGGCAGTTCACCGTCGAAGACATCGAGGCAATCCGTCTGAAAGACTCGTGGGAACCCGGGGAAGAATCGCCGGTCAAAGGAAACGACGATCCGACGGGATAAAGAGGGTCCGTGATTCGAACGGGCTCTTTCAGAACCCCGAGCGTAAGCGAGTGGGCCAGATCGCAAGGCGGCCACATCACAGGGGGCCGCTCCCTCACGGTCGCGGTTCTGAAAGAAGCGTACTGCCTCGCCGCCCAAAGTGTCACGGAGCCAGGATGAAGACGTTCGATGAGTGATTCCCCTCTACCTGTTCCGTTATCCGTTCTACTCGAGCACGCGCGACGACCCGAGGTGGTGACGGCCATGCGCGAGTTCTACGCCGAGGCCGACCGCGAAATCGCCGATCAGGGCGCTACATGCTGGAACAAAGGGGAGTGCTGCCGCTTCGGGCAGTTCGGCCATAGGCTGTACGTGACCTCGCTCGAAATCGCATACTACCTGGCAACCGGCAGCCTGCCGCCCCCGGTCACCTCCGACACCTGCCCCCACGCGATCGACGGCAAATGCCACGCCCGCGAGCGGCGCCCCTTCGGCTGCCGCGTCTTCTACTGCGATCCAAGCGCCCAACACTGGCAAGGACCGCTCAGCGAACAGCGACTGGCGCAGCTCAAGACCATGCACGAAACGCTGCAAGTCCCCTACATGTACGTGGATTGGATGGCGGCAATGAAAGGAATGCAGTAACGAATAGGCTGCCGGTCTGTTGCTCTGTTGGTCTGTTGGTCTGTTAGTCTGTTGGTCTGTTAGTCTGTTCGTCGGTTAGACGGTACCGGCCGCGGAGTGCGTTCAGTCGGACGATGAGCACGTCAAGGAACATCCTGATCGAGTCACGGAAGAGTTTGACCTTGGTGTGGGAGACGTGGCTCCAATGCACGGGGATCTCGCGGATCGTCAGGCCCATTCGCGAGGCCAAGTAGAGCATCTCGACGTCAAAGGCGAAGGTCTCAACCCGCTGCAGTCGCAGGATCGGGGCGATGGCGTTTCGGCGGAAGGCCTTGAACCCGCACTGGGTATCATAGATCGGCAGACCGGTCAGCAGGCGAACGAGCACATTGAAGATCTTGCCGGCGGTTTCGCGGAACCGGGATTGGCGGGTAGCGATCAGGCTGCGGTCCAGGGCCCGTGACCCAACGACGATATCGCACTCGCCGGCCAGGATCGGACCGAGCAACGCGGGTAGTTCGGACATCGGTGACGACAGATCCGCATCAGTGAAAGCGACGATATCACCGGTGGCACGGGACAGACCGGTTCGCACGGCCGCACCCTTGCCCTGATTCCGCTCGTGGCGAAGCAGGATGAGGTGAGCCCGTGCGGCCGTGTGCTCCTTGCGACAATCCTCGACGATCACGGCGGTCCGATCGGTTGAGCCGTCATCCACCACAATCACTTCGCGAAAGGCCGGATACGCCGCGACATAGTCCATGACCTCGCGCAAGGAGCGGCTGATACACATCTCTTCATCATAGGCTGGAATCACCAGCGATACGGTCTGGGGCGTCGTCTCAAGAAGCGAAACCCAGGGCGCGATGCGGTCAGCCTGAGACTGCTGGATGCTGTTGTTCGAACTGACCACCATCACGCTAAGACCGTTCATGCGGGTCCGTGACACTCCAGGCGGCTCTTTCAGAACCCCGAGCGTAAGCGAGGGGCCCTTGACCGATTTCCATAAGTGGCCAAGGGCAGGCCAAACCGGAAAGCGGCCGCACCGCACGCGAGCCGCTCCTTCACGGTTGCGGTTCTGAAAGAACCGTCGCGCCTACCCGCCCAGTGTGTCACACAGCCCGTTCATCCTTCTTTCGGCGAGGCAAACACAAGGTCACCAGACACCCTCCGATGGCCAGCAGGCCGAGGCACAGCAGGATCAGGCCATTACGCAGGCTGGCCGGCTCAAAACGGAACTCGACGCGACACTCGCCGGCCGGCACGCAGACCCCACGGAAGATCCCATTGACCTTCAGTATATCCGCAGATCGGCCATTCACGTAAGCCCGCCAGCCCGGGTACATCATATCGCACAACACGACAAGCCCCGGCACCGACGAAGCAGTCGTCATCTCCACCGCCGAATGAGCATAACGGAGGATTCTCACGCCACCCGGCTCGGCCGGCGCGTCCGCGGGCAGATTGATCGTCGAAGCAGCAGCGGTTTGGACCACGGCGACCTGGGATGCGTCCACGCGACCTTCGGCCAGCTCTTCAATGGCCCGCTCAGACGATTCCGCATTCCGCGTTTGATGGACCATGAATGCCCGCGCGAACTCGCGTTTGTTTCGGTAGATCTTCAGGTCTTCGCGGAAGACCAGTTCCCAGTCGGGGTGATCGATCTCATCAGACGGATCGACGAGGAGGTAGCGGATGTTCAGTAGCGACAGCAGGGGCGAATCAAGCGAGGCAGGATCCTCGAAACCAATGATCTGGTTGTACCAGAGCGCACGCTGAGGCTCGATGGCGTCCACGTATCGGGCATACTCGGCGAGGATAATGGAGTCATAGCCACCCGTATCCTGGAGACCGTAGATCATCGGCAGATTCGGATGCAGGACCATCCGCCGGCCGAAGCGGGCGATGCGGAAGGTGCCGGAATCGGAGCGAAGAAACTCGACGGCCGGCGGTACGCGATCGAGCCAGCCCGGATCAGCCTGGGTCATGAAACGGCCGTTGGCCTGGAGCGGGTCGGCCGCGATCAGGATCAGGCAGAACAGGCCTGCGACCGCGGCCGCGCGTGGTCGCCATGTTTTGAGAAGTGGCAGCGAGATCACCACTGCCGCCGCGAGGGCAAACAGCGAGAAACGCATTGCATTGGCCCACATGAAGCCGGCGAGGCCCCAGGCGTCGAGGAAGCCGTTGCCCTGCGACAGGCGGGGGACACTTTCGAGGGTGCGCTCGGCGAGGTGATGGGCCGGAGAGGGGAAAGCGATCAGGAACAGCAGAGTCACGGCGAGTGCGACCGGCACTGCGATGAGGATCACGCCGACGATGCGGCTCAATCGGCTGCCACTCGGGCTGACCGTATCGGCATGCCCACGCAAAGCCGTGGGCATGGCACCCGCTACGGGCGTGTCGCCCGTTTCTTCCCCTCGGCCCTCGGCCCTCGGCCCTCGCCCCGTTGCTGCGAGCCAGCGCTGAGCCCCCATCGCCGCCAAGCAGCAAATCGCGAAGGTGGCCGGAAACATCCAGCGAAACGGTGTGCGAACCTGATCGAAGCCGGGAACAGTGTAGTAGAACACCGCATACAGCCGTGTTCCGAACGCCAGCAGAAGAGAGAGCACCAGGAGACCTATCAGGAACCATCGGTAACGGCCGCGGGCGAACAGCCCGATCACCATGAGCCCGAGCGGCAACAGGCCCAGGTAGAAGCCGTTCTCATTGTAGTTCTTGGTCCCGTAGGCGTAGAAATCCGCTCCGCGACGAGCCTCGATCGGCCGCATGCCGCGCGTCCGCAGATCGAAGGTCTCGTGCTTGGAGGGGTTGCCGAAAATGTCGGGGACAACCATCTCCAGCAGGTGCTCGGCTCGCAGGGCACGGTCTACCATACGCTCATAGCTCGCCTCGCCCGCACGGGTGGTCATGTCCTTGACTTCAAGGAACGGCAGAAGCTGCGGGCCGGTGAGCATCACCGCCAAGACAGCCATCGCGCCCACCGATGTGCACAACCGCAGGCACGCCTTCGCGGAACGACTGTGCCGCCAGACATGCCCGCAGCAAGCGACAGTGAACAACCCTGCGACAAACCACGCATAGAAGGCGATCTCGAAGAACCCGGACAGCACCGGCATGGCAAAGATGACCGTACCCACACCAATGCACCACCCGCTTGAAAAAGGGGACAGTCCCCATTTTGCGGGCTCTTCTTTGGGCCTGGGGTCTTCGGAAAGTCGTTGACCACCTGTCATCTCCGCAAAATGGGGACAGTCCCCGGCCGCACAGTCCCCGACCGCATGGAAACAGTCGCTCAGACGGAGGATCCACAGGAGCATCAGCGGCAGCCAGACCGCCGACCCGAGCAGCATCGGCCAGATCAACTGCATCGCCAGGAAGCCGCACGTCGCGAAGACCACACCGCCGATGGCGCAGCCGAACGGGCCCACGCCGATGCGCCGCAGGAACAGGTACTGGAACACGCCGGCCAGCCACAGATGCAACACGGTGTAGATCACGTAAGCCTGCGGGAGCGGCGCAAGCACGAAGATGATATTGAGCGGGTAGAAGGTGGATGCCTGGCCGGTGGCATACAGCGGATGACCACAGAACGCGTACGGGTTCCACAATGGCCATTCGCCGTCAGCGAGGCAGCGGCGCAAGAGCGTCTTCCACGCATAGTTCTCGTACAGCATGTCGCCGATGAGGGGGTTGTGCAGGCCAGTGACCCCGGGCGGTGGCGTCTGAGGAGGATACTGCCATGTCAGATCGGTCGGCAGCAGCACCTTGCCGCCGAAGATCGACGGCCAGAACCAGACTGCCAGCACGATGGCCAGAAAGATCGCGAATCGGGGGAAAGTCATTTCAGGATCCCCCCCGCAATGGCCAAGTCCCAATGACGAAATCCCAATGACCAGTCAATGACGAATGACGAGTAAGGGCGTCAGTGCCGGGCGTAGCGACGGGCGTAGAGGTCCGCATCGTATTGGGCCCGACGGCCGGGGCACGTCTCGCGCGGGCAGAGTTGGCAGTTCTCATAGTGCGTCTCCGAAGGAAAGAAGATACCGGAAACGCTCTTGACAGGCACCATCAGACAGCTATCGGTCAACTCGACGCCGATCGCCCCGCGGGTGTCGCCCAGCAGGGTGAACAGCTCACGCTGCTGCTCCAGCGGCCAGTCCTGAAGCGAGCCGGGGTCCATAGCGGCAACAGGGCCAAAGGCCGCCTTGTCGGCGACATGCTTGTGCACGAACCGGGCGGCCGCATGGACGGCCATTTCCATCAACGTCTCAGCCCAGAACCGTTCGAGCATGTCGGTGATCGGGGCTGCCCAGGCCTCCATCTCGCGCCCGCAGGTCGCCACGAAGGGGAAGACCCGATGCGTCTCCCGCAGGTTCACCACCAGCACGCGGCTCGTGAAGGTGACGCCTTCGACGGTGACTGTGTTGTCCGTACGACTCTCGATGTAGGCAACCCGGTACATGGCCCGTGGCCGGGCGGCAGCCTGTGCCTGGCGAGCCAGCTCCAGTGCCCGGGGCTGGTAATCATCGAGGTCCCGCAGGTGCAGACGGTCGAAAACAGCCTCGGGTTTGAGATCAAACGCGATGTTGTCGAGGATGACGGGGTCAGACATCATGTGGTTACTCAATGTGGAGATTGCGTCCGCTGACAAGGCGCACGGTCACGAACGAGCTGTCAGCAACGACGGGCATCAAGGTCCTTCAGGCAGCGATATCAGGCTTCGCGGCGCCGAGTCTCTTCTCCGCATTGGCCGGCAGGTTCACGGCAACAACGAAGGCCATGGGGCACCTCTCCTATCACGGCACACCAGTTATCTTAGCACATGCTGACAGGGCGGACCAAGCCAAACACAGAAACGACCGGGACGCATCAAGGCTTCTTGATCATTGAGCCACATTCAGTCGCAAGGGGTATCAACCCTACGACTCTGCCGGCCATGGTTTTTCACGAATGAACGCACCGGCCGGCGCCCCGCCGGACAAGCGTTCGCCGAATCCGGCCTGGTGCCAGACACGTACCGCCAGGATGCCGGTTCGACACATTCAATGGTTGGACCGGGCGTAGTCGCGCATGGCGAGAACGTTCTCGTGAGGTGTGCCGCGGGGCACTTCGCAGCCGGCTCCGACGATGTAACGGGCGCCCGCCTGTCGATGGCACTCGGCAATGGCCGCATGCACCTGCGCGGGCGTGCCGTTGCGAACAATGGACACGGGATTGATATTGCCCAGCAGGACCTGGTCGGGCCCCATCGCGCTGCGGGCCTCATCCAGCGGAGCCATCGAGTCCAGGTCCACGATCGCGCAGTTCAGCCGCCCCATCTTGGCCAGCAACGGCCGCGTGTTGCCGCAGATGTGCAGCCGGACGCGCGTGCCCATGGCGTGCAGGCCGTCGACCAGCTTCTTCTCGTATGGCCAAACCAACTCGTTGTACAGGTCGGGACCGACCAGCGATGCCGCCGCATCGCCCAGGCCGATGATATCCACGCCGGCATCCACTTGCGCCTTGGCAAAACGAAGCTCCATCTCGACGACGAACTCGAACAGCTCCCGCACCCAGTCGGGGTCGTCGATGAGGTCGAGCATCACGGTGTTCAACCCGCGCAGATCGGCGCCCAGGGCCATCGGGCCTTCTATCCAGCCTTCGATGATCTTGTCTTTCCCGATTTTCTCCCTGAGCAGAGCAGCTCCCTTAACCCGATCGTGCATTCTGCCGCCGCCGAGCGGATCGGGTATCTTGAGCGACGCCAGGTCGGCCTTGTCGGAAAGCCGAGCCTCGCTCTCGACAATCGCCGGCGGCTGGTCATCGAAGATTTCGATCTTCCCGCCGCAGTCGGCCGTCTCGCGGGCCGGGTCCGAGATGACCGACACGTAATCAAAGTCGAACTGCTCGGCCGTGCGGAGCTGCCCCTCGGCCAGCACGCGGTAATCGGTGGCGTAATCACGGTACTTCGCCCCGATCTGATCGGCGGCAAACATCATGGTAATGGGCATCAGCGGCAGACAATCAACCGCCCGCCCCTCGATCATCGACAATACACGCTCTCGGCCGTTCATCAGATTCTCCTGGTCATTTCAGCTTGCTTTCACCGACGAGGCAGGGTAACTCCAGCGCTGCCGTACCGCAACGGTGAGCAACCGCGAATTGGCGTCGGAGAACTGCGAAGCCTTGTCTGATATGCACGCCGTCATCAACGAAGCCGCTGGATTCGAACTCAATGAGCGACTTGTGTGGACGGAGGAGCTTGAGGGCGACTCTCCTTGGGATGCCGAGACCTTCGGGGATCTTCTACGGTTCTATATCTCGAACTGGGATAGACTCATCCAGCCGAAGCCGGAGGCCTGAGCACGCAGGCCGCAGCGGGTCGCAAGGTCTTCGCTCGCCCAAACCTCGACACATGGAGACCGCTGACACGATTCCCCCTGCAGAGTCTGCGCCTCTGCGAAAGATCGATGTTGTCTGTTACTGCCTGACCCCAAGCCCCAACAGAACCACCGGGCGCAGGATGCTCCACCAACCGACGATCGGCTTCATCTTGGTGTAGCCCAGTTTCCTGGGCGGGTAGATCTTCGTGCAGGGAACCTCGGTGTGCCGGTAGCCCAGCTTGATGGTCTTGAACAGCAGGTAGACCTCCAGGCCGTAGCTGTCGAGCCAGGACTGGTTGAGGTTGATCCGCGGGTCGTCCAGCAGCGACAACTGTAAGGCCCGGAATCCGTTGGTGCTCTCGGTCAGCTTCTTGCCCACGAACATGCTCAGCAACCAGGGATGCAGACGCGTTGCCAGCTTGCGGTAGCCGGGCATGTCGCCGCCGTAGCCTCCGCCGGCCAGGAACCGCGAACCAATGACCAGGTGGACGTCTTGCTCGCAGATGGGATCGAGCAGGCGGGGGATTTCCGCCGGATTGTCCTTGTTGTTGCCGGCCAGGATCACCGCGATATCGTGGCCGGTCTGCCGGCCGTACTCGATACCCAGGCGTAAAGCCCCCCCGACACCGATCCGGCGGTTCGTGGATACGACCGTTGCGCTGCGCTCGCGTGCGATTTCGGCGGTGCGGTCGGTCGAGGCGTCATCGATCACCAGCATGGTGTCGACCAATTCGCGGTCGGTACGGGCAACGACCTGGCCGATCTTGGCCTCTTCGTTGTGGGCCGGGGCCATCGCAATGATCTTCCTGCCCTTGTACATCGACTCAGTCCGCCTCCTCCAACGTGTTCTCGTGGACAACAAAGCGACGTCCGCACTGCCGGCATGACAGCGATTCGTCCAGTCGCATCCCGCACCGGCACATCCATCCCGCCAAGCGCGGAGGGTTCCCCACAAGGAGCCGATGCGCCGGTACACTGCGTGTCACCACCGTGCCGGCCCCCACCGTCGCGAAGGAACCGATGGTCACACCGCACACGATGACCGCCCCGGCGCCGATCGACGCTCCGCGGCACACACGCGTCGGTACGCGCCAGTTCTCGGGACAGGAGTATCGGTTGCCAACCTCGGGCATCCGCGGGCTTCGCGGGTAGAGATCGTTGGTGAAGACCACGCCGGGCCCGATGAACGCGTCATCTTCGATGACCACGCCGTCCCAGATCAACACGCCGTTCTTGATCGTCACCCGATCGCCGATCAGCGCCCCGCCTTCGACGAACGCGTGATCGCCGATGTTGCAGTCACAGCCGACCACCGCACCCTTGAGTATGTGGGCGAATGCCCAGACACGCGTGCCGTCGCCGACGTGCGGGCTCTCGCAAAGGGCCTCGGGATGAATGAACGGAGCCGTCGAAACCGCTGATGCTGTCATTTCGCTTCTCGCCTGTCAGTCCTTGATGGTCTTGGCAGACCGAGCAGCCGTCAGGCGGCCTCACACAACGCTGCGGTGGACGCGGCATCGACGGGGCACATGGCCCCACCTTCAGCCATGGAGCGGGTCGCGGCCTCCAGCACGGCAACCACATCAAGCCCGTACCGAGCATCCGACAGCGATTTCTTGCCCTGCAAAACCCAGTCCAGGAAAGCCTGCGCCTGGTTGACCAGCGGTTCGGATTGCCGGATCGCCGGCACGTGCATGTCACCGCTTCGCAGCAGATAGCGGAACTCGCCGAAGGAGTCGTAGTGCGGCTCCTGATCGATGCCCTTGTCGTAGAGCCTCAAGGTGTTGTCCGGATCGATGTCATCCCAGTAGGCCATCTGCTTGTCGCCCACCACGGTCATGGTTCGCACCTTCCGCGGGTTCAGCCAACTCACATGGATGTGCCCAAGAGTGCCGTCGGGATACTTCAGCGTGGCGAAGCAGACGTCCTCAATGTTCTTCTGCGAGATGCATCGACCGACCGCCGACACCTCCACCGGCGGGCACCCCATCAAGTAGTTGAAGATGCTGATATCGTGTGTTGCCAGGTCGTACAAGGCGTTCACGTCGCCGCGGATCGGGCCAAGGTTGGTGCGGTTCGCCTCCATGTAATGAATGCGCCCGAGCGAGCCCGATTCGACAAGCTTGCGCATTTCCTTGATCCCGTTGTTGAACAAGAACACGTGACCGACCATGAGCACCAGCCCCGTGTCGTCGGCCAGGCGGACGACCTCCGCCGCCTCCTGGCTCGTGGCACAGATGGGCTTCTCTGCCAGAACGTGCTTGCCGGCCTGCAGGGCCTCGCGGGCAATCTGTGCGTGCGTGTTGGTCGGCGTTGCGATCACCACCGCGTCAATCGAATCGTCGGCGAGCAGCTCGCGGTAATCAGCGACCGCGCGAATCTGCGGGAAGCGCTTGAGCACGTTCTCGCGTCTGGTCTGACTGGGATCGGCGCAGCCCACAACCGTGGCACGGTCTGCCTCCGAGAAAACGCGGATGTGGTTGGGGCCCCATCTTCCGCACCCGATAACCGCCAGCCGTACCTGTGCTCCGTCTGTTGCCATAGTCCGAATACTCCGTTCAAGGGAACGATTGAGAACAACCTCTTGGGATATCGGAAGTGAGAAGGCCCCGATCAAGGTACTTATCGGAGTCTGCGCGGGTAGCCGGCCGACCGAACGCCCGATAACCCGGGCTCATCAGGGCGTTGCTGACGACTGCGTTGCCGGAGACGCCAGGAAGAGGACATAGTGCCCGGTGTTGCCCACCGGCTGGAACCCGGGTGCGAAATCGATGGGCAGCCCCCACGGCCGTTCGTCCGAAGTTGGCCGGCGGGCAATAACCGCTCTGGCTCCCGTGCTGCGGAATGCCTTGATCACACGGGCACGGGTCGCATCATCGGCAAGCCAGAAACTCTCCTCGGGGCGAAGCTCGGAAACAATTTGCACGCCTGCCAGTCTGGCCCAATAGGACCAGCTCTTGAGTGCCTGGCCAACATGGGCCACTCTGTCACCGGGTTGGAGACCCATCTCGCGAAGCTGACGGGCAATCTGCCACTGCCGGTGAGGAGCGGTATCCATCCGCAACCTCAGGTCTTTGGCTGTTTTCCTGACGGCCGGTCCGGCCTCCATGCCGATGGTCAGCAACAAGGCCAGTACCGATACGCCGCAAACAGCCTTGACCAGCTTGCCGGACGAGTCTCCCGACGGCAGCCGAACGGCCGCCAGAAGCGAGCCCCACCCCAGAATCATGAAAGGCGCGACATACCGGGCTTCAACATGAACGAGGGCATAGATGCCCAGCCCCGCGATCGCCGGCAGCAACACCGGCCAATAGAAAACCAATTCGCGGATCGCCGAACGAAAACGACCGCCGAAGACAAACAAGACCAAGATGGGGAAGAGCCACCCCCCCTGTTGCCTGCATAACAGATCGAAGCAGGCGTCCTTGTTCTGCCAGAGAACGTTCATCTGGCGAGACAGGCTGAAGCTCGGTTTCACCCCGTCATACCAATAAGACGGGTCGTACCAGAGGGGATACGTGCCCGACACGGGCTCAGCAAATTCGAAGACGGCCGGTTTGTCCAGAATCTGGCGCGTCGGGTGAAGGGGCGCGCCCGTTCCGGCCGGCAGGCCCCGCCAATGGTCCCAGGGATAAATGCCGCTGACATGAGCGGCGTAGTTGATCCGGCCTGAGTCGCCGAACGTCAATCGCCCCTTCTGCTCGGACAACAACGCGACATAAGGCCCGGCCAGCAGCGAGAAACACACCAGCATGACAACGACTCTGGCCGGCGACTTCCGCAGCCGGCCGGCAGCGAATAAAGCCGTGGCGGCAAAGACAATCGTCATCGGCAGCATGATCGCCTTGGCCAGGTAACCGATGCCCAAAACCAGACCGAGCAAGGCGAACCACCCGATGCCCGCTTGCCCGCGACGAAGACGCACGACGATGCCTGCTGCCAGATACACACAAGCTGCGACGCACATGTCCGGGGTGACAAGTTGAAGCGTGATCAGATCAAGCGACGTCCAGAGGAACAGAGCGTAGCCCAGCGTCAGCCAGGCCCATGACGGTATTGACTCGCCACCATCGCTTCCGGCTGATGCGGAGCGAGTCTGACGAGAACTCCACAGCCCTGTCCACAGAAAGTGAAAACTAGCCAGCGCGCAAAGGTAGATCACGAAGTTGACCGCGTGGGCTACTGTGGCTTCCCAATAGGGGCTTGGTCGAGCGAGCATCAAACCGACGGCCAGCAGAGACGGGTATACCAAGCTCCAGTACGCACTGACCGCATCCGCCCATCGCTCTCCTTGCACCGCGTCAGCCAGATCAAGGTAGGACATGCCGTCGGCGTTCATGCTGTGACGAGCCGACCAGGCGTGAACGGCGCCCAGCCCGACAGCAACCAGCCAGCAGCAGAGAAGCAGCGCACGTCGGCGCCAGGGACTCTCTGTCCCCGGCGGCACGGCCGGGGCCGCTTGACCGGTCTGATTGTCTGGGGCGATCATGTCGTCCCATAACATCGGTAAGACGGTGGCTCAAGTCCTGCTGCACGCCGGAAATCTTGCACCATCAGCGACGTCCCATAACAATACGCACCATGCGGCCACTGCCGCCGAGCGATGTGCAGATCGAGCGGCAGTCGGCCATCGGAGATCGAGATGTCTTTGCCAATGCCCTCAAACGAAGTCCTGGCCGCGATTCGGCGAGGCTGTGTGATTCCCGCTCACCCGCTGGCCCTCAACGCAAAGCGAACGCTTGACGAACGGCGGCAGCGGGCCCTGACTCGCTACTACCTGGCGGCCGGCGCAGGCGGCGTTGCGGTGGCCGTCCACACCACCCAGTTCGCCATCCGGCAACCCTCGGTCGGGCTGCTTCGGCCGGTATTGCAGTTGGCGGCCGAGGAAGTGAATCGCTGCAAGCAAGCCGGCGGCGGTAAGCCCGGAACCATCGCGATTGCCGGAATCTGCGGCGAAACACGCCAGGCCGTTCAGGAGGCCCAACTCGCCCGCGAACTCGGCTACGACCTCGGCCTTCTAAGCCTCTCGGCCATGAAGGACCGTTCTCTGGAAGAGATGATCCGACACGCCCGCGCCGTGTCAGAGATTGTGCCCGTCATGGGCTTCTATCTGCAGCCGGCGGTCGGCGGACGCGTGTTGCCCTTCGCATTCTGGCGCCAATTGGCTGAGATCGACAACCTCGTGGCGATCAAGATCGCTCCGTTCAACCGCTACCAGACATTCGACGTCGTCCGCGCAATCGCCGAGAGCGGCCGCGGCGACCAGGTGGCTCTCTACACGGGAAACGACGACAACATCATCGCGGATCTGCTCACCACGTATCGAGTCAACTGCGACGGCCGCCCCGTGACGCTTCGCATCGTCGGTGGTCTGTTGGGCCACTGGGCGGTCTGGACGCGCCGGGCCGTCGAACAACTCGAAGCCATTCACCGTCTTCTTGCGGGGCAACCCGAACCCTCCGGAAGCCCCTATGCCGGCATGACCATCTCGGATTGGCTCCGGCAGGGCATCGAGATCACCGACGCAAATGCCGCCTTCTTCGATGCCGCCAACAGCTTCGCCGGATGCATCGCCGGGCTGCACGAAGTGCTCCGTCGTCAGGGACTCTTCGAAGGACGATGGTGCATCGAGCCTGACGAGGATCTCTCACCCGGCCAGTCGCAGGAAATCGACCGCATTTACGCGGCATATCCACACCTCAACGACGATGCGTTCGTCGCCGCCCATCGGGACGAATGGCTCGGGTGAATTGCCCGGAAGCCTGAGTTCCAGCGGTTTGTAGTGACCCGTCAGGTGTTCCCGCCGGCCGTCGGCGAGGACGCGACCGCATTGCAACTGCCAGCCTAGAACAGGAAGAAAACCATCTGGAGAACCTTGCATCCGCCATGTCCAAAGGGGTACAATGCAACTGCATACGACGCTCACCCCGTCATTTCTGGACGGCCTGAACGCCAACAAATCTGGAGGCCGCAACATGAACCGCGTGATCACTACGACAACAGTGTTCGCCTTGACTGTACTGTGCATGCTTGCCGCAGGGCCAAACGGCTGCGAATTGCTGCCGAGCGGACGCCCGATCACCGGCACGGATGCAGAACTGACCTTGCTCATCGCCGGACAAGGGTCTGTCACGGCCACCCCGCCCGGGGCAACTTACGGGCCCGCAGACGTGCCGGCAACACTTGTCTACGAAGTCGATACGCAAGTGACCTTAACCGCCCTGGCGGCCACAGGCTGGGCGTTCGATCATTGGGAGGGCGACCTGACCGGCTCGGCCAATCCGACCAGCCTCACGATGAGCGGCGACAAGAGCGCCAAGGCCGTCTTCATCACCGGCGGAGGCGCCGATGAGAACTGCGCGAGGGGCGTGTGGACCGGCACGATCGTCGCACGCGACTACGCTTTGGCGGGTGCCAGTTGCGAAGGCGACTGTTCAGACGACGACGTGATTCACACGTTGTCGGTTACGGCAACCTGGGACACGACCGCAACGGTGGCGATCAAAATCGATGATTCACTCTCCGGTCACCCGCTGGAAGCCGACGGCGCTACCGGTGGCTCGTCCCACACGACTTTTCATGACTTCGTTCAGGAGCGTTGCACGGAGTGTTCCAAGATCATGACCGTCTGCCCGGGCAACTCGGTCACGATCGACAACCAGAGGACCGAAGACCAGAGTTGCCCTATCACGGCCGCTGACGTGCAGATCGCTTATCAACCTCTGGGCGACACCTCCGCGGAAACCTTCCCGATCCGAATCAGCGTTGTGATCGAACCCTCCTCGCAAGCCACGGCCTCCGAAGAGACTTCGATGGATACCTACTTCATGTGCGATGGGACTTCGGAGCATCTCGACCTCCCGGGCACTTCGGAGGCCGATTGCCCCGTTTTCAGCTTCGATCTGGAAGGGACGTATCACCGTATGCCGGGCGGCCATGAC
The DNA here is from genome assembly GCA_964615635.1 of uncultured Planctomycetales bacterium. GTDB lineage: Bacteria > Planctomycetota > Phycisphaerae > UBA1845 > PWPN01 > JAUCQB01. The sequence continues at coordinate 29,028 of CAZTQK010000010.1, forward strand.
GTCATCCAGGCCGGCCTCAGTCAGCCCAATACCAGACAGACCGCAATGAGCTGTGCCTCCTGCGAGTGGAGCGGTAAGGAGGAGTATTATCTCACCCTCACGCGTCAAGTCGAGCATCTGGATCGCGACTCCGACGATATCTGTGACGACGTCGACAACTGTCCGGACACGCCCAACCCCGATCAGGGTGACACGGATGGCGACGGAATCGGCGATGCCTGCGACCCGACGCCGTAGTCTCCTTTTCGGTTGGCGGCTTTCGCCGACTCGGCCGGTGCCACTGGCGGCTCCCGGCCTTCGCGACCGAAGCGGCTGCTTCGGGGGAGCAGGCTTTCCGCCAGCGCGTAACTCACCCACCAAAAGCGGCACTGGCCTGGTGGTCGGAGACCTGCTGTTGCTTCATGTTGGTACGACCTGACAGAGACGCCCGTGACGGCGGTCTGGAGTTCTCGGCTCTTTCCTGCTAGAATAGAGCTTGCCTGCAAAGGTCATTCAGAATGTAATGAATACATAGCAGGCGGAAAGGGCGGCGGCTGTGATCCAGATTGGCAGTGGCGTTGGTGTCAGCGAGTGCGAGCTGAAGTTCTCTTTTGACCGCAGCCCTGGCCCCGGCGGCCAGAACGTCAACAAGGTCAACACCCGCGTGACGCTTCAGTTCGACGTCAACCGGAGCATGTCTCTGACCGCCTCCCAGCGAACCCAGGTCCGCCGTGCCTTGGGCAACCGTATCGGACAGGACGGCGTGCTTCGCGTGATTTCCAGCAAGGAACGGACTCAACTCGGCAACCGCCGCGCCGCTGTCAACCGGTTTATCGAGCTGCTCGATGCCGCCTTTCGTACCCCAAAGCCTCGGCGAAAAACCTCACCGCCCGCCTCGGTCAACCGCCGGCGCTTGCAGACCAAAGCCAATCGCAGCGAACTCAAACGCTCACGCTCGGCAAGGATAGCGGTTGGAGAAGACTGATTGCGTGTGCCCGGGCGACTGATCTTCGGCCGACGCTCCGAATAGCCAGGGATTCCACAGGGCTTGTGTCTGCAAATGCCCTCCTGCCGCGCGGGACCGATATCTTCCTGCGTAGGATCGGCATCTTGCTGTGTGGGACCAGCATCTTGCTGGCCTCGGGCTGAAAGCCTGTCCCTTGGGGCCGCGATCTCACTCCTCCGTCACGCAACTGTCGTAGAAGTCGACAAAGTTGTCCTTCTTGTCGCTCGCCCGCCATTTCATAGCCGACCGCGGGTGCTGGTTGAGCTGTCCGGTGATCACGTAGGGGATCAGCGCCCCCCACTCCACCTTCTGGCGCAAACCCTCGACATGCTCCTCCAAGAGCTTGAGGATCGGCCTGAGCCGGAACTTGGGGTTCCGAAGGAAGCCGATCAACAATTCCATCGGGCAGTTACCCGCCCCGCGCCCCAGGCCGCCCATCGTCGCGTCGATCCGGTTGGCGCCGTGGATGATCGCCTCGATGGTATTAGCAAACGCCAATTGCTGGTTGTTGTGGGCGTGGATTCCGACTTCCTTGCCGGTCCCGTTCAGGTAGCTCTTGTACTTCTTGACCAGTATCTCAATCTGCTCGGCGTACAGGCTGCCGAAACTGTCGACAACCACCACCGTACTGGCCGGTGACGCGGCCACCACCTCGAGTGCCTGGTCCAACTCGGGCTCCTGGACCGTCGAGACGGCCATCAGGTTGCAGGTGACCTCGTAGCCCTTGTCGTAGGCATCGTTGATCATCGCCACGGCCGTGGGGATCTGGTGCACGTACGTGGCCACGCGGACCACGTCGATCACGCTTTGGTCCTTCGGCGGGATGTCCTCCTTGTAATCGCACTTCTCGGCGTCCGCCATGATCGCCAGCTTGACATCAGAGTTGTTGTCGCCCACCACGCGACGCAAGTCGTCCTCGTCACAGTACTTCCAGTCACCGAACTTGTTGCGGGCGAAGAGCTTCTTGGACGCTTTGTAGCCGACCTCCATATAGTCAATCCCGGCGTCCACGCATGTCTGATAGACCGCCTTGACGAACTTCTCGTCCCACTGATGGTCGTTGATCAGACCTCCATCGCGGATGGTGCAATCGAGAACCTTCAATTCCGGCCTGTACGTAATCCATGGTGCTTTCACGGTTCACGCTCCTTGGAAAAACTCACAGCCCCTCATCTTGTGAGTTTCTATGACCAGAGTCAAACCCCTTGGCGTGTCTTCGCCATTCCTCGGCAGATCCAGGCCAATTCTTGCCGTTCCGCCCGCGCTATTGTCACAAGGGACCCCGGCCGATAAACTCAAGGACACAAATGGGGGCGTAGCTCAGCTGGGAGAGCGTCGCGTTCGCAATGCGAAGGTCGTGGGTCCGAATCCCATCGCCTCCATTTTCCTGCAAAATAGAACTATTGGGTAAAGAAGCGCAAGCCGCTGAATCAAAAGGACATACGGAAGCCGGGACGGAATACCGGCTTTCGTCGTTCCCGGCGTTTCCATGCTTGCCCCGCATGTGCGGTACAACCGGGACTACAACCAAATCCTTGCCGTCCGTGCCTGTGGCTTTCTGCCGTTGGGGATGCCGCTCGGGGTGAAGCTCGGGCAGCCGTTCCACAGCTCCGAAGGTGTCCAGCAGCCGGGCATCGGTGTAGTTCTTCATGGTCAGTTTCAGCTCGGAATGCCGGGCCAGCTCTTGGGCGGTCCTTGGGTTAACGTCTGCGGCCGATAACCAAGTGATGAACGTCGCCCGCAGGCTGTGCCGGTCCACGGTCCGCCCCCGGTCATCCTTGTAGGGGATTCCAGCCTTCTTGCGGTCCTTGTGGAAGGTGTCCCGTTTCGGGGCGTGCTTGAAGACCCGGTCCGTCGGCTGGGCAAGGGCGGGCTTCGCCGCCTTCAGCTTCGCCGCCAGGGCGGGCCGCAAGGGCACGGAATCCGCCCGCTTGGCCTTCGTTGTCTCTGCCCGGAGGAATACGGCCGGGCGGTCCCCTTCAAGCACCAAGTCTTGCCACAACAAGGCCCGCTGTTCGCTCACTCGCAGACCGGTGAATAGGGCTGTTTCATACCACAGTCCACGGGGGCCAGCCGCCGCCAGAAGCCGCTCGGCTTCGTCGGGCGTCAACGCCCGCCGGGTTCTCCGAATGTCGCCCTTGGTTTCCTGCGTAGGGATGGCTTCAACGGGGTTTCTGTCCAGTAGCTTCGCCACGCGAACCGCCCAGGTGCAAAGATTGCCCATCGCCGCCCGGTACTCGTTCAGCGTCTTGGGGCTCACCTTGCGGCCGGACACCGCCGCAAGTCCTTTGCAGATGTTCGGCTCGTTCAACTGGGCCAGATGCTCAATACCGCCCATCGTTGCCAGCCACTTAATCCGCCGCAGAGTCGGGATGATGTGGCCCCGCGTCCGTCGCTTTGTCCGCAGATGCCAGATGAATCGGGCCAGCACGGATCGGAAGGACAGCCCCGCGTTTTCGATAGCCAAGTCAATCAGCCCGACGGCCTTCCGCTCGGTCCGGGTTAACAGCTCCCGCAGGGCCGCTTCCGCCGCCCGCCGGTCGGTAATCTTCTCGCCGTTGGGCAGCGTCAACACTTCACGCTTGGGCTCGCCATTGGCGTTGACATAATCAGCCCAGTAGAACGCCGTCCGAGCCTTCGCCCGCTTACCGTTCTTCACCCGCGTCACAACAGGTTTGAAAACGAATGCCATCGTTACCGCCCCTTTCGGATTGGCCGTAGCTCCAAGCCAAGATAGGCTGCCAGCCGGGCCGCTGTTTCCAGATTCAAGCCGCGCTCGCCGTTCAGGTATCGCACCATGATTGACCGGTCGATGTCTGAACCCTTGGCTAAGGCGTAGGCCGTCCGGCCGCTGTCCTTGGCCGCTTTCAACAGTTGTTCAGCAATGTTCATTGTCTTGCTCATACCTTCAACTGTACTCCAAGTCTTGATAGATGTCAAACGCCAGCGCTGTTATTTCGCATCTATCCCCGCTTGCCGTATCGCCGCCGCCAGGGCCGGGTTCTCGGTTCGGGCGGCCAGCCATTCAGCATACTCCAGGGTCCCTTCCGGCGGGGGTCCGCCTGTCGGATTCGATTCGCGCACGCCTATAGGGTTGGTTGGTGCGCGAAAGGAATCCGGGGCATGATACCTGAAGGGGTCGTTCTTGCGACCGCCGCCGGTCTGGGACCATCGGCTGAACGTGGCCCCCGCTTGCAGGTCCCGTTCAACGGTCCGCTTACCCGGCCGAGTGATGCCCCGGATACCGCCCTCGGGCCATGACTCGCGGATTTCGTCGGCCGTCTGTCCCGGTGGTTCGCTGGGCAGCAGTTCCGCCAGGGCTGCCAGCCGGTCATTCTGGGCAGCTTCCGCTTTGGTTCCACAGCTTCGGTAGCCGTCGTCGGTCAACTCGATAACCGCTTCGTGGGGCGTCTCGTCATAACGGCTGAAGGCGGTAAGTGTTCGCCGCCGGTCTTCGGATTCGGCAGCATTGAACCGGCGCAGTTCCAGAATGATGTCCACGAAGCCGGGCAAGGCCCCGGACCCACGGGCAGCCTGTCCTTCGCCGCCGTCGCCTTTCCGGGGGTGATGCAGCAACAAGACCGCCGCCCCCGCTTCCGTGATGGCATACAGCGGCGTCAGGGCCGCAATCATCGCCGCCGCGTCGTTCTCGTCACGGACCGGCAGCAGATTCGCAAGGGGGTCCAGAACGACCAGCCCGAAGCCCTTCTCGATCACCAGCCGGGTCAGATGGTTAACGAAGCCTTGCCACTGGCCAAAGTCGGGCTTGCCCTTGAACGGTCGCAGGATGAAGTGAACATGGTCCCCGATGCCGATGGCGTCCCGCCGCTGCGCCCACAGGCCGGAAGCTTCTTCGGACACCACCAGAACCCTGCAAGGCGCAACAGGCCCGACCAGTTGACCGCCTTCAGCCGTCAGCTTCAGCAGGTGGGCCACCAGCGTCGTTTTTCCGGCCTTCCACAAGCCGGTCAGCAACGTTGTGGACTTGCGGGCAAGGTAGCCGTGCCAGAGCCATTCTACAGCCGGTCCCGAACCAAGCTCGGAAGCGGGTATCGGGGCCGGATACGGCGGGGTCAATTCGTTTCGCGCAAGCTCACTCTCTATAGGTGCGCGAATCGCATTCGATGCCGGCGAAGTCTCCCAGGGAGCTGCATCGACGTTCGCACTCATGAACCCACCCCCAGTAGTTCCCGAAGGCGACGAATCGCCGGATGACTTCGGAGGCGGCCGATGCAAGCAAGACAGACCCCCGCGCGGTACTGGTCGGCTCGCCCCCCAGTGATGTCAGAGAACGGACGCTGCAACACCCGCCGCCATCCCCGGTCTTCCAACAGCCCCACCGCTGCAAGCGGGTTGGCGACCGCCAAGGGGCAACCTCGGGGCAATTCATCGACGATTCGGCATCCGCGCAGCTCGCACAAAGGGAAGAGTTGTGATACAATCGGGTTGTGCAGGTATTCAGGCCCGTCCGCCCACGCCAGGGCGCCGGGCCATCTTTTTCGGGAAATCACGCAGGCACCGCCTTCCCCGCCGCCGGGCAGCCCGCTTGGATCCAATTCACAATGTCAGCCTCTCGCCACCTAACCGACCCGCCTACGCGAACCGGCTCGGGCATCACGCCTGCCGATAGGAGTTTCCAAATCTGGCGACGGCTCACGCCCAACAGCTTTGCCACCTGTTCATCCCGAAGTAATTGCATTGCATCATCACTCCACAAGAACCACAGGCCCGCCGCCCATTACGGGGGCCACGCGGGCATTCTCACGTGGGTTTTTCTTGTGGAATCAATTACGAAGTGATTACCGACGAAACCCCGCGCCACGGGGCGAAAAACGCGGAAAAAAGCCTGCGGTCTGTAATTAGACAGCTTCCGTAATTACGCCAATTACGGCCGATTCTTCAGAATCTTCGCCAGGGCGTTCTTGTTCGTCCGCTTGGGGATGTAGTGTTTGATGGCATCCCCGACGTGGTACAGAGTGCGGATGACACGACCCCCGCTGTCCAGCATCCCCGTCGGAGCAGCCTTCGACCGAACCTTGCCCGCTTTCTTGCCTTCGCTCAGTCGGCTTCGGGGGATACCGTGCTTGTAATGAATCCAGTCGGCAGAAGCGTATTCACCACCGTCATCGGATGCGTCTCGCTTCGTCGGTGGGGGACACCAAGCCGCGATATTCGACAGTGCGCGGACAATCTGCCCCGGATTCGCGCTTCGGATGCTCGCGTGTGCAGGTATCCATTGGGGACAAGCCATTTTCAGATTCTGAAGCGTGCGGAGAATGTCGCTGCCGTTCGAGCATCCCATTGCGTCAAGCAGGTTCAGGACATCTTCTCGTTGCGTTCTGTAATCGTTGAAGAGCTTACGTGGGTCCGCCTTCGTCCGGCGTCGTGCATGCCGGGTCTCCTGCTCACACTGTTGGACCCACAACGAAACGGCCCGCCCCAGCTTGCAGCCGATCCGTCCAACACTCCGGCGGGGCATTTCAGACCAACCAGTAAGCATCTGCTGAAGCCCGCTCACTTCGTCAGCAAGCATCTGTAGGGGTGATGGAGTCGGCATGTTTCCTACCTTTCCGGTTCGCCCCGGCGATTGGCTGGAAGGTAGGAACCAGACAACCGCCGAGGCATCGCACGGGGAGCTACCCCGTCATCCGGCGAGTCTATTCTACGGCATGACGCACCGAACACACCCTTTGCACCTTATGAAAAACGCGAAGAAGTGGTTCCCGCAGTATCACATCATGTACACAAATTGTGACACTTCGGTCTCGCGCGAGAACATTCCCAGGTCAGAACGGGACCGTTTGGGGGCTTTCCATCGCCTCACAAGACGCTGCTTCGTCTTCGCAGCATCAGAAATCCGCCCAAGACGAGAAGAGAGAGTGTAGCGGGCTCAGGAACTTGGACGACGCGGAAGCCGATGAAGCCGCCTTCATATGTCGGGTCGTCGCTGGAGCCGTTGCGACCCGAGGCGAGCATGTGATAGGCCTCGGTGAAGAACGACCCGCCCCGCAAGCCGCGACCCGAAAAGGTGTCGCCCTCGTATACGACAGCCTCATTCCGCTCATACACGTTGCCACCCTGGTCGAACGTACCGTAGGGGCTGTCGGAATTCTGAAACTCGCCAATGACTGTGGTGAACCAGCTAGGCGGCCAACCCTGATTGGGGTCGATGGGATACGGGTCACCGTAGTAGTTCGCGTTGTTGCCGGGCACATCGGCCATATCCCGCCCTGGGAGCATGTCGCTTCCGGTCGGGTAATCCCAGTAACCGCCCCCATCCGGTTTGTTGGGGTCGTAGTACGCTACCTTGTACCACTCATCTTCTGTTGGCATTGCCCACTTCGCGTCCGGGTTGCGCTGGATTGTCTTGCCGTCCGTGCCGTTGTATCCATCGAGCGTGTAGGCTCCTGTCTCCGTCGTCCCCGGGTCCTGCGCGCCGGTCGGCTGGCCGTTGTGGAGCCAATTGGCGAACCGGCAGGAATCCCAATAGCTCACCCACGTCACCGGGCGATTGACGTGAGACGACGCCACCGAGTACGTGTAAGGGTCACCCACCGTCCCGCCGCCGCTTCGCGTGATTCCGCTTCCGTAGTCGGTCCCCGACATGTTCCCGTTGTACAACCCGTAGGTGTCGGTCTTGGCTACAGCGTTGAGAAACCCGCAATACTGCCCCGCCGTCACCTCGTACTTGCCGATGTTGTACGTGTAGCTCACGGCACCACAGATGCGGTCGGGGCCGAAGCCGCCCGCGCCGGCTCCCGAGAGTTCCCCAGCATTTCCCGGATTTCCCACAGTCACCGTCTCCAGGCTGGTGAAACCGGACGGCATGTCGAATACGTTCGCCTGTACAGATACCACCGACATGAGCAACACCATGGCTGCTGTGGGTCGCATGTTAGATCCTCCGCAATAGATTCCACGGTGGCGGGGTCTCCCCGGCCGATCCACTCGGCGCATGAAAAAAGAGAGCCCGCCCGAAAGCGTCTCTCTCCCTGGTTGTCATCTGTCACGGCAGTCTGAAAAACGTGGCCCAACCTGCGATCCGGCCACGTCGCCCATTATCTCACAGGTGGGACGTGTGAAACAAGGATGGGATTCACTGAGGCCCTGCGTTTAACAGGGGGGCAAGGCTTCCCTACCAGCCGATTCCCCGCTGGCTCCGCGTCCGGCCTTGGGCGTCTGCCGTTGACGCACAAAATCGGCGAACGGGCTGCCCGTCGAAAGCGAATTGCCGACCGCGCCGGAAGGCTTGCGAATGCACAGCCGCTCCTGAGCCTTCAGATGGCTCGTGGCCACCGCACGGATGATGCCTTCCATCCACTTCAACACCTGCAACTTTGCCGCGTCAGCCTTCTCGGCAGCCAGCATCTCGATACGCTTCCGAACCACGAACGTCATGGCGTCTTCCTTGCCGTTGGTCAGCGTCTTGATGGCTTTTTGGAGACTGGCGTACAGCCGCTCGGATGAAAACTGCTCCAAGCATTCCACGGCCGCGTTCAACTCCTTCCGGGCGTTGACCGCCTGCGCGTGCTCGGTGTGATTGCCGTTCGCGTCGACAATCTTCACCTCGGGCTCGACCTCGGGGAACTCGCCCTCGGCCTTGAGGATGGTCACAAGCTGAATCAGTTCATCGCTCGAAACGTTGTTCGCTGCTCGAAGTCTTGGCATATCGCACCTCTCAAATGAACACGATCGGTCCTCAAATTCGCTCCCAGGTTGCTGACGCAGGGGGCGGGATTCCCCAACATCGCGGCTGGCCGCCGGGGGTGAAGCCGCCCCGGCCGGGAGCCGCATTATGCCGCCCCATCCGCTGTCGCCCGCCGTCGCCCGCCGTCCGGCCCCGCCTTCCAGCAAGCGGCAGAGCTACCCGCTGTTCCACTGCAATCGACGTGGCGCCGCTCGCCTGTCTGGCGGGGCCGCTCTGAGGCATAGCAGAGCATCGGGGGCCTTAATCGGCGGATGTCGTCTCATTGCCTGACACCACCGCCAGGACCGCCGCCCGCTGTTCCGGGCTCAGCCCAGCCCATGCGACTACAACGCGGGCAAGGTCGGGGTCCGGCGCAAATCGGGTACAACCGGGACTACAACACCCCTGCTGCGGGGTATCGCCGGGCTTGCATTGACAAGGGTTTACGGTTTCGGGGTCGTGGGTCCGAATCCCATCGCCTCCATTTCGATCCGCCGTCCGGCGGATCGAAATAGAGCAGGTGAGCCAAGAGCAGTGGAGCAGGAGAAGGACATAAGTCCTTGTCAAAAAGGCTCTTGCCGCTGACCGCTCCCCTGCGGTCTACTGTTCTCCTGATCTTCTGCTCAGAAAAATCGGCGGCCCCGTAGGGTCTGCGCCCGCGGACCAATCTGAAATCTCAAATCTGCTGATCTCAAATCCAGTGATCTCGAATCCGGCGCCGCCGCGAGTAGCTGTGTCCCCGTCGCGACGTCCGCCCGCAAAGCCGCCGGTGAAATCCGCGCCTGCGGACCAATTCCCGTCGGTCGGGCTCTGCACCCACAGACCAATCTGAAATCTCAAATCCGGCGCCATACCGACGCCCCCGCACGGGCAGGTCTCAGTCCCAATGCCCGCCTGCCGGAGAGGGAGTACCCACGAACGGGGTATCGGCTCCAACTCTTGACTCTAGACGACCGCTGCCCCGATTTGCAGACGCCCAACGCCGCCTTTCATCCGCGTCAATCCGCGTGATCTGCGGGCCGGGGAGTAGCCGTCAGTCGTCAGTTCTCTGTTGCCAGTCGAATCAGAGACCCGCGATCCTTGAACACTGAAAACTCACAACTGATTCTGACAACTCCTCCACGCCCCCCATTCATCCTTCATCATTCCGCATTCATCATTCACCGAAGCCGCCTTCCGCATATTCCGCGCATTCTGCGGTTGAGATCAGACCCCCAGTTCGCCATGGCGGATTCGTAGCATTCAGATTTCCGGTTCAACGGCACAGGATTGCCTCGGCTGCAGCCCATCTCACGGCCGGCCCGATCTCAATGTCAGGTCGGCCTTGCAGACATCGCCCGGTTTGAGGGATAGCTTCGCTGACCCGGACTTGAAACCGGTTTTTGTCGCTTTCAGCGCGTAGCCTCCTGGCCTGAGCGCGCAAAGCCAGTGGATTCCCTTGGCGTCGGTGGTTGCCTTCTTAGCCGACGGCGAAATCGAGATTTGCAGGCCCGCGATTGGCTCTCCGCCGGAATCGGTGACCTTGCCGGTGATGAATGCGTGAGTCGGTTTCCAGGTGGACTTCATGTAGTCCATCACCGAACACGCCCTGATACCCTGGCCTGCGGAGGCCTTGGCCAACAGCCCAATAACGATCAGCAATCAGTAGTCAGTGGTCAGTAGTGTCCGGTTATAAGTCGAACAGAAACAATTGTTTATGATTCTGCACCTC
>CAZTQK010000011.1:0-34201 GCA_964615635.1 uncultured Planctomycetales bacterium
TCTGCTGACGCTTCAGCGACTGCTCGGCCATGCCAGCCCTGCAACGACCATGGTAGGCGCCTGGACCAGACACATTTGCCACCAGGTGAAGGGGACCCAGCCGCCCGTCGGCGTCCAGACAAGCACGTGGTAAGCCAGGTAGAGGCTGAGGGACAGGACCGCCACATCAAAGGCGCTCCACAGCATCCAGGGCATTTCAAGGAGCGTGTTACCGAACGAGCCGAACCAGTTGCGGCCGACCGCCAGCGCCGGCGTCTCGGGCTTGACCAGCCGGAGAGCGGCTCTCATCGGCAGGCTCTTCGGCAGCGAATGGGATCTGATGGTGACGCTTTGCGTCGGGGAGTCCATAACCGTACCCCTGCCCGTCTTCTCGTAAGCCTTGTTGTTATCGGCGCGATGGGGAGGGGGGCTGAGCTACGATCGCGCACGGATGAACGATTCACTGCCGGGCGCGCGGAAGGCGAGCTGGGGCCGAGCGAATATGCCCTGGCGCGGGCTGGGCGACCTCAATATCGGACGTTCCATGGGCAAAAGCGGGCTTTCCGGCAACGCCCGAAAACCGCAGGCATTACCTTCAGTGTGGTCCGCAGATGCCGATAAAACTTGAGGACTTTATTGGACCGATTTCCCGTATGCACGGAGAGCCTGCGGCATGCGCCCCAAGCCTGGATACCTGTCGATCGTGGCCATCATGTGTGTGCTTGTGCTGGCCGTCATTGCCGGCTGCACCGAACAGAAGCTGGGAGCACCGGCAGCCTACTCCGGAGCGACGCTTTGCAGCGACAGTTTCGGTGTCGGGCGCGTCCCGTGTCCGGCCACCGGCTTTGTCATTTTAGAGCAGCAGAAGACCAAGGGGCGGTTTCCCTGCCGGGTGGCCGTGGCCCGACTTACTCCCGATCCGAAGAGGCCGTTTTCAGACCCACTGCCCACCGAGTGGGCCCTCGGAGAAATCAAGGACGAGGACTCCACCTACTGGACCAGCTTGTTCAACACGGTGCCGGACGTTCAGGGCGTAACGATCATGGACTCGCTGAACATGGAGCACCCGGAGGCCAATCTGGAGAAGATCGCCGCGACAGCCGCCGAGATGAAGACGGGATTGTGTGTGGTCTTCGGTCCGGGTCCGGCCGAGTCGGGAAACGCTTCCATCCTCGGCGTGATCATGGACAACGCCCGCCGTGAACGGATCGCCTGCGTGCAGGCCCTGGCAAGCCCCAAGGACTCGTACGAGCCTCCGCCGGACCAAATGCTCGGCGACCAGCGGTACGAGGATGTGAACTACATCGTCATCCGCAAGTTCCAGCAGCAGGTCCGCCAGTGCATGCAGGAGCTCCGCTCTCGCGACATCCCGGCCCCGGCCACCCAGCCGAGCCCCTGGAAGACCGGCCGCGGCATCCGCTCGATCGATCAGCAACTGCCGCCCATCTACATCATTCCCAATCGATCGATGGATTGGTAGACCCCAGCGTTACATACGTACGTGTTTAGCGGGCCGGGGTCTGGCTTTTCTTGGTGCTTCATCCGCGTCAATCCCATGATCTGCGGGCCGGGGCTTCGCGTTCATCCTGTCTTGGCGTTATCCGCCGTGTTCTCGGCGCACTCGGCGGTTGGAATGAAGTGGTTGGCCGTCGGTAGCGAATCCTTCCCACATTCCCGCGTGAATGACGATGGGAATCGTCGACCCAGGGGTCCCGGATGGGTACGTGTTTCGCGTGCAAGAGAGCGGGTCAGGCACCTTTTTGCGGGCTCCCCTGCATGGCATCGTGCCAGCCGGCCTCGTTGACCTTCCCCGGGTCACTCTGCGAACCGCGTCAGGCAAAAAGGAGCCAGACCCCGGTCCGCTAAACACGTCCCGGATGGGAATCCGGGACCAGCGGAGCGAGTTATCTTCGCGGTGGGCTCTGCGGTTGTTGCGAGCCTTCAGCTTGGCGCGGTGAGGGAATCGTCGGGCTGAGCCCGACCTACCTGCTCCCTCGCGCATTCGTGTCATCTGTGTGATTCGTGGTCTTGCCTGAATCGGAAAGGTCCGACGAGGGCGTCGGCCCCACCTGTGAAGGTCGGCGAGCGCGGACCCTGCGTTTGCTTTCGACGGGTTTTTCTTCGCAATGAATCATCGCGTCCCCACCCATCCGCCACAGCCGATGGACGGGCCACCCGGCGGGAGACGGAACCCAGACAGGAAACTGGAGGCTGGCACAGCCCAATAATCTTTTTACCTCTTCCTCTCGCAGGTTGCCCTGGCGCTATCCCCGTTTCACACCCTCAAAGGCCAGCCCGAACTGCCCTGGGGGGCATACATTTAAGCGGAACGTTCCAACTTCGGTCTTGAACAGGCCCGGATTGCGGGGTATACTGCGTATATGTTGCCCGTGGACGGTCCACGGACTCCCGGCGTGCCGGGATGACTCCGCGAAATGGGTCAAAAGCGTCTACCCGCTGGTGTGAACGGGTGCTCTGGAGAACCAACAGGAGTCGCCAGGCGACCCTGCCCCCCACCCCCGGAGCCACGGCGTCGCCCCTCGCGGAATCAAATATCCTATAAATCAATCAAGGGAGAGGGTTGATGAGAACCATTCAGGCTTCAGTTCCCGGCGCCAGTGCCGGAGATCACCGGTGCAGGTGCGGGCTTGTTCTTGTCGCGTCGGTCGGTCTGTTCTTCCTGGCCGAAACTGTCTCTACGGCATGGGGCTACGACATCTATCTCCAAGGCCAAGTCGGCAGTATCGGCATGTACGGTACGACGATCCTGGACTCTATGGAGGTTTCATCGCCATCCGCGCAACCTGCCGCAAGTTGGGCATCGGGTTATCACGACGGAACGGTGCAGACGATGTACGGACCCAAGACCTATGGTGCAGAGGTTTCCGGCAGTGTTGATTTGAGAACCGGAACGTTGAAGGCGTACTTGATGGCTACCGGCTTCTCCGAGGCCAAGATGCATCTGATCTTCCGCGACAAGATCTACCCTTATTGGGAGGGCGGTCAGACGGATCCTTTTACCGTCACGCTCAAATGGAACATGTATGGGGATTGGTACTCGAACCACCCAACGAAACCGGCCAATCGCGGCACTTACACGACCCTGTTCGCTGAGAAGAACGCCGAACTGCCCTACAGCCTTCCATTGTACCAACAGTACAATCTCGAGGACGACATAGCCGAGGGAGCGGGGCACCTGGATCAAGAGGAGCAGTCGCTCTCCTTCCTGTTCGACCCAGCCAGCGACACCTACATATCACTCGCCGCCAATCTGAGCCTCTGGTGCCAGCCGTCTTCCGAGATCAAGACGTGGGTTGCCGACTTCTCCGGTACCGGCACCATGGAAATCGAATTGCCACCAGGAGCGGCTTTCACTTCCGAGTCCGGGACGTTGCTAGTGCCCGAGCCTGCCACCGCCTGGCTGCTGGTGCCCGGTCTCCTGGCCGTGTTGAGATCGAGGCGAAAGAGAGCAGTCTGACTCGCGCTTCTCCCGGGTCTGAAAAGGGGGCTTATAGCAAGATCTACCAAGGGTCAATTGGTAATTGGGGGGGCAAGGGGGTCAAATCTTGACTCTTGATTCCGCTGAAACCCCCCTCGGTCTGCTCAGGCGGTGATCTGGGTCCCATTTCCGCGAATTCCTATCCCTTGGGACAGAAAACGGGCCAGGTTCGTTTTCTGGTCGCGTTCCCCATCTTGTGTCCTGTCAATTGCTGGCGTCGCACCCACCTGACCGACCATCGCTCGTTTGACTCACGCTCACACGAACCGGCTCCAGACTATACTCACGCACTGTTGGGTACAACCCTCGCCCCAATGGGAGCGCTCAAATCGGAGGACAGCATACTCAGTTCGCCGGCTGCGGGCCTGATCTGAGTTCGTCGGTGTGCATCGGTGGTTGCACAAGACGCTCGACGGCCAGGACGTGGGGCCTTGCCGCATGAAGGCTGAGTGGAGCCGGACGGCGGATATGGGTGCTCCTGCCCATCCTCCATCGTTCATCCTTCATTTCACACCTCGACCACTTCATACCTCTTGGCCACATAAGTGCAGCCGACGTCGATGCAGTCGATGTGGCCGATCCGTACTCGGTGCTGGCGATGGCTGTGGCCGCAGAAGACGTGGCGCACCTTGGGGCAGTTCAGCAGCAGCTCGCCGAACCGCGTACTGCCCAGGAATGCTGAGCCGAAGGCCCAGCCCGGGTGTGTCTGATCCGGGACCAGCTCCCGGAAAGGCAGGTGGTGGATCCCAAAGACGATCGTGCGGCAATCCTTCTCGAGTTCCCGCAGGTGGGCCGCGGCGCGGTCGACCAGCCTCTCACAGAGAGCTATATCGCTCATCGGCAGGCGGACGTGCTCGCCGTCCATCCAGCGGGTACCGATGTGCATGGCCTCTTCGGGGATGTCCGACGAGTCCGCCACCAGGTGCCCGTATCCGTCGAGGCGCGAGGCCGCGCCGGGGGCGATCTTAGCTTCGTAGAACCGCAACGGGATACCCAGCCGCTCGGGTCGGAAACTGTAGTCATACCAGCCGATCGAGCCGGCCAGGCCGACGCCATCCACCTCGGCCGGGGCGATATCCAGATCGTGAAAGCCGGAATCCTGACAGATTTCAGGCAGAACCCGCTCTAAGCGATCGAGAGAATCCTCGCCGGGACTGGTCCAGATGTCGTGGTTGCCGGCGACGAAAAACCTGCGGCCCTTGAATTTGTCGAAAAGGCGGAGGCCATCGCGTACAATGCCCGCGTCCCGGCCGCCGACGTCGCCGAGAACCAGCAGGGCGTCGGCGTCGAGGTCGCAGATCTGCTCGGCGACCTTGCGGGCCGGGTCCATGCTGCGGACGATGTCGTAGTGAATGTCGGCAGTAACCACGAGCCTCATGCGGTGCCTCCGGGCGGTGAGTGTACCTGAGGCGACAGCGGGTCACAACGCGAAGGCAGTGCAGGCGGGACTGTGACCCGATATGGGCGATCCAGCGTTACAGGGTTTGGAAGAATCATGACTGACGTGTTGGTGATTGAGAACCTGCACAAGAGTTATCGGCTGGGCAACCAGGTGATTCGAGCCTTGAACGGCGTCTCGCTTTCAGTGCGCCAAGGCAAATTGGCGGCCATCATGGGAGCCAGCGGTTCGGGCAAGAGCACGCTGCTGCACATGGCCGGCGGGCTGGACCTGCCCGACTCGGGGTCGGTGCGGATCGAGGGCAAAGACCTGACGCGCATGTCCGATCGTCAGCGCACGTTGTTCCGGCGACAGCGCATGGGCATCATCTTCCAGGCGTACAACCTGCTCCCCACGCTGACAGCCGAGGAGAACGTGGCCGTGCCGTTGCTGATCGACGGCCTGAGCGGCGGGCAGATCAAGTCGCGCGTGGCAGAGATGGTCCAACTGGTGCACCTGGAGCATCGCACCGGTCACCGGCCGCAGGCCATGTCGGGAGGCGAACAGCAGCGCGTGGCCATCGCGCGGGCGCTGCTCAACGACCCTGCTCTGATCCTGGCCGACGAGCCCACGGGCAACATCGACTCGATCAGCGCGGTCGAGGTGTGGGAACTGCTCCGCCGGCTGGCCCACGAGATGGGCAAAACGGTCCTGATGGTCACGCATGAGGCTGCGGCAGCCTCCTACGCGGATAGAGTCTACGTGCTCAAAGACGGACAGATCGTCGGCACGATCGAGGGAATGGAACCAGGTGATGCGGCACTGGTCGCAACTCGGTATACGGAACTGGCGCGTTAAGCCGGGGCGGACGGCCGGGGCTGTCGGGGCTGTCGCACTCGGGGTGGGCGTGGTCATCTGGGTGACCAGCGCCTACGAGTCGGTGCGTTTGTCGCTGGAGGACCAGGTCTGGCTCTGGGTCGGACGCAGCCACCTGTCCGTCGAATCGGTCTTCGGGCAGAATGGCCAAGTCAATCAGCACCTGGCTGACAAGATCGCCGCGCTGCCGAACGTCGCCCACGTCACCTGCCGTCTGCAATACTACATGTACCTTCAGCCGCTGATCGAGAAGCCTGGAACGACAGAGCTTGTCGAAGGCAGGGGCGTCTCGGTCATGGCCATGGGCATCGACCCGGCGACCGAGTACCACTTCAGGCAATACAGGGAAGACCGCGTCGGCGATGGGGGGCGCGTGCTGACCCCGGATGACGCCGATGCCCTGCTGGTGGAACGCCAACTTGCCGAGCAGACGGGCCTGACGATCGGAAGCAAAGTCCTCATTCGCTGCCGCAGTCCGGAATGGATCAACGCGACCGAACGATCCGCGACATTTACCGTCGTGGGCATCATCGAACATCGGCGGGTGGCCAAGCAGCAGTCGCCGGTCATCGTCGGGCGGCTCGACCGCATGCAGGAGCTGTCACAAATCAGCAAGGATGTTGCCCGCGTGACCCGCATCGACGTCCTGCTTCACGATCACTCTCAGCAGGCCCTGCGCGATACGCAACGACTGGTCCGCCAGATCGTGGACCGCGACAAGCAGGGCTTCCTGGTCAGTTCCGCCGAAATGAAGCTCGCACAGGTTGAGGACGCCGAGCGGCAAACGGCGTTTGTCATGGGCCTCCTCTCGAGCGTGGCTCTGCTGACCGGGTTCTTCATCATTCTGTCGACTCTCAGCATGGGGATGGTCGAACGAATCGCCCAACTCGGCATGCTTCGATGCCTGGGCATGACACGGACACAGACGGCCATGATTGTGCTGGCCGAGGCTCTGCCGGTGGCGTTAGTTGGTGTGCTGGCAGGCATCCCCATCGGCATGGGATTGGCGGGGCTCAGCGTGTGGATGGCGCCGGAATACATCGGCCAGTGGGTGATCAGCCGACCGGGCCTGATTCTGGCGCTGGCCGGCGGCCTGGTGACGACGCTCGCCGGAGCAGCCATCCCCGTGGTCCAGGCGATGCGCGTCTCGCCGCTGGCCGCCTCTCGACCGCAGTCGCAGCCGACCCCCGGCCTCGTCACTTGGATCGCCGCGATTGTTGGTCTCGCGATGATTGCGGGGTACTTCTACACCATCCTGCGGATGCCGTTGATCCAGTATCTCCGGCACCCGTTGTATCCCCTCGGGCTGATTTCTTTCCTGTACGGGGGGCACGCGCTGATCATGCCCGCCGCCATCCGGCTGGTCGGGCAGGCAGCGGTGTTTGTCGCCGCCGCCGTGCTTCGCGTTCAACGGCGTCTGCTGAGCGACCAAGTCGGGCGGGCGGCGTGGCGTTCCGCGGCCATCTGCTGCGGGCTCATGGTGGGGTTGTCGCTGATCGTCTCGCTCGTGGTGTTCAGCAAATCCATGGCCAGCGGCTGGGACTTCCCGAGCCAGTTCGCCGAGGCATTCGTGTTCATCAGCCCGCCCGTGGATCGTCAGAAGGCCATGCAGGCCCAGAAACTCAAAGGCGTCAAGTCAAGCTGCCTGGTCAACGAGGGCCTGCGCTGCACCGTTCTTGGCCGCGGCCTGTTTCACTTTCCCTGGTCCACGTTCGTCGCGGGCGACCCGGACGAGTTCTTCCGAATCGCCAACCTGGAGTTCGTCGAGGGCGATCTCGAAAACGCTATCGCCAAGTTAAAGACGGGCGGCCATATCCTGGTAACGCCCGAATTCACCCGCACGCACAAAACCGGTCTGGGAGACAAGGTCGGCATCCGCTTGAACGACGGCAAGCGCAGGATGCACCGGTTTGAAATCGCCGGGGTGGTGACGTCGCCCGCCTTGGAGATCGCCGCGAATTACTTCAACGTCAGCGGCAACCTCACGCAGCAGACTGTGTTCGTCGTGATGGGTACGTTCGACGACGCCCGCGAGTTGTTCGAGGTCCCCGACGTGGCCAGCATGTTCCTGGTCAATTTCGACCTGCCGGAGACGCCCCCGCCGCCCGAGTTTGCCGAGAAACAGCCGCCGACAGCAGACAACGCCGCCCAACTGGCGGAGATGATTGATGCGTGGCGCGATTCACTGCCGGAACGCGCCGAAGAACTGGATCGGATTGCCGAGCAATGCAGGCCCCTGAGAGCCGCCGGCATGCCGATCTACTGGATCCAGGTGCCGTTGCTCCGCGTGTTCCAGGAATCGATGCTCAGCGGCCCAAACCCCGACTGGGCGGGCCTTTCACCTGAGCAGCGATGGCGGACGTTTCGCGAAGAACTGGTGATGCAGCTCTTGGCGGCTCACGTCGGCTCGTCCAGCCCGCTGCACGCCTCGGTGCGAGCTCTCAAGGACCAGATTGACCACGACATTCAGCGGGCCATGCTCCTGTTTGCGAGTGTCCCGACAGTGGCCCTGTTCATCGCCGCCTTCGGCGTAGCCAACCTGATGATGGCCAACGTGACCAGCCGAACGAGGCAGATCGCCATGTTGCGGGCGGTCGGCGCGACGAAATGGCAGATCGGGCGGCTGGTCATCGGCGAGGCTCTGGTGCTGGGGCTGTTGGGCAGCTTCGCCGGCGTGGCCGTCGGGTTGCTCGCCGCTCACGGCGTCAACCGGATCATTTTCACCGTGTGGGGCTACAATCTGGAGACGACCGTGCCCTGGCAGTGGGTCGGGCTCGGCGTGGCCTTCACCGCGGTCATTTGCCTGATCGCCGGTCTGCTACCCGCCCGCCACGCATCGCGGAATAACATCATCGATGCGATGCAGACAACGTGAGGTAGTGATCAGTTCTCGGTTATCAGTCATCGGTCCAGAGAGTGGTTGAGTGGCTCGCAGCACCGTATAATCGCAATCTGAGCGGGGCACAAGCCTGCTGTCATGCTACAGTCGCGGTTTGGGAGCAAGAACATGAATATGACCATGCGAGCTGTCTCGTTTGCGTCGGCAGCCCTTCTCTTCACCGGTCCGGCCATGGGCGACGAGAAGACGACCGTCCACTTTCGGCTGATGGACACCGCTGCCGGACAGACGACGCCGGCCATGGTCTGCATCACCGGCACCAGTGACGGCGAGGTCCGATTGCCGCCCGAGGGTGCTGTGAGCACTCAGCCGTCCAGGGTCCCGGTGTTCGTTCGCGGCGTCGAGTTCGACCCCGACCGCAACTGGATCGGTCCGGTCCGTAAGACCAACGGCAAGAGCGACAACGACGACCGGGCATGGGTGTACGAGATGCGCCCCTCGCTGCCGTACTGGAGCGAGCCGGTGATGTACCAGACGTCGGGAGACTTCGACATCGATCTGCCGGCCGGCAAGTGGCGCGTGGCGGTCGCGCACGGGATGGAATACGTCCCGGTGGTCGAGGAATTCACGCTCACCGGCAAAGAGGAGAGACTCACCAAGACCATTGAACTCACTCGCTGGGTCAACCTGGCCGAGCGTGGCTGGTGGTCGGGCGACGTGCACGTGCATCACCCCTTGCTGAAGCCCGAGCATCGCGAGTACCTGTTGCAGTACGCCGTGGCCGAGGACCTGCACGTCGTCAACCTGCTGGAAATGGGCCATCACACGGGCAGCGAGTTCAAGCAGACCGGCTTCGGCAGCAAGTTCCGGTGCAACCGCGGCGACTACTGGCTGGTGCCCGGGCAGGAGGAGCCCCGGAGCACCTTCGGGCACATCCTCGGGTTGAACATCAGCGAGTTTGCCCGCGTTGACGACGTGGCCACGCAGTACGACTTCTATGATCTGAACTTCAAGCGAATCAAGAAGCAGCCGGGCGGCATCGTTGGCTTTGCCCACTTCGCCTGGAACGGCTGCGACCTGCCACGGGGTTTGCCCTGGTACGTGACCACCGGCGATCTGGATTTCGTCGAGATCCTGCAGTTCAGTCTGCTGAACGCCATCGATTACTACGACTACCTGAACCTCGGGTTTCGCCTGACGGCGGCGGCCGGCAGCGACCTGCCCTGGGGCTCGACCATCGGCGAGGTGCGCACCTACGTTTACGTGGGGCCGAAGCTGGACATCGATGCCTGGTACGCGGGGCTCAAGGCGGGCAACACCTTCGTGACCAACGGGCCGGCGCTGGAGTTCACTGTCGACGGCAAGCTACCCGGATCTGAGATCAAGAAGCAGCCGGGCGAGAAGGTCAAGGTTGTCGCCAGGGCCTGGGGCCATCCCAAGGTCGGCGTCCCGAAAGTCCTGAGCCTGGTCGACAACGACGGGGTGATCCAGGAAGTCGTCAACGACTACAAGAGAGCCGAGATCAGCATCGAAGTCGAGGTGCCCGTCGAGCGAAGCCGCTGGATCGTCGCCGGGACCATCTGCGACAACAAGGCCCTGGCGCACACCACGCCGGTGTATGTGATCGTCAACGACGGGCCCACCTGGTGTCCCAAGCGCGGTCCGATCGCGATTGACAAGATGCTCAAGAGCATGAACGTCATAGACGCCGAATTCGTCGCCGACAACACTTCTCGCGGCAAGGGCGTCCGCGAAAGGCTGGCCAAGGCGAGAGCGTTTTACGGTGATCTGCGGCGGAAGATGAATGCAGATGAATAAGGAAGACTGAACCGCCCAGGCGCCGAGACACCAAGAGGACAACTGGGGAAGCCGGGCCGAGATTCCTATCTTGGCCCGATCATCGGCGGGATTCCTATCCCGCACCCACAAATGGCGAAAGGATTCGCCGCGAGAGTGGCGCGTTCATCCTGTGGCGAGGTGTCCGATGGTATGCATCACGACTTTGCTGATCGGTACTGTACTGATGACAAACACGTGGACTAACACGGGCGATCGGCCGATCGGCAACCCGGCCATCGGGCGATCGGTGGTCATGGCCACGAACGGCGTCGTAGCGACGAGTCACCCGCTCGCGGCGCAAGCGGGTATCGACATCCTCAAACAGGGGGGCAACGCCGTTGATGCGGCCATCGCCGCCAACGCCGTGCTGGGCGTGGTGGAGCCGATGAGTTGCGGGATCGGCGGCGACCTGTTCGCGATCGTCTGGGACGCCAAGAGCCGCAAGCTCTACGGACTTAATGCCAGTGGCCGATCCCCCTACGCCGCGAGCATCGACTACTTTCGATCCAAGGGAATAGACGCCATCCCCAGGCGCGGACCGTTGAGTTGGAGCGTGCCAGGATGCGTCGACGGCTGGGAATCGCTGCGGGCGCGGTTCGGCAGCAAGGGCTACGCCGAAATACTCGCCCCGGCCATCGGATACGCGCGAGATGGCTTCCCTGTCACCGAGATCATCGGCAACGAGTGGGTCAATACGGAGAGCTTGTTGAAGGCCAGTCCGGACGCTGCCAGGACATACCTCAAGGAGGGCCGGGCCCCGCACGTCGGAGAGAAGATGGCCAATCCGTACATCGCCGCAACCTACGAGAGAATCGCCAGAGAGGGCGCGGCTGATTTCTACAAGGGTGACATCGCCCGCCGAATCGCGACCTTCAGCGAGGCGAACGGTGGTCTCCTGGCCATGAAGGACTTGGAGGATCACTGTTCAACGTGGGTCGACCCGGTCAGCACCACCTATCGCAGCTACGAAGTGTGGGAACTGCCGCCCAACGGACAGGGCATCGCGGTGCTGGAAATCCTTAACCTGCTCGAACCGTTCGACATCAAGGGAATGGGCCACAATTCGGCCGAGTTTCTGCACCTGTACATCGAAGCGAAGAAACTGGCCTATGCCGACCGGGCCCGGTTCTACGCCGATCCCGAAGTGGCCAAGGACCTGCCGATCAAGCCGTTGATCTCGAAAGAATACGCTGCGGCCCAGCGAAAACGCATCAATCCTCAGCAAGCGGCCCTGGAAGTGCCCGCGGGCGACCCCAAGTTGAGTCTCAGCGACACGGTGTACATCACCGTGGTGGACAAGGACCGCAACTGCGTTTCGCTGATCCAGAGCATCTTCCTCGGATGGGGTTCGGGGCTGGTGCCGGGGAATCTGGGCTTTGCCCTGCAAGACCGCGGGATGCTGTTCAGCCTCGATTCGAGCCACCCCAATCGCATCGAGCCGCACAAGCGGCCGTTCCACACCATCATTCCAGCGATGGTGACGCGCGACGGGCGACCGTGGCTCTGCTTCGGCGTCATGGGCGGCGACATGCAGCCCCAGGGGCAGGTGCAGGTACTCTGCAACCTGATCGATCACGGGATGAATGTGCAGGAGGCCGGCGAGTCAGCGCGCTGCGCCCACTATGGGTCAAGTACTCCGACCGGTAAGCAGATGACCGACGGCGGCGAAGTCGTTGTTGAGTCGGGGATTTCGGACGAGGTGATCGCCGCACTGAAAGCCAAGGGACACAAGGTCACCCGTGGCCGAGGCGGCTTCGGTGGTTGCCAGGCGATTCTCATCGACCATGCCAACGGCGTGCTCCAGGCGGCATCGGACCTGCGAAAAGACGGCGCCGCCATCGGCTATTGAAGAATCCCCGGCGAAAGGGCCGGCAGGCTCCACCCCGGGCATCTCACCCGAGCCCGCCAAGCCCGATTTCGCCGGATCCGATACTGACACTGCCGCGGCGAGGAACACACGGCGCGGGCCGCCTGTTACCGGTCTTGTTTGGCCGGCAAACCCTTCCCGCCCGGACCTTCAGCCCGGCAGTCTGACTGCCTTGCAGCCGAGCAGCTTGGCAATTTCTACTCAGTCGAGAACGAACACCCGTGTTTCGGCGGGCCGAGAGAACTCCTGCATTTCGGCGATTGTGGAGATCGGGAGAGGTTGCGCCTCCTCTCGCGTCTTGGACGGCACGTAGGCCCGCCCACACTGCCGACAGAACTGGGCCCTGCCCCTACGCCGGACCGGCACAATCTGCGGGTGTTCACAATGCGGACAAAGCATATATAGCGGCACAGTAAACACTCCTTCCCATGGGCACCTGCCGGGCTCGCCCTTGCTTCCCTCTTGCCCAGGCTCTTGCGGCCCTGAGCCTGACCGGCAGGCCCCAATAGGGAATCTACGGAATATTGGACACCTATTTCGGCGAAAAGTTGCACCGCTTCTGAGGGATTCTTGTGTTTCCACAGACAGAATGCAAATGCTTATTCAGAAGACATTTATCGGCCCACGACGCCCTTCTGTCGCAGGCGATAAACGGTCTGACCAAACGCAAAGATCGATGCCGACGATGCTTAGGAGATATTTTCAGAATGTGAAATGATTTGCTCGCGAGGTCGAGAAAGAGGATGCAACAACCCGGGGGCCTTGCTGCAATAGGGCAGCACTGATGATAAGGGGGCTCGCGGCCGGCTGCATGTTTGCCTCCCAACGGTCTCGCCGAGCTGCGAGGTTGTCCGCGCCGGCCAAGAATCACTTCCTTCGTTGTATCTTCATCAGGAGGTAGATTTCACCTTGGTGGTTGGCCTCGTCATGACTGGCATGGGTGATCCAGTACCAGAGGGGCTTCTCGGAGCCGAGGGCCTTGTTCGGTGATGGACTCTCCAGGTCGCGTTTGCCCGCCGCACCAATGATCTCCTGCAACCTTGGCAACTGAGCGACGAGGCGTTCGCGGATCTCGTTGCGGTCGGGCCACTGTTGGGTCTCCTTCACCGGCCGGCAGAACTTCCCGAAGGTTTCGGCCCAACCGGCCGGAAGCTCGCTCTCGCCGGTGATCGCGGCAATGCTCAGGGCATCCTGCACCCACAGCACGTGGCCGGCATACCACAGGATGTGGTTCGACAGCCCCGGCGGCGAGTACATCAACTCTGAATCCTTCACATCGTCGAACAGCCGCAGCGTCTTGGCCCGCACTTCAGCAGCCAACCCCGCCAACAGCCCTGCGTCTTTGCTCAGATCGATCGACATGGTGCCGTCTCTCCTGGTACCGAGGCCTGCGCTATCCGACAACACACCGAGCACATTATAGCCCTGCCAAGAGCCACATCGTGTTTGGGGTCGCTCTTCGGGGCAGAGAGAAGCACTGCCAGAGTGAGGCGCAACGGTCTGCTGCCCAATCTGCCGGTGGGAAGGTGACAGACCCCGGCGTTGCCGTCCGCAACGCTGGGGTTCAGTGCCTCGCAACGAAGTTGTCAAGATCGCAGAACAGTCCCGAAAACAACTTGACGGCCGCTGATCCGTCGTCTACATTCCCTACATCTGTAGGATAGAGCAGGAGAAGAAAGGAGAACTGAGCGAGAAGAAGACGGCGTCAGAGTGATTCGTCAAATAAATCATCCTGACACCTTTTCTTGTCCAACGCGGGCCGGCGTGTGCACGAGGGGAGCAGGGTTTACTACTGCAAGCCCTGCGAAGGGTAGTATTCTCGGACAGGTTTCGCACGGAGCAAAGGAAGAGGCCTGTGGTCTTGGCTGTAGCCTGCATCCGAAACGGCCAAGATGTCGTATCCAACGTGCTTCTTAAAGGTGAGGTGCCCATGCGGCCTTCCAGCGAGGTGCCCTACAATGTGTGGTATTGCGTGTGTGTGTAGCCAAGTGCGTACGGCATTCATTCTTAGTCTCACCCTAGTGCTGGGTTGCGGGAACATGGAGAGGGAACTCCCGGCAATTGCGGCCCGCCCGTTTCTGCACAGCCCAAGTGGGTTATTGTACTTCGATTCCGGTGTTCTGGTTGGCCTACAGGAAGACGGCGTCTCGCCAGATATCGTGGTCGCACTGGTTTGCGGCGGGGGGATCGCCGTGTTCGATACAACAAGGCAGACTGGACTCTACTCAAGTCCCGAAGGCTGCCGTCATGAGTATGCGGTCGTCTTGCGTCAAGTCGGAGCTGCGAGGCTCTTCACACCGCACCCGAACACCTCCTATGCGAAGCTTCTGGAGACCAAGGAATCTAACTGGCTTTATCTTCTTTATATCTCTAACTACGAAGCACGCTTCTGGAAGTATGATTCGCGAACAGGC
This sequence comes from uncultured Planctomycetales bacterium, assembly GCA_964615635.1. Classification (GTDB taxonomy): domain Bacteria; phylum Planctomycetota; class Phycisphaerae; order UBA1845; family PWPN01; genus JAUCQB01. Next base: position 14,692 of record CAZTQK010000011.1, read on the forward strand.
GAGACAGTAACAGAGATAATGGAGAGTTTTCCGAATAGAGGACAAATCAGGCAATTCGCATCAGAACACGACTGGCTTGAGTTTCTCAGATATCGAAACGCGGGGGTGTCGGACAAGAAAACCCGTCAGGATGATTTGTAGGGCCTAACAGTGGCGCTGGCAGCGCCGTTACCGGAAGGCGCTTTGGGGTCAGAGCGCCTTGAACAATGCTGTAAAGTCGTTTTCTGCCCCTTTGGGCGGATGAATAAGATAACGCGCGGATAAGGCGCGGATAAGGGGACGCAGCTTTTTTTTCAGGCGCGGATAAGGGGACGCTGTCGTTTATCAGTTGAAACCCAGCCAGCGATTATCACTTCAAACCCAGCCAGTGTGTTGTGAACTTGCATACCCCACCGTCGGTCTTGCTGTCAAGTTTTGGCCCGACCGGTTTACTGGTATCATGGCACTGCCGGGTGAAACGGAGTCAGGCTCTGCGGGGACGCAACCTGACAAGGGATAACCCGGCCGACGGTGCGCCGAAGGCGCCGGCCCCGTTCGCCTGGCGGCGACAAGAAAACGTGTCAGGATGATTTTTAAGCTCTAACGGTGGCGCTCGCAGGGCATTTACCGGCGGCAGTGGCGACCATCACTGGGATTTCGGGTATAATGATCGCAACGAGCTGACCGGCGGGGAGCGTTGCGTAAGATAACGGGACCGTTTATTGAGGGTGTCTATAGTAGGTGTATGGCAGCATAAAGTAGTTTTCGAGGGCATCCGCATCGGTCGGACAAGAGGTCAAAAGCTACTATTGGTACAGGTGGTGGCAGAAGGCCCTGTTTCTCCGCGTTCTCGGCGTACTCGGTGGTTGGAATGAAGCACTCAGCTTTCAGCGATCAGCATTCAGCGGACGGAAAGGCAGTGTTCCACCGCAGTGGACGCAGAGGCTCGCAGAGGTGCGTGCGAACGTTCGGCCTTGTTCTTATGACTTCTCGCGTTTTTTGTGGCCATCCCCGGCTCACAGTTGCTGAGTGCCCGCAGATGACGCAGATTGACGCGGATGAAAAGCAAGCGGGGCCGACGGCCTCGTCGGCTATTCCCGCTCGCTGGACCGAGATTCCTATCTCGGTCCCTCTTCTTCGGGGATTCCCATCCCCTCCGGACGTCGCCGCGCCGCCTCACCGACCACCCCCTGCCTTCTTCCTCACGGCCTAACAGTCGAACGGCCTAATGGTCTCCTCTCGACCGCTTCTTGCCAGAAACGAACCTGTCCGGTAATCCGATCCGTTATCCGATTCCCATTCGAACCGCCAATCAACGCGAATGGACGCGAATTGAACGTTCGTTCATGGGCTTCATTCGCGTTCATTGGCGTCCATTCGAGGTTCTTCCCCAGCCGCACGGCCGGTCATGCGCGGCCCGTTTCCAGCACAACCCGGGCGAAAAAGGGGACGCAGCCCGTCTTCTCGGGTGGTGGAAGCCTCCTGAACACAACATGGCTCTATTGGGCCAGACGCCTTGGCGTGTGTCTCCGCGTATTCGGCGTATTCAGCGGTTGGAATGAAGCGATCAGCATTCAGCCTTCAGCGATCAGCTTTCGGCGGACGGAGAAGCAAGTGTTTCACCGCAGTGAACGCAGAGGGGCGCGGAGACCTATCTCCGTTGTCTCCGTTACCTCATGTTCACACGCCTTCCTCCTGTTCTTCATCCGCGTCAATCCTATGATCTGCGGGCCGGATGGATAGGATTAGCCCCTCGACGCGGCTCCCTCGGGTGGGGCCGTGACAGTCTGGGCGGATCTTTCAGAAGCCCCAGCGTGAGCGGGGCGCAGGCCGCGAAGCGGCCAACACCACATGGGGGCCGCTCCCTTAGGGCTTAGGTTTACCCACATCTTCGTGGGAGGCCTCGGGCAGCGTCGAAAACGTGGATCAGCTACGGCATCAGCGTACTGCTGACCTGCGTTCCTGGCCTCGCCAGCCCGGTTCGTCAGAAATGTGGGTAGTCGTAAGCCCTTAGGGTCGCGGTTCTGAAAGGCAGCGATCAGCGTTCGGGATATTACGGACAGTCACGCATTACTGACAGCGGGCGGTTGTGCGGTGCCGGGGTCAACTCTTGATTCTTAACAGGATGGTACTATAGAGAACTATAAGAGGTTCATGTACCGCAGTGGACGCAGAGGCTCGCAGAGGTGCGTGCGAACGTTCGGCCTTGTTCTTGTGACTTCTCGCGTTTTTTGCGGCCATCCCCGGCTCACAGTCTTTGAGTGCCCGCAGATCACGCAGATTGACGCGGATAAACGGCCGGGCTCGTCAAGGGAGATCGTGACACGCACGATCATAGCCCCAGGTTTCGCAGTTCCTTGTCCGGGAACTTGGGGAACGGTTGTGTCGGGAGCGTCTGGTACCAGTAGGCGGTGGAGCAGACGTCGTCGACGCGTTCGAAGTTGCCGCCCGGCCGGGGTTTCTTGTACCAGCCCTTTTCGATGAGCTCCTTGAGCGGTCCGTTGGGGTCGGCCGGTTCGTGCTTGCCGTCGTTGCCGATCTGCTGGATGGTCACCTTGATGTCCTGTGAGAAGTAGACCGGGTCCATCGCGTGGAACCGGTAGAACGAGACGAACTGATCCTTGATCAGCGGGGCGCCCATCTGCCGGCCCTGGAACTGGCCCAGTCCCCAGCCCGAGCCGGCGTAGTCCTCGCTGCCCGTGCCGCAGATTGTTGGGTATTTCGTGTCACCGTCGAGGTAGATCTTCACCTCGCCTTCGCCCCACCACACCCCCTTGCCTGCGAAACGATCGACAATGCCGAGGTTGACGCCGAGGTAGCGGCCCTTCCCCTTGACCCCATCGAGTATCACATAGTCCTCGGCCATGGTTGTGTTGGCGACTCGTCGGAACTGGGCGTGGAACCGCGGCGTTTCGCCGGTGACCCCGTCGCCGATGGTGTAGTCGACCTGGTAGAAGAACATGCCGGCGTCCTTGCCGGTTTCATTGCAGACCGCCAGCTTCGCCTTCGTTCCAAACGGCATCGGGAAGTAGCTGTTGAAGCCCTTGCCCTCGGGCGTGCTGATGAAAGCCGATTCGACTCTGGCGGTCCGCCCGTGGCAGACGCCGAAGAAATCACTCAGCGGCGCCTCGACAGAAGGTGTTTCCTGTCCGTCCCAGTAGAAGCGCAGGATGAGATTCCGCATCTTCTGCGGCCCCTCATTCTGAACGGTGATCCAGATGTGCCGGATGCAGCCGGGCCCGTCGATCTCGGCGAAGGTGAAAACCTGGTCCTTCTTGAGGTTCCACAGACAAGGCAGCCCTTTGCGCCCGTCGCCTGCCTGACCGCCCTGTCCTTTCTCGCCCTTGGCGTTCTCGGCGGTGATCGCCCGGCTTTGGATCGTCGGGCTGTACAGCGGCATGCCGTCGATCTCGAAATCACAGCTCGCCGGCGTCTGGGCGTAGCTGCTCGGAGCTGCCAGAACCACAGGAAGAACAGCCGACACCAGAACGCTCAGTATCGCGCACCGCGGGACAGAGTTCCTTGTTCGCATCGTGAGGCCCCTTTCAAGAGCAACAGTGAGAAACGCTGATCGGCCTCATTATCCGGTTTTCCTTTTCTGTGTCGACACTCCGATCGGTGCGGGCCAAGCTGGGGTGCGTGACAGTCTGTGCGGAAAGACGCTATGGCTTTTTCAGAACCGCGACCGTTTGGGAGCGGCCCCCGTGCGGTGATGGCCGCTTCGCGGCCTGGCCCCTCGCTTACGCTCGGGGTTCTGAAAGAACCGCCTAGACTGTCACGGACCCACAAGCTGGGTCTGCGAGATTGGGCGGGGAAACGCCAGGATTCTGAGAGAACAGCCCAGATTGTCACGGGCTCCGCGTCGTCGTGGCCGGGCGCGTGCTTGCGGCGGGGGGGAGGGCCACATTGCTCAGTTCTGCGGGTTTGCTGAAAACACGCCAGCGCTGCCGAGGAATGCCTTCGAAAGCGGTTTGGAAACGCCGGGCCTCGGGCAACTCATCGTCGACCGCCCGAATCGCGATGAGAACCACCTGGTCGGGATACCTGCGGGCAAGCAGACCATACACTTCCGGGTCTTTCTCGCCCGAATCGCCGACGAGGATGAACTGCCGTTTCGGGAACGACTTCATGACCGGCTCGATGACTCCGAGTTTGTACTCGATCGGATCGGCGAACAGTGACAGGAATCGCGAGTCTTTCCAGTAGAACGTCTTGAGATGAAACGTTGCGGCCGGGAAACCTTCCTTGTCCATGAACTCGGTCAGCGGTTCGTACAATTGCCAGGGACTTGCAGAGACGAAATGGATGACGGCGCCCCTTTGGGCCCATTGTTGGTATAGCTCCGTCATGCCGGGCACGGACCGATAGGGTCGGAGGAATGTGTTGTCGATCATTGCCTCGTGGTCGGTCACCTCAGTGATCTTGATCGTATCGTCGATGTCGGAGATGACCGACAAGCCGGCCGGTTCGACCAGCATGGTCTTGGCCGAGAAGCGCCGCTTGTCCGGGTCGGGCATCACCACCTCCAGCTCGATCCAGCGTCGTCCGAACTTGTCCGGTCGGGATAACGGGTCGGCCTCCTCGAGCGACAACCGGACGCTGCCCGTGAAGTGGCCGTTGCGATGCGACGGGCCAACGGTCATCGTCCGGTTGCCGGCGCGAAGAATGAGTCTCTTGCCGCGCTCGTTGTCAACCAGGAAAGCGGCGGCCCGCCGGTGGAAGAGCATTTCGCCGGCGTGTTCGTCGTCGACGTCCAGTGCTTCACGCAGCGCCGCCAAGATGGCCGCTCGGCGGATGGAGTCGGTTTCGGGCTCGAAGATCCAGCCGTGAATCGGGACTATCCATTCCTTGGCGTCGGTGTCGAGGCGAGCGGCGGTGTTGAAGAAGACAACCTCTTCGTCCGGGGCAACGTCCGACTGGGCCGCCGAGACAGCCGCGAGCAGGAGGAGACCGCAAGCCGACATGCACATGATTCGACGCCGTGTCCAGAACCGTGCTCGGACAGGCAAGGAACGGACACGTTTGCGGGCATCTTCGGCACATGCCGTCATGCCAGCAGCGTCGTCGCTGATGATCTTCGCGTCAAGGTCGCATCGGAAGGTGGAAGGTTGAATGGACGAAACCGCCCAGGCCTGGTCCAGTTTGCCCGCCCGGCGACACAGTGTGTGCCGTTTGTCATTTTGTTATCGGCTTTACGACTGGGTTTGCGCGCGCTTGAGCGATTCCGGGTCGTCATGATGCTCAAGAACGGCCCAGATCGGCACCTGAAGATTGTCGTGGTGTGGCTGTAACTTCTGCTTGAGAGGTAGTTTATGGCGTTGGGGGCGTTAAGTGTCGCCGCGGTGACGGACTGGATCAGGGCCGAAGGATCATCCTGACACGTTCTCTTGGGTTGTGGCCACACCCGAGTTTGTTGTTGCGTCTGCCAAGTACCGCGTGACCGGTCTAGTCTGCGCAGCTCAGGTTTGCCGGGATATCCTCGCCACTCAGGCACCGCTGGAAGGCGGCGAAATCCGCCTGATCGACATCACTGTCGATATCGAAGTCCCCGGTGTCGCAGCCGCCGTAATGCGGGATCCCAGGACCCGAGGCGCAGAACTCGAACTGCTCTAGGTCATCCAGATCAACATCGCAATCCTGGTCGAAGTCACCAGGGACCACCGGAAATGCGGCTGCGGAACCGCCGAAAACCTCCACATCGTCGATGTTCCAACCGCCATAGTTCCAGGCGTAGTCAGTGGGTCCCATGACCCACCGCACGGCCACCTGCGGCTGGTCGTCGGCTACGGACGAGAGGTCATACTCCCTGAGCGACCAAACAGCATCGGTCAGCGTGCTGCCGACGTGGTCCCAGATCGTCACCCAACTGTCCGGGTCGGTCGGGTTGTTGGATACCTGCAGGGAAGCGTGATCGTATGTGCTATCCTCCACCGACAACCACCGCCAGAAGCGGAGAGTCACGCCGGTGAGCCCGGTGCAGTCGAAGGTCGGGGTGGTCAAGCTGGTGGCGGGGAGGTTGTCCTCGTACCCTCCGGCCAAGTTGTAGCCGTAGACATTGGAGCCGGTGTATCCGCTGGTCGGATCCGGGCCATCGGGGGGTTGGTTCCCGTGCCAGCCGTCCTGTCCCAGCGGCACGCCCCACTGCCAGAGCCCCTGGGTCGACCAACCGGGGTCGGTGTCCATGTTCGCCTGGAGAACGATAACCGGTGGCAGCACGACCTGAACGACCGTCTGGTCTGAGGCCCACTTGCCGCCGTCGTCCGTTACGGTCAGCGTCAGGGTGTGCGGGCCGATCTTGAGGCTGGCGCTGCAACACAGACTTGTGCAGATGACCCGGTCTCCTTCTCTCCACACAGCATCCACGATAGTGCCATCCAAATCGCTGGCGCTGCCGCATAGATCCACTTGAGCACCGCAACTACCGGGAGGGGCTTCCTCGGATGGATAGGTCCCGGCATCACAGGTCGGAGTCTGATTGTGATCCCACAGGGCCATGACCGCCAGGGCAGTGTCATAAGCTTCAGAATCCCATGAGCCGTCGGGATCCTGCATGCCCAGCAGGGCCGTAATGGCGTTCTGTGTGGCTGTCTCGAAGGGATAGCCGTCATCCAGCACCAACACCCTTACGGCAAGGGCGGTCACATACGGGAGCGGCATGCCGCTGTAACCGAAGCCCCCGCCGGCCAGTTGCTGTGTCTTCAGGTAGTTGATGCCGGCGGTCCGCTGAGTGGACAGGTCGTACTGCGTGTACTCCAGAAGCGTCTGAAGAACGTGGAGCGTGGTGTAGAGTTCTGTGTCCTGGCCCCGCTGAAGGCCCCACCCGCCGTCGCCATTCTGGGAGCGAATCAGGTACTCCAGAGGCCCATAGCCCTGCCCCAGCGACTGGTCGGGATCCCAGACATGGCGGGTGTCCCAGGTCGGCGTTTCGTACGAGGCTTGGAGGGTGTAGCTGGCCGCCGAGCCGGTGCTCTGGATCGAGATGTAGTTCTGCCCCGGCGTGAACGGTACGCCGTTGTCCGGGTAAGTCACGAGATAGGTCCCCGGCGGGATGATGAAGTAGACGCCGCATCCCATCGGCGTTCCCTCACAGAGAAAGAGCCTGACCTCTGAGCCCGTGACGTGAATGGAGATTCGGACCTTGAGGGCGTCGGACGGCACGTCGAGTTCGTGTGTGTTGGTCGCACCGGCGGCCAGTGCCTTGTTCTGAACGGCCATTCCGCCCGCCTGGCCGGCCGCCTTAACCGCGTGCAACGCCACGGCCGTGGTCATGCAGTCGGTCGCATAGCCGGCCGACAGGCCCCATCCACCCTCGGGCCAGTTGGGCAGCGTGGTCTCCGTCTCGGGCGGATTGCGAACGGCCCACAGATCGTCCATCAGTGTCCCGGCGACCTCTTCCAGCCCGGGCACGGCGTTCACTGCCGCCGCCTGCCTTGCTAGGTACTCGTAGTTGGCGGCGGTCAGCCCCGCCAGCCACCACGCCCCGTTCATCACCTGCTCGCTGGCCGGATCGGTCGTTGCCAGCGTCTCAACCGCCGTGCAGGTGTCAACGAACTCGTACGTGCTGCCCCAGGAGCCGGAAGGATTCGCATTCGACAACAGCCACGCCCGGCCGTCAGGACCAGGGTTGGCTGACAGCGGCCCGTACGGTACGCGAGGCGTCTCCGCGGCCTGCGCCGCCAACAACCGCTCGGCTGCACGCTCGTCGGCAACCTGCCGCTCGCGACCCACACTCTGTGCCATTGCAGGCGAGCCCATCTGAAGAGGGATTATCGCCGACAGAACAACAAAAGTTGAGTAAGTTGACCTACGGTGCATGATTCCTTCCTCTTCCTCGTCAGAGTAGACTCAAATGCCAAGCCGTCCGGCGATATGGACTCACAACCTCGGTTCAGCCCGCCTCGATGCTAGGAGGCGCCACCTTCAGGTACCCATTACCAATCGTCTCTTCGCCACTTTATCATCGTCAGACTCTGCACCTTCGACGCTCGGCCACTGTCCAGGTGTCCACAAACTCATACTTGCTGCTCCATGAGCCAGAGGGGCTTGACGGGCCTTGAGCCAGGCGTCTCCTTGCCTGGTCGCTCACTTTCTGCCCGGCCGCAAGCACGGCTGAGAACCGTACTCTAACCCCTACGTCTGCCGGTAAAGACCACTCTCCACGGCGCTCATCTGCAATCCCTGGGCTTCTCCGGGCTCCAGCCTCGGCGCCACTGTAGCTCGCGGGAGCGAAAACAAGAAGATGTGACGCTGGCAGACTGCGCGACAGCATACGTATCACCAGGCCCATCTTCATTCGTTCAAAAACGGCCGCCATGCCCGGAGTTTCGGCAGATCGAGCGTCAGTAAAGGCCATACCGAGCCAGACTGCCTACGCCGTCGATCGTGCCCGGGCTTGTGCGTACGAGCTTCAATACTCTTTCGCCTCGAAGGTGTGGGGCAACCCTCATGGCCAGCCATCCGCGTCCATCCTACAGGCGCCAGACGTTCCCAAGCGGCACCTCTGTTAGACCGGTGCAATGATGCTCTTTCATCAGCGTTTCTCGATTCGCCCAACAAATTCAGCGGCCAACTTCTTGACGCTGTTATCCGGGTCGTCCTGCAGCGGTTTGACGAGGGGCAACTGCGCCGCACCGGCGTGCCGAACCAGATGTTCGAGGGTTGCGTACCGCGTGCCAACATCCTTTGACCCAAGCAAGCTTCGATACACCTCATCCGGAACCGAGACCCCGCATTCCGCACATACTTGCAGGCCAGCCTTCAGCCCTTCTGTGTCAGCCAGCCGTAGAATCGTGAGCAGCGCAGCACGCCCCCTGTCGCTTGGCAAGAACTTCCTCAGTGCCTCAGTGATATCTGGACACGTTTCAGGCAAGAGCCTCGCGGCGTGCTCAAGCCTGCCGATGACCGAGGGGTCACGCACCCACAAGAGGAACTCCGCAGCCTCCCGGACTTTCTGCTTGTCCCGGGATTCCAACTCCTTTCCCAGCCGCAGCACATAGTCCGTCGGCAACGGATCTGGCCGCAGCTCGAAACTGAACTGTCCGGTGGTCCGAAAGCTCCTTGGACTAGGCTTCCCACTTGCGACGGGTTCCGAGTACTCTGCCGAGTAGCGGATCGTGTGCTGGCGGAGCCGATTGCTGTCTTGCTTGAAGGAGAGATAACGATCAAGTGCAAATACCGCAGTGTACTCCTCACCCGGACGCAGGCTGATGCTTGGGATTCGCTCGTTGACTGCTCGGAGTCCCGCCCGAGGGGCAACAGCCGGATCCGACGACGCAAAGGTGAGACCAAGATGTCTGGGGTACGACGCGACAACCTGCAGGGTGTCGCTAGAGCTGTTTCGCAAATGTAGCTCAACAGCTACCGGCTCACCAGCCGCGTAGCTCTGCTTGAGTGGCGAAAGCCTTACCTCAAGCTCTAGGGGAACCGAGGTTCCTGCTACCATGGTGTTGGCTCCGACCATCAGAACCGCAATCGCGTATAGCATAGGTTGCTCCTCCTTGAAGCGCAAGGCCAACAATCAAGGGCGCACGACGTTGTTTTCAGAGTACGTCGGCGATGGTCCAGCGCCCGTTGAGTATCCGTTTACTGTACACCCAGCGGGCGTCTTCGATGTGACGTTCGCGATCCCTCCCGCAGGACGGGTCGTCACCGTATGTGTAATCAAGTAGCCGGAGTTCGGAATCACTGCCGGGTTCGCCATACCGCACCGACTGCACTTGAAAATGTCGAGCTGACGAAAGCCCAGGCTCCCGCCTCCACCGTGACTGTCCACGCACCCGATGATGAGCGATTTCCCGATCGTATGGTTGTCAGGCGGAACTGTTGTCGCGGGCATGAAGCCACTCGTTGCCCCAGTAATCGGTCCCAATCCGGCAAAGCAGCCGGTGTGGTTGACAGATGCCGTCACTTGTTCGCTGTCGAGGACTTCATCAAGATCCGAATCGTTTCCGGTTTCCGACTTGACTGCGATAGCAATCTGCATTCCGACCGCGCTTGATGTGTTGATGGCAGTATGTGCCGGCCCGTTCTGCACGCCATTTGGATGTGCGCACACACCAAAACCCTTGGACTTGCCGCACTCGCTGCCGCTGGCCAACTTTGCCACCACCTGCAAGAGACCGGTCTTGCCTACGTCGTTCTGACTGCCCCCCGTAACGGTGATCGGGCCATCTGTTGTTCTTGTCGAGTTGGCACTGATCGATGCGCTACCACTGCCTGCACCGAGGCTCTCGACTGAGAATGTAATTGTGACTCCGGTCGCCGGAGTGATACGTACGTTGACCGTTTTCGGCTTGGTGGGTGGGACGCTATCGGGCAACCCGGCCTGCCGCACAACATCGTCGATCTCGACACCTACGATTGCCAGATTCCGTTTGTACTCTGACGGCGCTGTCGGAGGCCCCTGGTCGCCAACCGTCAATTGATAGTAATCTGGCGACAAGTCTTTGGGGCGGCGGCTGTTATGGCTGTATGGGCGCCAGCTTCCGTATGTACCGTCTGTGTAATGCACCCGGAGATTGTACTCGAAGTGCATCCGTGCGGTATCCTCAGCGCCCCAGATGGCGGAAGGATCGGGCACATCGGCCGCAGGAACTTCGACATCACCTTCCACCCAGTCAACTTCCTTGAACGGGTTGGTCCAGATCCAGTCCGTCCAGGAATCAACCGTTGATCCCCCGTTCTGACCGCCGGCGATGATGTAGCCCGCCGCTCCGGTGCACGGGTCCATGTCGATGTAGCCGATGCCCGTCCAGTTGCCGTGCGTCACCATCTGCGTCGGGAACGTCACCTCGTGCCCTCCCAGGATGGCGGCCTCAAGGGCGCTTCGTATGTAGCTCGGTAGCGAATTGGCGCACAACGGCAACGTTGAATGGTGTTTACATATGGGGATTCCCTGCGCGGTGGCCAGCTCGAGAATCTTGATCGTCGAGACCGCCTCGTGGGACATGTCGTCCTCGAAGATGCGGTTCTCGTACAACGATCCCTCAGCGCCACCCAGGATCATGACCGCCTTGCTGTCGGTGCCGCACGTACCCTCCAACTGATCAATCCGCCAGAGCCCCACGATCTTGCGGTCGGCGTCAACCGTCATGCCGCGCCATTCCCAACTCAGCGGGCTCCCCCCGCCGCTGAGCGCAACGGCGATCTGGTCTTGCAGGATCGCGTCGTCGATGTCGATGACTACCTTCACATGCCAAAGGGCTCCGAACTCATCGTCCGCAGCAATGCACCTCTGCAGGTAGCTTAGTGCGGTGCCGTTCTTCAACTGAGTCTCAAAGCCCTCGGTGTCGGCCGGGTCTTCCGGTGCCAGGAAGGGACTGAGTGCCCCGTTTACCGCAAGGCCGATAGCCTGGGATTCGCCGGCAATGATGTCGTTGCTGATGACCGGCGTCTGGTTAGTTGGCAGGCCGGAATCGTTGACGGGAGAGAAGAAATGGACGTCAGCGGTGTGGGTACGGCCTGCGCCGACGGAAGCCGCACCGGTGGCGGCCTCCTGACCAGCGATCTTGAGCACCGGTATGACATTGACCAGATAGGGGGGCGTGTACAGCAAACCGTTGTAGCTGTCGATGACCTGCTGATCGCTGGGGGTCGCGCCGACGTACGAAACCGTCACCCTCTTTCCCGCGATGGTCGGCAGGTTGGCCGTATAGTCGATCAGGTTGGTCCCGCCGTTGTACAGGTGGAAGCGGATCTGGTAGCGGCGGTTTGCGGGGATCTCAGAGTACTGCGTATCCCGAGAACGCACCTTGTACGGCAACGAGGCCGGCAGCACTCCCAGGTTTTCCGGCGAAATCCTCTGCGAACGCTGAACCGATTCGACCGTCTCGCCGGGATGGTACGTCGCCAGATAATCGCTGATTTGTTGCTTGAACAGCTCCAGAAGCGTCTCCGGCCGGGGCAGCACTACGTTGGGATCGGTCGGGGCGTAGTACTCGTCGACGAAGGCTTGTGCGTCGAACCCCATTTCCGCGGGGATGTCGATTCCGGCGTGAATTTCGTGGAGCTTGAAGGCCGGATCGAGCGGCACCCATGTGGGCGAACCCCGGCCGCGGGCGACAAAGGCCTCAACCCACACCCGCCGACAACGGACGGCCACAACGTTGTCCGGCGTTCCCTGATAGATGGTCATCCCTTCCAGGCCCCGCGTGGTCAGGATGCTCCCGGCGACTCGGCCGTTGTCCACTGCCAGCCAGCTATTGGCCCGGTCGACGGGCATCTCAACCATGCCCACGGCGTAGCGGCACGAGATGTTCGAGGCACGCAGCAGGGCGATCATCAGGCTGGCCAGGTCGTAGTCGTTGCCGGCCTTCTGACGAAGCGTTTCGACACTGCCCTTGCGAGAACCGAAATATGCCTGGAATTCGCATTCGTTGCGAACGAACTCGTAGATCCGGGTGCCGTCGTAGCCGAGCTCAGCAGCCTTGTCGATGATTTCCGGCGTGATCTCGACATCGATGGTGGGCTGCAGATCCTCCGGCACCGGCGGTCCGGCGAGCGCCGCAGCGGCAACGACATCGACCTCCGGCTGACTGGGATCCTCCAGCGTCACCGGCGCGTGGACCGGAGACGCGGGTTCCCAGACATTCGGCTTGGCATTGTGAAGATCCGGCTCCTTGACGAATGCAAGCGAATTCACGACCTCCTGAGCGGACTGAACGACGGCGAGTGGATCGCTTGGCCTGCGAGCCGCCACCCAGGCCTCCGCCTGTCCCGCGTCGACCCGTTCAGACTCGAAGGCCGCGCTATTCAGGGACTTGCCGGCTGATTGATGCGCCTCCTGATCGATAGGTTCATCGCCGCCCTCAGATTTCGCCTTGAACCCAGGTCGGCCCGGCACTGGCCGAACTGCCCGAAGAACCTGGTCCAAGGCGGCCAGCAAGTCCTTCCTCGTCTGTTTGAATTCCGCGGTGACTTGTTTCTGGCGGGTGAGAATAACCTTGGCAAAACCGGCCTTGATGCATTCTCGGCGGACTTCATCAAGTTGCTCCAGGATCTGCCTGGTGAGAGGATCAATCTGGTCGCGAACCGATTGAAGCGACGAGACCAAGTCCCCGGGATCCTGTCCGGCAGCAATCGCTTGTTCGATCTGATCCAGCAGCGCAATCGCCTCGGCATGTTTGGCCGCCAGTTGAGACTCCGCCGAGACCGCAGGCAACGATTGCTGCACAGTCTGCGGGGACGACGAGGCCGCGAGGGCCGACGGGCTTGCAGTACCCAGGCCCCAGGGCACCGCCAGCCAGATCAACGACGAAACAGTCAGACACGCTGCGCCGACCAGAAATGAAAGCCGCACGTTGCCTCGGATCAACGATCGCATCGCGGGTCTCCTCATGAAGAACGTCTTATAATGGGACACAGTATAGGGGAATCAACACCAAGTTCAAGCAGGAATCCGACAATAACCTAGCGATGACCCTTACTTTTCCCGCTGCCTCAAATGCCGAGCCGATCCAGTTGACGGAACGCCATTCCTGCAGGCTTTGACACTGGTGAGCGATTCTTTCATAGCCTGGCCTTCAATAACACGATTTACAGTCCAACGAATCCGAGCTATGTGACGTGGGGTTCGATGTGTCTGTCGTGGGCTGGCATCGACAGACACGGCGGATTGATACCTATAAAGTATTCTGAAAAAAAGACTTATAATTAACCTGTCACTGTCTGCAACCACAGTGTGCTAACCCGAATGAGCGGGACGTCGGAATCAGTCAGATCTTCACGTGTGTCTTATGGTGCTGTCAGAACTCCAAATCAGATACCGCAGTGCATCACAGATTTTTTACTAATCTTTCTTGACAGATCTCCGACCGCGCTCTATTATCGCACCACGAGTGGGGTAATGGCCCCATCGAGCCATATTCGGCGACAATCCGCCAGCATGTCCACGGCTCACGACGTGTGGGGAGCGGGAAAGTGGGCTTCCTGGCACAAACCTTTCTCGGGAGGACGCGGCTCTGAACGAACGGCCCGGGACTCGCAGAAGGCATACCGTGCGCGGCTGTCGTTCAAGGTGTGTTTCTTATGCCTACGTTTCCTTTTTATGGCAGTTTATGGAGGTGCTAGAATGAGCAAGAGTGTCGGGATATTGGTTTCGGCGGCTGGTCTGCTGCTTTTGGGCTTGGGTAGTCCTTCGTACGCGGACATGACGAGAATCGAGTACGCGCTGACAGACGTCGCGGAACAGGCCGGGGACACGGACCGCTGGATGTTCGAGTACACCGTCTTCAATCTGGAGTTGGCCTCGCTCGACGATTTTGTGATTAACTTCGAATTCGGCCCCGGCATCGATCCGGAAATCAGATCCCTCGTTGTTGAGGCCGATGTGGCCGGCTGGACGGAGGAGGTGTACGAGCCGTCCGCGATCCAACTCGGCGGGATGTTTGAGGCGTGGGCGGAGACTTCCGGCCTCGCGGCGGGCGAGCAACTGGGAGGCTTTCGCGTGAGCTTCGATTGGTTGGGAGCCGGCCTACCGCCCGGGTCGCAGTTGTACGAGATCTATGACGCGGGCTTCAACGTGATCGACTCCGGATGGACCGTAGCGGGAGGTCCGGTCGTTCCGGCACCCCCCGCCGTCGTGTTGGCCCTGATCGGCTTGTCTCTTTGCGGCGTGGGCAAGAAAAGCCTGCTCCGACTGATCGGCCGGGCATAACGACGAGTGGGTGCTCGGAGAGCGCGGCGGATTCCAGATCCGGCGTGGGAATCTACTGCTTGAGCATTCCCAAGCGAATAGCGGGTAGGCCTGTGGGGTCGGGGACCGTGGGTACATGACGCCTGAAACTGGATCAGCCAACCCAATCATTGCTTTCTTGACGCGCCCGGCTGAAGGCCGGCGCGGTGATTGTGTTTGACAACACACTGTTGCTGTCGGCATATGGCAGTGGGTCAATAGCATAGCTTGGAGTCCCTCACGACAGGCTGAGGTGCGGTGTGGTTGGTGCGCGCCCAACGCCACGTTATGGGACCTCGTTACTTTCGAGTACACGATCCACCAACCCTAGGAGGCGCTTGAGATGAAGGAAAAAACAGTTAGCCTGCCACTGATGCTCGTTTCATTGCTTGTCACCCTCGTCTGCGCGACGATCGCCAGCGGCGCGGGGCCGACGGTCTACGTCATGCCCGACGGCGTGAGGGCCGCGACCACCGACACGGCTTACGCCTGGGCCGGGTTGACGCTTGACATCTGGGGCAAAGTCAAGTGGGGTGACTCGACCAGCGGAACGTACACCTGGGATTTCGACGACGGCACACCTGTCGCCACGGGCACGGTGACCAACGCCAAGAACATCTCGGTCAGCCACGCCTACGCCGCGGGGGGGACCTACTACGCTAAACTGACGGTGACTGCCAGCGATGGGCAAAGCGACCATGACGAAGTTCGGATTGACGTGTTGGCGACCGCCGATCGCAACGCACGGGTCAATTTGTCCATTGAGCGGGGCCTCAAATGGCTGTATCTGAATCAGGCCGCCGGCGGCAACTGGGGATCCTCGGGTGCTGGCGGCAGTTACTATCCGACCACGACTGCGTTGTCGGTCCTGGCGTTTGAGAACCGGGGCCATCTGCCGATCAGCGATCCGGCCGAAGATATTTACTATGACACGGTCAAGGCCGGCCTCAACTACCTGTGCAGTGCAGTGCGATACTCATACGACATCACCCCCCAGCCCGCGGGTAACCCGGATACGCACGGCATCTTTCCCGATCCTCCGGGTCCGGAGGGTACGCCGGATGGCCGTATGGTGGATGTTCCTTCCGGACGAAGCAACTATGAACATGGCATTGTCATGTTGGCCTTTGCTGCGGCCGGCCCATACACGAAAGGCACCGATCCCTACGACGCAGTCAAGAACCCGGCGCTCAACCTGATGGGCACGATCCAGAATCAGAGTGGCGGCACGATCACCTTGCGCTACTACGACATACTGGCGGGAATGGTCGACTACGTTGCCTGGGCCCAGGCGGACACCGGCGGTGGCCGAGGCGGCTGGCGGTACAGCGGCAATCAGCAGGACAGCGACACCTCGGTCGCCCAATGGCCGGCTATCGGTTGCGAGGCGGCTGAGGGTTGGGAGTTGTACGCGCCGGCGTTCGTGAAGAGTGAGTTGCTAAACTATTGGCTTCCTTACACCACCTATGACGGCGGAACCTGGGCCGCTTTGGCGTATCAGTATCGCACCGATTCCAACTCATGGAACGTCACACACGGCGGTGCGGGTCTGTGCATGCTCTCGTGGTGCAACATCCCCAAGACTGATTCTCGAATCACCAAGATCCTGACCTGGCTGGACGCCAACTGGGCCGGAAACAGGAATTGGGATCCATGGAACTGGCATATGTACGGCGGTTCCATGACCAACTACTACTGCATGTACGGCGTGGCCAAGGGTTGCAGGATCGCACGGGATAACGATGGCAAAACCGTCTCCGAGATTCAGATGATCGGCAGCAAGGATTGGTATGACCTTTACGTCAACCATGTCATCAGCCAACAGCAGGCGGCCGGCAACTGGATGACCACCATGTCCGGCTACCACAGTCTCAACATGAATACACCCTTGGCCATTCTTGTCTTGGAACCCACAATCGCCGCGTTGAAACCCATCGCCGTGATTGCAGCGTCCCCAAACCCGACACCGGCCAACCAAACGGTCAACTTCGACATCAGCGGATCCTACCACCAGGACCCCAACAAGTGGCTGACCGGCTGGCAGATCGATTTCGACGGCAACGGGACGTGGGACCGCTCGGGCGCTTTCCCCCAGGCCACACCTGTCGTCCTGACTAACGGGTATCCGGATCTTGGGCACGACTACGATGTGACGGCGATTCTGCGCGTGACCGACAACGTATTCGTCACTGACGACAAATCCGTAACGGTTCAAGTAAGAAGCGGCAATGTGCCCCCCGTCGCGGACGCGGGCGGGCCTTACAGTGGCGCCGTCGGAGCACCCATCTGTCTGGACGGAACGGGTTCGTATGATCCCAACGAGGGCCCCCCATTGAACGACGAGATTGTCTCGTGGGAATGGGACATCAACGGGAACGGCGTCTTCAACGACCCCGAAGACCTATCGGGACCGACACCCTGCCCCACATGGTTTACACCATATGTCGGCAAGGTCTACCTGAGGGTAACCGACAAGTTCGGATTGACGGACACGACCGATGCCGGAGTGACGATCACGGCGACCGACCTCTGGCCGACCGCTTACCCGTTGATCAGCCAGAGACGCGTCTCGCGAACCGTCTATGAATACACGTGGAAGTTTGAGATGGAAAACCGCGGCAACGGAGGTGCAACCAATGTCGCCG
Source organism: uncultured Planctomycetales bacterium (assembly GCA_964615635.1). Lineage (GTDB taxonomy): Bacteria > Planctomycetota > Phycisphaerae > UBA1845 > PWPN01 > JAUCQB01. The sequence continues at coordinate 31,987 of CAZTQK010000011.1, forward strand.
CGACGCTCAACAACTGGCCGAGCAATGTCAGCATCATAGACGGATCTGTGAGTTGGCCGGCAATTGATGCGGGACAGAAGGTCACTTCTGCTGATACGTTTACGCTGCGGATCGACCGGAGCATTCCGGTAGCCAACAGTTCGCTCACATGGATCCTGGAATGGGATGAAGCCGGCGGAGTTCACCGGCGGTTGGTGAACTTCCCGCTGTTCCCGTGAGTTGCCGCGTCCGCCGACTCCTACCGGAGCAGGCGGCCCGTTGTAATTCGGGGGAGGGTTATTCTCGGGCCCCCGGCGGTTCAGGACCGCCGGGGGCTTCTCTTTGGGCTTTGTGACAAGACCTCCAACTGGACTCCTGCAAACTCAGGGTAACGCCAAGTGTGCCTTGATTCTCCCTTAATTCCAGCCGTTTTCGAGATGATCGACCAGCCAGGCGATCGTCTGACTCAGCGTTCTACGGAGGACCGCCCCGCAGGTTTGCCCGCTGGTCGTCCGGCGTTCGAGTGCCCACTCCCGCGCACGGCCTTGCCGCAACTGTCGCATGAGAACGCTGTGCGCCAGGAAGACCATGTACAAGTGGCGGGGCTGCCCCTGGCCATTCCTGAGCTGGCAATTGCCCATGCCCAGATGTTGCTTGCCGTCCCAATGGAAGCACTCCTGGAGCCAACGGAGCCGTTGCTGGTTCAGCTTCTCCACGTCCCACTCGACCTCCGTCAGCCAGCGATTCAGGCAAGACGGAACCGTGGTCTCTGCAAACCTGCGGTTGATGGCCGAGACGTTCTTGCGGTTGGCCACCAGCAGACTGGTCAGATACTCGGCGAAGTGCACCCGCTCGGGCTTGTTGGCGAACAAGGGCCCGAACTCAACAAGGGCCGTTTTGACGACAGTTGGGAACTCGACGATGGCTGGCATGCTGGGATCCTCCATGACCCTAGTAGACGTCCTGCCGTCAGAACGGATCGTCAAATCGTCCATAAGGGGCCTAGGAATTCAAGCTCTGCGGGAGCCCAGTTATAGGTCTAGCTTATCTCGGACCTTGGAACATCCGACAAAGACAGAGCCGGCAAAGGGGACGGCGTTGGTCGCCTGGGAGGCGGACCGCGCCCAGCCTGCGCCGAGGACGAACGGAGCTGGAAGACATGCCGCCAGCGGTCATGGAACCCGAGGCTGCGGCCTCGACTGTCGACATCAACGATTTCATCGATCCGGCGCGCCCGCTGAGCTGGTCGGCGCAGATGATCGCGCTGCTTCGGTCGGGCCACTATCGCGAGGGGTATGAGATCCTGGCCGAGAAGATGCCCTTTGTCGAGAACATGCTCCGGCCGTTCGCCGAGCGGCTTGAGGGCAAGCAGAACTACTGGACCGGCACGTACGACTGGATCAAGCGATTCATCGATGACTGTCGGCCGCTGAGGATTCTGGACGTCGGATGCGGCGTCGGGTCCGGGGCACTGGAGTTTGCCCTCGAAGGCCACCAGGCATGGGGCATCGATGTGCTGGACTGCATGATCGAGCGCGGGCGCGAGGTGGCCGAGTCGCTCGGGCTTTCGCAGCGGGTTCACCTGCTGACCGGCGACATTCGCTGCCTGGAGAAGTACTTCGATTCGGGCTTTTTCGATGCGGTCGTGGCCTGCGACATATTCGAGCATCTCGACGACGAGTCCATTCTGCAGGTGCTCGGCGGTCTCAAGCAGGTGATGCGGCCCGGCGGAACCATTGTCATCCAGACCTCGCCGGGCCGTTACTACTACTGGTTCGACCCGGCACGCAGGAAGATGGCCGGCATGCTTGCCCCGCTGGCCTGGCTGCCCGATCGGTTGTTCACCGCGTACGTGCGATGTCTGGATCGTTGGCCGCTGCGCCGGCTGCGCACCGAGCACACCCGGTTCTACCGGCATGAGCCCGGCCACATCAATTGCATGGATCACATTCATCTGCGCGGGCTGCTCGAGCAGGCCGGCCTGGAGCAGATTCGCACTTTCGCCGTCAACGCCCATCTCGGTTTCAAGGACGAGGGATGCCTCAAAGCCGGGTGGACGAAACGGCTGTTCGGCAGGAAATCGGTTGCCTGCCGCAATGTGTTCGGCATCGCCAAGGTGCCGCAGGGAGCTTAGATGGGAGTGCGCAGAAGACACTGGCGGGCGAGCCGCCAGTGCCACCCTGCCGCAGGGAGCTTAGATGGGAGTGCGCAGAAGACACTGGCGGGCGAGCCGCCA
>CAZTQK010000011.1:34301-37669 GCA_964615635.1 uncultured Planctomycetales bacterium
GTGCCACCCTGTCGCTGGGGACCCAGGGAGGCAGGTACGCAGTCGGTATGAGTGAGACGCCGAACGTTGCCATCGAGGTCGAGAGCCTGTGGAAGCGGTTCCGCAAGGGCGGAGCCGATGGGCTGTTGTGGGAATCCGCGCTTCGCGGTCTGCGCAAGCTGTGCGGCCGCAGCGCCGAGGCCCGGGACGCCTTCTGGGCCCTGCAGGACATCGGCCTGACGGTGCGGCGCGGCGAAGCCGTCGGAATCATCGGCCCGAACGGGGCCGGCAAGAGCACGCTGCTCAAGATTCTGTCGCGGGTGCTCAGGCCGGATCGCGGACAGGTCAGAGTCAATGGTCGACTCAGCGGCCTGATCGAGGTGGGTGCCGGCTTTCACGGCGACCTGAGCGGGCGCGAGAACATCTTCGTGAACGGTGCGATTCTCGGCATGCGGCACAGCGAAATCCGCCGCAAGTTCGATCAGATTGTCGAGTTTTCCGGGATTGGCGACTTTCTCGACATGCCGGTCAAACGGTATTCCTCGGGCATGTACGTTCGCCTGGGTTTTTCGATCGCGGCGCACATGGAGCCCGAGGTACTGCTGGTCGACGAGGTGCTCTCGGTCGGCGACGTGCAGTTCAAGGCCAAGTGCATGGATGCCATGCGCGGTTTCCTGAGACGCGGAACGTCGGTGTTGTTCGTGTCGCACAACCTGGCGGCGATCAAGCGCTTCTGCGATCGGGTGGTGCTGCTCGACCATGGCCGTGTGCGGCTCGAAGGCTCGCCCGATGCTGCCATCGCCGAGTACAGCCGCCTGGTCAGCGATATGGAGGACGCCAACCCCACCGGCATTGAGAATTCACACATCGGCGGTCGCGGTCGAATCGACAGCGGGGCTCGCATCACGGCCGTCCGGATACTCGACGGGAGCGGCCGACCGGCTCGGACGTTCACCTCCGGCCGGCCCATGCGCCTGGAGATCGATTACACCATCGACCCGGCCACCGGCGGGATCGACGACCCCAATTTCGTGATCTCGGCCCACATGTTCGGCGCGGGGCTCTTCTACCAGTTCGAATCGCTGCGAGATGGTCTTCGCCTTGGTCGATGCGTCGGGACAGGAACACTGGCGGTCGATCTGCCTCGGTTGGCGCTTGGCGAAGGCGTCTACCAGATCGGCGTGGCTCTGGCTGACCAGAAAGGCCTGCCGGAGCACGACTGGCACGATCGCGCGTATCGAATCAACGTCGTGTCCGATGGGGCAACCGACGGTCCGGTGTACCAGCCCCGCGAGTGGCAGGTGGTCGCCGGCGGCGATGAATCGAGATGCGAGCAGCCGATCGCGGCAACCTGTGAGCCCACGGAGGTGCCGGCGTGAGCCTGTCCGACGCACCTGTCACGGTCATCATTCCGTGCCTCAACGCGGATGAGACGCTCCCGGATGCGATTGACAGCGTCTTGCGCCAGACCGTCCCGCCGATCGAAGTGCTGGTCGTCGACGATAACAGTACCGATCGAAGCGTCGCAGTGGCTGCGGCGTTTGACCCTCGCGTGCGAGTGCTCAGGAACCCTTCGCGAGGACCGGGAGCGGCTCGCCGGCTGGGTGTGAGCGAGGCTCGCGGCGAATACATCGCCTTTGTCGATGCGGACGACACCGTTGACCTGACTAAGCACGAGAAGCAACTGGCAGTGCTGGAGAACAGCGACCCGCACACGCTGGTCCATACGGGCTCGCTGGCTCGCTGGGTCGATGGGAGCCGTCAGTCCTACCAGCGACAAGGCGCCGAGGCCGCTGTTGGGCGGTGCACGCAGATCGTTTTCGAGCGCAACCCGGTGTGCGGGGCGTCCACCATGCTGCGGCGGTCGGTGGTTCTCGAGCTGGGCAACTACCAGGACGACTTGTTCGGCACCGAGGACTTCGGCATGTCGCTGCTGGCGTCCACGTGCTGCGACTTCGTCTATCTGCCCGAGCCGCTGTACATCATGAACCAGCATTCGACGAACATCACCCGTCGCCGCGCGCACATGGCTTACGTCCACTGGCTGGCCCAGGACTACTTCCGGCGATGCTGCCCGGAGGCGTTCGCGGCGCTGCCGGCCGAGTCGGTGCAGAAGCACATGATCGAGCCGGTGCTGCGGACGGTGCTGGATTCGTACTGGCGGCGCGAGCCGGCTGATTATCGGCGTCTTCTTCGGCTTGCGATGGACATTGCCCCGCACGACCCGCAAATCCGGCAACTCTGGAGGAGACGGCACATTCCAATGAGAATCCTGCGATGGTGGGATCGATTGGCCGGATCGCTGCAGCCGGCAATCCAGGAGGCGTCCTGAGATGACGGCCGATCCCGCCCCAAGCCGACCGCTTCACCTGGCATTGGTCACGGCAAATCCGCTGCGCATCGGCGGGATGCAGACATTTGCGCGTTTTCTCGTCGAGACCGCCTGTACGGCGGGTTGGCGAGTCACGGTGGCGCTCTCGGGCGAGAACATCTTTGGTGGGATCGGCGGCTCGCTCGACGTGCAGCAGGTCGATTGGGTGGACGCCAACCTGGCCGGAGATCGACGCTATCGATTACCGACAATCATCGCCCGACGGTGTTGGTTTCGCGAGCATCGTCCTGACGTGGCACTGTTCGTGCAGTCTTCCAACACGCCTTTCCGAGCGTCAATCGTTGGAGCGGTTCTGGCCGGTACGCCGGTGGCGATGACCCATCGGACGATGCCCTGGATCCGCGATTTCGTTCCTGCCGGGCGTCATCTCTTCGGACTGTTGCCCGGGCTTGGCCTGCACAACCGGCGGCAAATCCTCAAGACGCGGATTGCAGCGGTTTTCGCGAGTCGAATCATTTACAACAGCGAGTTCGTCCGGCAAGAATACGAGCGCATCTATGGCTATCCACGAAGCAAGGGCTGCGTCATCGTCAACGCCGCGCCTCCGGTCAGTCGTGTGATTGTTCGACAGCCTCCGCAGGACTGTGTGGTCATCGGCTACCTCGGCCGCCTGGCGGATGAGAAGCGAATTGATGTGCTGATCCGTGCTTTGGCCGCGATGCGACACCGGCGCATGGCTCGATTGCTGGTCTATGGTGAGGGACCGTTGCGGGACTCGCTCGCGAAGCTGGCCGACGAGTTGAGTATCGCCGACCGCGTGGACTTTCGACCGAGTACGTCCGACACGGCGACGGCGTATGCGGAGATGGACATTGTGGCGGTGTGCTCGCGGCGAGAATCATCGAGCAACACGGTGCTGGAGGCGATGGCGGCCGGCAAGGCGGTTGTAGTATCCGATGCCGGCGGCCTGCCCGAACTGATCGACAACGGCCAAGCCGGCATCTCTGTGCCGGTGGGCGATGCGACGGCGCTGGCCGAAGCACTGGATCACCTGACA
>CAZTQK010000012.1:0-28022 GCA_964615635.1 uncultured Planctomycetales bacterium
CAACCTGCGGGGGACGTGGATAAGCAATGGTACGCCTGTGGTGTAAGCGGTGACGACTCAGTATTGTTGGCCGGAGTAAACGGTGGCCGTCTGTATCTCTCCACCAACGGTGGCACAAGTTGGTCTGAGACACAACCTGCGGGGGACGTGGATAAGCAATGGTACGCCTGTGGTGTAAGCGGTGACGGCTCGGTATTGTTGGCCGGAGTATACGGTGGCCGTCTCTACCTATATGTTGGGACTCGCACGATTGCTCCTACAGGCATTAGCTCTGCTGAAGCCTTCGGCAGTCCGAGTGTGCTTCCTGGCACGGTGGCGATCCATCCCGCTGGAATCGCCTCGGCAGAGGCCTTTGGCACGGCGCTTATCCTTGCATCGCAGATCATCATCCCCGATGGAATCGCCTCGGCGGAAGCCTTCGGTAACGCGAGCGTATTGCCTGGGACCGTCATCGTTTCTCCTGCTGGCATAGCCTCGTCAGAGGCATTGGGGTCGCCAACTGTCGTGCCTGGGACGGCTTATATCCTGCCCAGCGGTATCCCGAGCGCCGAGGCATTGGGGTCGCCAACTGTCGTGCCTGGGACGGCTTATATCCTGCCCAGCGGTATCCCGAGCGCCGAGGCATTTGGGGTGCCCGGTTTGACTATGGCTGGACGCATCTTTCCCAGCGGTATCCCGAGCGCCGAGGCATTTGGGGTGCCAACGATTGTGCCCGGAATGGTCGTTGTCCAACCAACCGGCATTGTGTCGGCAGAGGCATTTGGCACGGCCTCACTGAGAAGCATCTACTACATCAACCCTACGGGCATTGATTCAGCAGAAGCGTTTGGTTCGCCGTCTGTGCTGCCTGGCATGGTGGTGATTCAACCCGATGGGATTAGCACTGGGGAGGCATTTGGCTCTGCTTCGGTGGTCCCTGGAGTTGTTGTGATTCAACCGACTGGGATTGTCTCTCAAGAGGCTTTTGGTTCGGTTCTCGTGAAGGCCGTCTACTACATCGTTCCGAACGGTATCGCCTCCGCCGAGGCGTTCGGAGTTCCTCTGCTCAAGATCAAGATGGCTCCGGTTCTCATGCGGGGCGAGTGCTACATCCAGCTAGTTACCAGAGGATTGGTGTTGCTTCAGCCGATCCTCAAGGGTGAGGTGAGGATCAGGTGAGTCTCTTCATCATCGACAAGGACACTCCGAATCCCAAGATCGGAGACACACTACATCTCAGGCTTCGAGACTTGAAGGACGGCGACGGCAAGGCTTATGACTTGTCGAGCGCCAGCAAGGTCTACGCGACCATCAAGGACTCCCTCGCTGACGCCGATGTTGACGCCGCCGCGCAGATCGACAGCGTGAACGAGCCGACGCAGTTCATCCTCACGTATGCCTCCACCGGCAACATCGACGTGATCTACAGCCCAACAAACACTGCTGCTTTGACAGCGGGTGTTCTGTACTACATCGACGTGAAAGCCATCTGGACTACGGGGGAGATCGTTTCCATCGTCCGCGACACCATCATCTTCGATGAGCCAGTCACCAAGAGCAGCTCATGAGCCTAGTACTTGCAGACAAGCCAGACACGTTCGACCGCGACCGGCTCTTTGAGCAGGCGGCGAGCCACTATCTCGACATCCTGGACGAGACGGGGAAGGCCGTTCGCATCCCGGCTCTGGCGGAGTCTCTGTGCGAGGCGCACCCAAACTACGATCTGGAGCAGGTCAAGACTCTGCTCGGTGCGCCGGAGTTCGAGACCTACCTGCAAACGCGGCGCAGGACTCATCTCATCAACAGCACCGCCGCCAAGTTGGTCGCTGCCGAGATCGGTTCGCGTATCGCCGTGGATGCCCTGGAGGAGCTACAGCAGAGGATCAAGCGCCCCGGCATGAAGACCGGCGACCTCATCGCCCTGGCAAAGCTCGGGATGGACCTCAACGCCGGAGTGGACAAAGACCTCACCGAGATCACTGGGGATGCCAAGGTCACGATCAACCTCAAGAACCTGCTCATCGGGCTTCCCCCGGAGCGGGCGGCTGCCCTCATGGGCGAGTACGGGCGGGTGATGGCTTCCCCGCAGGCCAAAGTGGAGATCATAGATGCCGACAGCGACGACACAGAGGAATAGGCCGAAGGCCAACCGGCTCTCCCGCGAGGAGCAGGAAATCCTCTCCCGCATCATCAGCCTGCAACAGACCGATGGGGCGAGTGAAGGCGCGGAGATCGACAAGGACTTCCTCATTCAGGACGGGAACTTTGACCTGTTCTACCTGCACTACTTCCCCAACGACTTCCAGGGTTTCGAGACGCTCAACTACGAGTTGCTCAACTTCCTGGAGAACGAGAATCAGGGGATGGCGTTGCTCCCCGGCGGCCACGGCAAGACCACGACCGTCCTTCACTGGATGCCGTATGTCATGTGCCGGGAGCCGCAGATCGCGTTCATCTACTGCGAGAAGTCGGAGCCAGCCGCCCATGCGCGGGCCAGAGCGCTCCAGGACATCCTCGAATACAACAAAGACCTCATCCATGACTTCGGCACCTTCAAGAGCCGTTGGTGGAGCGCCGATGCCCTCGTCATCGAGCAGCGCCCGGTGGTCTCCCAGTGGCCTACCGTTGCTTTCTACGGCGCTCAGTCCAAGGCCACCCTTGGCTCGCGCTGCAACATCATGCTGGTTGACGACCCGGTTACTGCCGACAACTCCTCCTCGGAGCTGGAGCGCATCCGTCTGCGCGACTGGTATTCGCAGGCGGCGGCTACCTGTCCCTATCCGCTGCCGGTCAGGATGGAGCGCTACCTGCGCAAGCTGTTCCTGTTCGGCACGACCTTCCACATGGACGACCTCTATCACACCGTCGATTCGACCGGGATGTACCGAGTGCTGCACTTGAAGGCCGTCGATCTCAAGACCGGCAAGACGCTCTCTCCCCGCTTCACCTACCGCACCACTGAGGAGCTGAAGCGCGGCGCGGAGGCGAACGAGCAGGATGCCCTTCTCCTGGAGAACGTCGTCAAGGGCAAGGTCATCTCCATCGGTGACTTCCGCAAGTCGCACGGCACCAAAGCCTTCATGCGCCGCTACCAGAACGAGGTCCGCGACGACTCCACGGCCAAGTTCCCGAGTCTGTGGTTCCGGGGCGGGGACGATGACTGGGCACCTCCGGGCGGATACCCCGGCTGCCTGGAGGACGGCGACCACCATCCCTTCCGCTCACTGGGGGAGAAGCCCGATACCAAGTCGCTGACCGCCGTGACCGGCGTTGACCCTGCGGCGGGCACCAAGGGGCAGTACACGGTGCGTTTCGCCTGCGTCACCTTGGGTTGCGATCTCATACATGACCCGAACACCGTCTACCTGCTCGACATGGACTTCGGGCAGCAACCGATGGTGAGCGACAACCGCGCCAAGGAGTCGCAGGTAGACATCGTTCTTCGACACGTCAAGGGCTACGGGGGCCGGGTGATCCTGGAGACCAACAACGTGCAGGGGGTGTGGGCGCAGGAGCTTCGCAAGGAGGCCAATCGCCGGGGGACCTACATCACCATCAGCGGCCACAACACCACCAAAGGCAAGAAGGTGGATGAGGACCAGGGCATCGAGGCCATGACCGCCATGATCGAGAACGGCCACCTGCGCCTGCCCTACAAGCTCCCCAGCGACCGCAAGAAGGTGGACGAACTGATCGAGGAGTTCACCTACTGGGGTTACTACGCGACCGACGACATCCTCATGGCGTTCTGGTTCGCGTGGCGCACGCTTGACCGCATGAAGCGTAACCGCAGCACAAAGCCGCCAGAGAAGAGAGAGAAGCCCGCGTACATGATGGTGGGGGACCGCTGGAACTTCCCCCCGCACTGGACGCCGGAGCGCATAGAAGCCTTCTTCGCGGGCAACACGGAGGAAGAAGCCAATGAGTAGAGTCGATGATCTTCTGAAGAGTCTCTTCGCACTTCGCAGCAAGTACGCCGAGCGGGATGCCTGCAACATCGCCAACTGGTACGCCTACACGGGCGAGTACGAGAAGCTGGCTGCGCAGTACCAGAAAGACCCGCTCTCGGTGGGGTCGGCCAAGAAGGAGCGCACCCTCCAGAAGTGGAATCTCGTGCGCCCCATCGTGGACACCCATCGGACGCTCATCAACCAGCTCCCCACCATCGAGGTTCCGCCCCCGGTGCTTGGCGAGGAGATGGCTGCGCTCAAGGCCGACAAGGAAGAGAAGATTCTCTACGCCTGGTGGGACACCATCGGCATGAAACGCAAGCACGGCGAGGCCAGCTTCAACCTCGCGCTCAACTGGAACACCGTGTTTCAGGCGACGTGGGATGACGAGCGGGACATCCCCGATCTCATCGTGCGCTCTCCGGGTGAGACCTACCCGGTCATGAAGCGGAGCGGAGACGAGGTGGCCTACGCCTTCTTCCGCTGGGAAGAGGACACCGACACCCTGGCGGAGCGCTACCCGCAGGCCAAAGACCTGCTCACCCGCAAGAGGCTGGGGCAGAGCTTCACTCACAACATCGAGGTTGTCGAATACGTGAACCACGAGGAACGGCTGCTCATACTGGGCGGCGATGTGAGGTCGCTCCTGCCCAAAGAGGGCGGCAAGCACAGGCTGGGCAAATGCCCGGTGGTCATCGTCTCGGCCGTCTACGTTCCCGGTGTGCCGTTCCCGCCCGGTCCCATAGATCAGGCGGTCGGCATGGTGGACCATCTCAACCGCTTCCAGACCAAGCTCTCCGAGGCCATCGAGGAGACCCTGTTCGGCTGGCACGATCTCATCGGTGAGGGAGCCAAGGAAGAGGTGGTGAATACCGGACCCGGAGCGGTCAACCGCTACGACGATCCCAACTTCCGGCACGATTACACGCAGCCCAACCCGCCGCCGTCCGAAGCCTTCGGCCATGTGGACCTCGTACAGCGCTACGTGCGCAACCTCGCCAACTGGCCCGAGTCTGCCAGTGGTCAGATGCAGGGTTCCATCGTGACCGGCAAGGCCATCACTCGGCTTCAGGGCACCATGCACGCGCAGGCGGCGGAGACGCAGGCCAACCTGGGTGACGGGCTTTCGCGCATGAACGCCATCGCCCTACAGATGATGGAGACCTATCGGCCCAACAAGCGCTTCGAGCTGTACGCCACGGAGAGTCTGACCATGACCAGCTCTCCGTCTCGCAAGCGCAACTTCGGAGTGAGTTTCATCCCTGCCGAGGATATCCGTGGCTACTACCAGAACAGTCTGCACTACTCCCCGTTCGGCAGCGACATGAACGCGAGCCTCCAGATCGGTATGCAGCTCGTGAATGAGCGCATAAGGCCGCGCTCCTGGCTCAGTAATCTTCTCCCCGGCAAGTCGGACGGCGAAGGCTACCAGGCCGAGATCGAGGAAGAGGACCGTCGCCGGATGCAGTTGGAAGTAGACATGCAGGTGGAGGCTCAAGAGCGGATACTGCAAGCCCAACTCAGACAGCAACAGCAGCTCGCCGCTTTGCAGCAACAGGCCCAGGGGGGCACAGGAGCCACAGGCGCTTCTGCCCAAGCAATAGGGAACGCGCCACAACCACAGGGCGGTTTGCCCCCCACGGCATCCCCTGGCGGGGAGATGATCGGCAACGCCATGCTCATGCCGTCCGGCAGGCCGCAGGTGATGGGCATGGGCGAGCCGCTCACCGGAGAAGAGGGCTTCCCCATCCCGTATACCCCGCTCACGCCGTTCGGACCGGCCTTGACTGAGCTGGCCGGTTCCGGCACTCATGGGGCTGCCGCCAACAGAGCCGCTCTGAGCGGTCAGGGCATCGCCCCCGGTGAGCAACCCGGCCCCAGCGCCATCACGCTCGAAGAGGCGATGCAGATTCTCGGTGGGGTTCCCAAGCTCAAGGGACAGGTGTTCTTGCTGGAAGACATCACCGAGCGTGGCTTCACTGAGGGCCGCGTGGTCGTGGGTCTTACCAACATGATAGACAAGGCCACCATCACCAACGCTATCCGTGACACGAAGCTCTACGGACGCATCCAGTTCGTGAACGTGAGCGAGGGTGTGCCACCTGGAGCCGTCCCCGTCAATGAGACAGAAATGCAAGCCGCATGAGGTGATACATCATGGCTTATCCAGGTAGACCAAAGCAAGAAGACCCGATGAGCGACGCCGCTCCGCAGGTTCCGTCTTCAGCGACTCCCGGTGTGCCGCCCGCGCAGGTTCCCGGCGTGGCTGGCGGCGCTCCGCGCCTGTCCAACCGGCCTGCCGGTTTGGGGCATGATGGGCTGGCAAGAGCATGGAGGGCGACCGGCACTCCAGATGCGGTGTACCAGCGCACCCACCAGCGTATGACTACCGGGGTCGATCCAGGCGTCATCGCTGACTCTCTGCGCCAGTACTGGTCGGGGACCGCACAGAGGGGGGAGAGGAGACCTCCGCTCTCGCCTCCGCTGCTTCCGCTTCCGCAGGCGCAGGACTATCTGAAGGACTTGTCCGCGCAGCTCAAGTCGGCGTTCGATGAACGTCTCAAGTCAATCCCTGAAGCGGAGAGGTCCAGTTCTCGGTTCTGGCGAGGCTACCAGGAGTTCCCCGAACAGATGTCCGCCTTGATAGCCCGTCGCCTGTTCACGAACAAGATGGTGGCGAGCGGCCCTGTGGCCGACTGGCTCAAGTGGCTCGGGGGGTGAGATAGATGGCGCTTCAGAAAGTACCGGAGGAGCGAGAGTATGGCGCTGTGGCCGAAGAAGAGGCAATCGCTCAGGCGGCTCCCCCTTCACTGGAGCCTAGCCCTGCCGAGGCGGATCAGGAGGCGCTTGCGGCTGTGGCTGACGTGGCTGCCGAGGCGGATACTGGCGGGCAGGCCGAACAACAGCGTGGCGCTGAGCAACAGTACCAGCCGGTTCTACGACAACCGAACATGTGGCGCATACCGCATCGCTACGACCGGGTGATGGCTCCCAACGCGAAGCCTCCCATGCAGTCTGTAGAGGACATGGGGATGTACTGGGACGTGTTGCTGGCATCTCCCAACGTCGATCCGACTGTACGCGCCATCGCCAAAGCGATCATAGGAGAACGCGGTGGCAATCATCAATGACGGTGGCGGGGGCAAGAAGAGTACTCCCAAGCTGAACCTCGGCGTCGGAGTCGGCGTCCTTGGCAAGTCTCCCAGCTCCGCATGGGAGGAAGAAGAGGAGCGTCGCAGGCGCGAGCTTGCCAAACTCCAGAGTCAGCTTAGGCTCACCCAAAAAGAGAAGCAGATGAACCCCACCTGGACCGCTCCTACCGAGCAGTTGAAGGAGCGGGCGGCGGTGGCCCGCGAGCGGGTGAGCCAGATGAGCGACCCGCTCACCGACTACTGGAAGCTCTCGCGCACGATGGGCGGGCAGGACAAGCTCGCCAAGCGCATGAGGGAAGTCAAGGCCCTGTGGGACACGTACCTCAAGCCCGCTGATGGCTCGCAGGCCATCATGGACCTTGTGAGAAGCGACTTCACCATAGACGAGATTGAGGCCATGTGCCGGGCCGGTCATCTGGCTCTCTACACGACGATGTTCGATGGTCAGTTCAAGGTGCCCGCCAAGTTGGTGAAGATGCTGGACATGGACCCCGACGATCCGACGACCAAGAAGCGGCTGGAAACGCTGGTAGCGGCCCGTGGCTATCTCTCCACGGTCCCCTCGGTCGCAAGGTCACTCCCGCAGATGAAGCTCGGTTGGGCAAGCGGCAGGCGTGACGATCCCGAGACGGTCGATTGGGCGCTCGACAGGGGCAGTTGGGATAACGAATCACTAGACCCGGCCAACGACCTCCAGGCCATCCGCCAGCTCGAACAGCTCCGCTTGGAGTCGAGTAAGAAGTTTCAGTCTTTCCGCCCGGAAGTGCAAGAGCGTCTTCAGTGGCTTTGGTACGAAGCAACAGGTGATCCGAACCAGGAATCTCCGTGGGGGGAGAATCCGGGTATGACACCTTCGGATATGCGAAGGCCCGAAGACGTTTTCATGCGGAAGGGCGACGATCAGTGGGTTCCAAAGGGAGCCACCAAGGAAGAGGAGAAAGCCATCCTCGCCGGTCTGTCTCTGTGGCGGGCGCGTATGCGCGTATCAGATCCCGAGCAGTGGTCCGACATCAAATCGGATTACGAGTTCGGGCAAGACATCATCCAGAGCGCCCTGCTGCTCGGCGTCGGCGGCGGTCTCTTCGGAGCCGCCAAGACTGCCGCCTCTGCGATCAAGAGCGCCAGCGCCGCCAAGCGTGCCTACGAAGGGGTGAAGATGGGGCGGCACGGTCTGGAGGTAATCGGTGGCGGTCCAAGTCTTGCTGCTCGGGCCGGTTCAGCAGCCGTCGCTGCCGGTGGAACGGCTGGCATCCTTTACGGTGTTAGCAGAGCTGTCGAGACTGGTACGGAAGGTATCTCGATTGCCACTTCTCGCAAGATTCGTGAGATGGCGAAACCGGCGATGGAGTTCCTGGAGAGCGAGGGCTTCCAGAACGAGCTTGAACAGATGATACAGAACGCTCATGGCCTGCCTCAGACCGATGCTGTTGCGATGCAGAAGCAGATACAGCAGGGTCTTGTTGACCCCGACACAGGGGAGACCATCATCGGGGCCTATGGCAAAGAGCTGGAGCCGAACGGACTGTGGACGTGGGAATGGGACCAGGCTCTCTCTGACTTTTGGGCCGACACCCGCAGGTACAACGTGGAGATACAGCGTCGGCTCATGGAGGCCGGGTACGCGAGCATGGAGCTTCCCATCGACGGTCTGATCGAGGGGCCGTTGGCTGATCCGCGTTGGGTGGAGGCTCGTGAGGCTGCCATGCGCGACATGGAGGCGCAGGTAGCGTTCGCGGCCGACCATCCCATCATGGCCGAGTTCCTCCAGATGACCGGCATCCCTCTTACCTGGCAGGGGGCGGATGCGTGGTGGAACCGCGTGTTCGCCAATGGTCCCCTGACCGGCGTTCTCAGCCTGCTCACACTGGAGCCGGTGAAGCGCATCGGGGGAGCCTACAACGCCACCCTTTCCGCCCTGACCTACGGGATCGTACAGGACAGTGATGAAGAGTATCAGACCCTCAAGAGCGAATGGCTTGCTGCGGTTGCCAACGGTTCTCCTGATGCGCAGGAGAAACAGACGGCCCTGCTCAAGCGTCAGTCCGAGCTGTTGCAGAACGCCTTTGTCCCCGACCCCATCATGGCGACCAGCGTTGGGTTCGGGAAGGACGTGAACGAGGCGATAGCCTGGTCGCAGGATCATCCCAACTGGGTGTTGGCGGCCTCACTTGCTCGTGACGCTGCGCTCATGAGGGTCACTCCGGGTCTGACCCGTGCCGCTCGTGGCCGCTTCCAGATAGACAGAAGCAACCGCGCCTTCATGCGTAGCCTACAGCCCAATCCGTTGATGCGCGAGATGGTCGGCTACATCCGTGACAAGAAGCTGGGCATGGCCGAGGACGTGGTGAAGGGGACCGAGGCACACAAGCTGGTGCGTCAGGTGGAGGCGGTCTACAACGGCCAGTCCCGAAGCCGGATGACTGGTTCAGCCGATTACTATGACCGCGTAGCACAGCGCATGATCCAGGCGGCCGACACCCGCAACCTCGGCGCTATGGCGAAGGAGCTGACGCTGCGCGGGGTGGAGCTGGAACGTCTTGCCGAGCGCATACGCAACACGCAGGCTCAGTCTGGACTGACCGGGCAGGCGGCGCTCGACTCCAGGCGCTCGAAGGTGGCTCGTGTCCTTGGGCAAGAACAGAAGCGCACCAAGAACCTGCTCGACATGGAGTATGCGGCGAAGGCGATCTCCGCTGATATGTGGGCCAAGAACGCCTCCATCTTCCCCTACTTCCAGGATGTGTCCTTGCCCAAGGCGGGCGGGCAGCTCGCGCATCTAAACCGCAAGCTCCTGAGCGCCATATCCGAGGTCGAGAATCCCACCTTGCAGCGCTTCCTGTCGGTGGGTATCAAGCAGGTGCAGCTCAAGCCCATGCGCCACGTCGATCTGGAGAGCGTCTACGGCAGCGCCCGTGTGTTCTCCAACGCGCTCGCCGCCTATGGCGACGTGAGCAAGGCCATGCAGATTCGGAGCCGCTGGGTACGTAACCCCAACCCCTCCGCCCGTATCAAGCTGGCTGAAGAGGTCAAGACCCAACTGGACAAGCGCTTCAGCATGGAGAAGGCCGGACAGTGGGATGACGCTGGCAACGGCAGCACTGCGCTTGGTGTCGATCCGGCTACCGGGCAAGTCATCAGTGAGGGAGCGGTGGGTATCCCCACCTACCTGCGCTACACCGCCGACTTCGGCCGGGTGGAGGCGTCGGCGCGGGCACCGTACAACCTCATCAACGCCGTCAACAAGTACGACTTGGTGGTGAAGAAGTACATGGTCAACCCCTGGCGGGCGATAGAGAGAAAGCTGACGTATGTATCTAACCCTCTGCGCCAGTGGACGGTTGCTCTCGGACCCATGCTGTTCGTGAAGCACGGCATCACCGACACCAGCCGCTCAGTCGCCAGCGTGGGCACGGGCGCTGTGTTCCGCGCCGCTCACAACGCCAAGCGGTTCGAGGCGTTCATGCAGGAGATGACGCCAGCGACCGCCAACCGTATCCGCTACCTGAAGCAGAAGGCGCGGACCTCTGAGGAACACTTCAACGTGGGCAACGTTCACGCGAAGGTGGACTGGAGCGCCAACCGGATGTACGTGGAGACCAACCCCGGCGTGTTCAAGCCGGTCAACCTGGCTCGCGGCGTGGAAGCTCTACGCAGGATTGCCAGCGATCCGGTGTTCCTGAAGTACGTGGAGGGCGGCGTGCCCGCTGTGCGTGGCTGGTTGCGTACCAAGGAAGGTCACGAGTTCATGAACCGTGGTCGCCACATCCAGGACTTCCTAGACGACGGCGGCGAGATGATGCTTGGTATGCAGGGGGGGAAGATCAACAGCAAGGCTATATATGAGGGTGCTGTCGAGTACTACATCGACCGCTACGCACGCGGGATGATGCACGGCTTGGAGTCCGTCGCTCCGCGCATCTTCTCTGGTCTGAGCGACATGGCGAAGGGTAGAGTCCCCCTCACGGAGAAGGGCATCAAGAACCTCGTGAAAGAGGTGAACGACGGCCCGGTGCCGACTGAGAACCCGTGGCTTTCCGTGCCCGAGGAGGCTCGCACCAACAACGCGCATCCGGCTACCTGGACCGCCCGCTGGATGACGCCCAACAAGCTCAACCGTGTCGCCACCTTCAACTATATGTTCAACAAGGCGTACAAGGACTTGAAAGAGGCTGGCGCGAATCCGAACGAGGCGGGTCTGATAGCGGCCGACATAGCCGAGATGGGAGTGGCTCGCGTCCACTTCGACCTCGCCAACGCGCTCTACGTCGAGGCGGCGCATCGCTGGTTCGCCTGGTTCGCCACCAAGCACCGTCTCTATAACACCTACGTTCTCAAGATGGCAGCCGAGCGCCCTTCCATCGCCGGAGCTGCACAGACGCTCTACGACTGGATCGAGAAGCGCAACGAGAACGAAGACTTGCCTGAATGGGACAAGCACACCATCCAACTGCCGGTTGATTGGCTCCCCGACTGGCTCCCTGCCGGAATCGGCAAGAAGGGCGCGGCCATGCGCCTGAACATCTCGACGATTTTCTGGCTCTCGGAGTATTACACGGAGTCGTCTATGGGGCAGTTGGCAGAAATGGCCGGTGCCAAGATACTCAGCACGGCCCCCGGTATAGACATCCCTTATCAGATGTCGGGCTTTGGTATCAGCACTGGTCGTTGGGACCGGCTCGTTCAGACACTTGGAGCGTGTATCACCACCTTTGATTCATGGGGTGATGGTCAGATCACCGACGAGTGGGTGCAGGAGTGGTTCGACGGCAAACACGCTTCTTGGATTTCTGGTGGGGCGAAGAAGCGTATTCAAAAGAGCATGAATATTCAGATGGCTGCCGCCATGCGCGAAGGCCGCGAGATGACGCCTGCTCAGGCGTTCAAGGCGGCTATGCTGGGCGCTCTCTTCTACGAGACTATCCAGATGGGCAAGGTATGGCCGGGGCGGATCGTTACCGGCGAAGAGGACTACTACGAAGATGCCATGCTGGAGTTCAACAAGCTCTCCCCCGAGGACCGCTACGCCAGGCTCCAGGAAGACCCCAGTATCCGCTACTTGTTCGGACTGTACTCCACCAACCCTGTTGACCAGCACAGCATCGTGGATGGCTGGCAGGCTGTCGCCAAGATATTCAGGGACCGGGCCATCGCCCTGGAGGATGCCCTGAACAACGGCACTATCCTTGACAAGAACAAGGTCGATTCCATCTATACCTACTACGACAACGAGATAGAAAAGATCGTGAACCCCGACTGGCGCGACCCGGATACGGGGGAGCCGTCAGACCAGTTCAATCAGACCTTTGCCGAGGTGTGGACAAGCTCGGGCATGGCGGAACTCACCCGCGAGGAAATTCTCAAGAGCGTCTTCCCGTTGTGCGATCCGAGAGCAGTCACCCGTGACGGCTACATACCGATTCGGAGGCAGCGCGATAAAGAGCAGGATCGTTTACAGGTCGAGTTCGAGGAGCTTGCTGAGGCAATGGGCTTGAACCATTCCGATACCGACGACCCTCGGGTGAAGTGGCTCAAGAACGACCGCGTGACGGAGCCATTGGCCGCCTTCATGAAGCACCAGGACGGCGAGGGGTGGACCACCAACTTCGCCAATACGGTGGCCCGTGATCTAGCGCGTGGGGAAGCGGGGCCGTCTGCCAGCGCCAAGTTCCTGACTCAGCTCCAGAACCAGGAGAAGCTGAAGCTCTATGCTCGCGGCACTTCTGGTGATGCCAAGGCCGGTGTCGAGGGACTCCCGATGTTCGCCACCATGACGGTCCTTGAGAAAGAAGAGATCGGGTGGAAGTCCACCAAGCACACCGAGATGCTCTGGAGGCTCTACTGCCAGATGAAGGCCGAACTGGACGACTTCATGGACGAGAGCGGCATCAGTAAGAGTAGCGCCAAGGCCGACCAGTTGAGGGCCGAGCTGAAGCAGTTCGGTGATCGGATGGCGCAGACTGACGCCGGGTTCGCGGTTGAATGGAGCTTTTCCCACCTCCCGTTGTGGAAGCGACTTGAGGTGTTGGGAGTGGGCACCGGCAACACTAGGACTGATGAAGGGTGGAGCGCCTTCTTGGATGTGGTGAACGCCTACCAGGAGGAGCTGGCAAGCACCTACAACAAGTACACCCGCTCATACGGGGTGGGCAGCACGTCGCAGACGGCCTATCCGATCTACCTCAAGTACGGGCCACGGCTCTTTGAGGTCAAGCGCAACTATCCCGAGTTCTGGAAAGACCTGCTGCGCACGTTCGGCGGGCTGTCCAAGTTTGGTTTTGTTCGCTGGCGCTCTCCCGAGGAGTGGGATGACGAACTCTGGCTTGGGCAGGCGACATCCATCTACGATCCGACCGTGACGGGTGGTGAGTGACAATGGCTATATACGCAAGAGGTGGTGGCAAGCAATCCGCGACACGACTGGGCTATGACAAGTACGGGAACGTTATCCTAACCAGTCCGACCAAGCCTGTTGAGACCACCTATGAGATTACTTATCAAGACCCAGCGACCAACGACATCTACAGGTGGACAGGCAGCCAATGGGTCTTGTGGCGCAAGGGGACGGCGACTGCTGCCGCTCAGCCGTCTGGTGGAGGCAGAGGCGGAGGCGGAGGCGGAGGCGGAGGCGGGAGCGCCGGGCCGTCCCTTTCCTCGGTCAACAGTGTCGCGGAAATCTATCGTCTCTGGATGGGCGACGCCTGGGTAGCCGCCAACAAGAGCGTCATCAACAACGCTGCCGCGAACAGTTGGACCGAGCGCATGATAATCAAGGACGCCGCCCAGCGGGGGGCCAACACGCCCTATGCCGCTTCGGTGGTGAACTACATCCGCTCGGTGTGCGGCCCGCTTCCCCTGGAGACGGTCTACAACATCATCGGTTCCGGGGTGTGGCAGGAACCTGACTTCGAGACCCGCATTGCGCCGCAGTACTCGACTGATGTGCTGACCAACCCGCAGAGTCTTCCCTTCGTGCAGACGTGGAACAAGTACACGGCGGCGGCGAATCTTGGGCCGACAGCGCAGAACAAGCTCAAAGAGATCGTGACGCGCTTCGGATACACCGACGCGGCTTTGGCCCAGTGGGAGCAGTGGCTTACCACTACGCACTCGGCTAAGGCTGGCAATTACGGAGCCGAGAAGCGGGAGGTCATTTCTAGCTACATCCGCAACTGGCTGGGGCGCGATCCGACCGAGCGGGAGCTGTCCCCGGACGGTCCCTATTGGGATATGGTGGGCGGTCTCATGGGCGACTACAGCACCTCCGCCCTCAAAGAGTCCATCCGGGCGACTGATGAGTACAAGGCCATCTTCGGTCCTAAGCTCGCCAATCAGACCGAAGAGGAGTATCTCGGGTGGCGGGACGCCATCAACAACGTCGGCAACTGGTACTTCAACGACCGCCCCGGCGTGGCCGGTGAGCCGTATGTGAACAACTTCACCGGCTTCACCAATGAGGAGCTTGCTCGTCTGAACGCGGACGGCTGGAACGCAGGCACCTTGCAGGCGTACTACCAGGCGGTAGAGGAAGCGGCCTACCAGCGGACGGTCTTCAGTCCCATCTTGGAAGAGGTCTACGGCTCCAGCTTCAGTGAGGATGAGTGGTTCATCCTCGCCAACGGCGGCAAAGGCTCCGGCGAGCTGCGCGGCAGGTTGGTTGAGGCACAGAGCAGGGTCCAGTTCCGAGAGGCGTACCGGCAGGTGTTCGGTGCTGATCCCGCGCCCGCCGACTACGACCGCATCAGCCAGCAGTTCGTCAGTCCGTCCGAGCTGATCCGCGAGCATCAGGCTATCGAGTCGGCCGATGAGATGTACGAGGAGGTCAACGATCTGCTCATGCGGGTCTACGGCGACGGCGTGACCAAGGAAGAGCTGAAGGACATGGTTCTCGGTCGGCCCAACTCCGGCGAGCTGCGGGCGCTCATCAACGAGGCCACCAAGCTCGACCAGTACACCTGGCTCCACAAGAAGTACTACGGCTCCCTGCCCAACCCGGATGACTACGCGAAGTACGCTGGCTACACCGGCCCTGCCGAGCTGGAGTGGGAGATCGTCACCAACGAGAAGGTCGCGGAGATGCGCGACATCGTGAACGAGACTCTCTCCACAGCCGGTTACGATCCGTTTAGCGACGAGGAGCTGTTCACCCTGTACGGCGAGCGGGAAGGCTACGGAGACCTAGCGGCCAAGGTGCGCAAGGCCACCAAGGAAGCGCAGGACATCGAGCAGGCTGAGCTACATCAGTACTCCAGCGCTGAACACGCCGACATCATCTACCGGCAGGCGGAGCAGGGCGGCTTCCGGCAAACATTCCAGCCGTTGCCCGAACTATAGTGTTGGACTTGACACCTGATAGTTGGTGATGCTATACGGTCGAAGACAGTGAGCAGTGTTCGGAACTCTGGACACTGTTCACATTCGACTGTAGAACACAGAGAATGGAGCAGGTCGGATGAAGAGTATCGAGGAACTTCTGCAACTGGCAGCCGAGGGTGACGAGGAAGCGCAGGCCGAGATCAAGGCTCGCTTCGAGGCCACCCAGCAGGAGAGTCTGAGCGCCAAGCGAGAGCTGAAGCTCAAGACGGACAACACGCTCAAGGAGCGCTACCCTCGCGCCCTCAGAGCATGGGAGAAGGGGAAGCTGCGGCTGTCTGAGAACATGACCGAAGACGAGCTGCTGGACGCCCTTCGGGAGAAGGAAGAGGAGTACGCGGAGATGGGGGTTCCCGTGAGCCTTCAGCCAGCCGCTACCGAGCAGCACCCGCCCACAAGTGAGCCTGGCGGCGATGACGACGACGACGACGACGATCCGGCCAAGGCTCTCGCCGGGGCTGGCGGTTCGGCGGGTCCGGCCGGTCAGCCGCGAGACCATGTGGCCGAGTACTTCGATGCCCTCGCCGGTTCGACTACCCATGACCGTGCGCGGGCCAACCGCATCCTCGTGGAGCTACAGAAGCCGGAGCTGCGGCACAAGATCGACGAGATCACCCGTCGTCTGGAGGCCCAACCTATCACCCCGGCTACGATCTGATGCTTGCTTCGGAAGAAAAGCTGGCTGAGAACAACCTTGTCACGGTGCTGGGCACCCTGAAGGCTCTTGAGCTGCTGCGTGAACAGGGTGGATACGGGATGATTGAGTTGAAGGTGCAAGATGGAAAAGCCATCTATGCGAGGATAATCCACAACTGGCAGCTCGAAGAGAAGTTCGCGGGTAAGAAGATAGTCCTTGACACCTGATAGGGTGTTGTGATATATACTCAGCGAAGATGGTGAGAGACCACCCGAAGACGGGACTCTCATAGTCGGCAACCCAAGCAACGGGAGCCGCGATACTTTGATGTGACCACTGCGTAGCGGGGGTTACATAGGGTTCGCGGCTTTTTGTTTGCAAAGCTCGATGCCAAAGGCTCGATGCTCATAGAAGCCGACTCACCACAAGCCACATGGATAGCGTGACTTTTGGAGAGTGAAACTATGGCTCACTTGAGTTGGTATACGGGCGATGCAAACGCCAACACCTTCCTACAGGACTTCAGCCCCCTGGTGATGACTCCTCCGCTTCCTGGAGCCGACATCGCCCTTTGGCCCATCGTCGGCAAGCTCGCTGACGGGACCGAGGTGGAGAAGCTGGAGTGGATCGAAGAGGAACTCACACAGATCACCATTTCCGGCACCGAAGGCTCCGGCGACGGTTGGAACAGCACGACCGATACAGAGTGGGACTTCACTGCTGGTCAGTGTGCCAAGGCCGGTATCCGGGCCGGTGCGCTGCTCAAGAACGCCACCGACAAGACCAAGGCGGAAGTCATCTTGGTGACGGGGGTTACATCCGACAAGCTGACCGTGGTTCGTGACTACGGTGGTTTCGTCAGCGGCTCCGGTGGTGGTACGACCGGAGAGGCTCATGGCGTTTCGGATGTCTTCGAGATCATCGGCTACCTGAACTTCCAGGGTAGCTCGGTCACAAAGACCGACAACTTCGCCAAGCGCAACCGGACCACGAAGTACAACTACTACTCGATCCTGGACGACTGGACGCAGATCACTGTCGAGGACTTGGTGCGCAAGTACCGTGGGTCCAGCCCGGACAACTGGGGCTACCAGCTTGAGGGCATCCGGCAGCGTTTGGAGCGCATCTTCGAGCGTCATCTGATCGACTCCCCGATGGTGCAGATGTCTGCGACGGAGCGCGGCTCGATGGGCGGTCTGCGGTGGTTCGCCACTCAGACCCCTGGAGCATCCGGCGTGAGCTACGTCACCACGGCCGAGGTGTTCGACTTCGACGTGTTCGATGAAGGCATGGAGTACTTCTACAACCGGGGTACTCTGGACGGTGCGTTCAACATCGTGTGCCTCATGCCCGCGAAGGGGATCAAGGCTGCGTCCAAGATTCACGAGTCGGCCTTCCGTGGTGAGTACGCGACCGAGACGGTGCGCGGCCTGCGCTGCACTCAGCTCATGTCTTCGATCACCGGGGACAAGATTCCGCTGGTGCCTTGCCGGAACATCCCGAGCGACAGCTTCATGCTCGTCAACCTGAACGCCCTGCGCGTCCACTTCCTTGAGGGCCTCGGCTTGGCCGTCTTCAAGAAGGACGTGGGTGAGGGACTCGACGCCTTCCGCGCCGGTCGTATGTACTCGGTGATGAGCCTGGAGTGCCAGCGGCCTCTGGACAACATCTACTTCCACACGGGCCTGAGCTGGTCGTAAGCCCGGAACGCAACCTGGAGGGGCGGTTAGCCACCGCCCCTCTGCTTCCACTCATGGAGGTGGGAAATGGCTACCAAAGAAACCTGCAAGATGAGGCGGGCCTGCTGGGATAACGAGGTCGCTGCCTTCATCAAGAAGGTTGCGGAGACGTTCACCTCTGCCGATTGTACGGACGGTGGGTCTGCGGCTGGCACGTACACCTTCACCGAGAAAATCCCCGCCGACTCCCTGGTGCTGGGGTGCAAGTACGAAGTGACGACTGCGTTCGAGTGCGATTCCACTTGCGTAGCAACGGTGGGAGACGGCACGACCGCAGACCTCTTCGGTGTGACCGCCTCTGTCAAGGCAGCGGCTACGGTCGGTTGCTCTGCCAAGTACGCCAACAACAAGTCACTCCCCTTTGTGGAAACGGCTACTGCTCCGGTGGTCACTATCACTGAGGACTCTGATTTCGGTGACGTGACCGCTGGTGAGATGACCGTGAGTGTCTACTACATCGAGCTGAACTAGGAGGCCGACATGGACCGCTCACCATGCAAACGCGCAGCCGTTGACCTCCTGAACGAGCTGTCTGACTGCGGCAACCTGGCTACCGGCATCCCTCCGGGCGCTGGGTACAACTACCTGGGTTCTGCTCCGGTGGGAGCCGTGAACGGAGCCGGGGTCAGCGTGAAGGAGTACGGCTTCGGCAACTACCGGACGACCGTGTTCACGCTCTCCAGCGTGAAGATGGCCCTGACCGACGTAGCCAGCACCGTCGCCTACACCAGCCAGAAAATCTACGACTTCCCGGTTGGGCACATCTACATCCAGTCTGCGGTGGCCGACCTCACGCTCACGGCTGATGCCGCTGGCGTCAACAACGACTGGGATGGCGACTTCGGCCTTGGCACGGCTGCCGCTGCGGGCGATGCCACCCTCACCAATACCGAGGATGACATTCTCCCGACCACTGCGGTAGCTGCGGGCACGTCTGACAAGATCGGCGTAGCCAAAGGCGTCTCGACCGCCGCCGAACACGTCGTTTTCGACGGCTCCAGCACGGCCAAGGACTTGTACCTCAACGTGCTTGTGGATGATGCCGACCAGGACGTGACAAGTACGCCGACCAACCTCATCGCGGCGGGCACGATCACGCTCAACTGGATATTCATGGGAGACAACTGATGGACCGCGCAGCTCTTGAGAAGCGCTTGGCCGAGGTGCAGGCGGCAATCGACCAAACCCTTGCCTCCCTGAACGTCCTCATCGGGCGCAAGAGCGAGCTTCAGTTCATTCTTTCTGAGCCAGAGCGGGAGGGGGAAACCCCTCCCGCTTCTGAGATAGGTGGCGACGATGACGACCTCGGCGGCGAATCTGGTTGAGCGCGTCCGCGACCTGCTGGACGACTACGGTGACGCCTACACCGTCCTAGCGGCAGCCGTCACGACCACCGATGAGACGGTCTTCACCCTGGATTCTGCTGACGGCATCACCGAGGGGGACTGGCTCAGTGTGGAGTGCGAGACCTGCCGCGTGCTTGACGGAGTAGCGACCGGCGTTCCCTATACCGTCAACGTAAGGCGGGCGCAGAGAGGTTCGACGGCCTCCACCCATGCTCTTGGAGCAGTCGTCATCTCCAACCCGCGCTATCCCGGCAACCGTATCCTGACCTTCCTGAACGGGGCGCTCGCCAAGCTGGGGAAGGTGGTCAAAGACACCGCGAGCCTCACCGTGATCGACGGTCAGTATGTCTATGAGGTGCCGACCGGCATCGACACCGTATGTCGTGTCGAGATCGAGAACTCCCTGGAGACAGGAGAGTTCTTCGTGACGCGCTCCTGGGAAATGGTCGATGCCACCCACTTCCGCATCTTCGGCAGCTACCCGGACACCAGGAACATCTGCGTCGTGGGACGCTCCAAGTTCACGGCCATGACGCCTGCTGGCGGCCTGGATTCGAGCTTTCCCGACGACAACGAGAACGCACTCAACTACCTCATCTACGAGGCTGTCGGACAGATGCTCATGGCGCGGCAGGCCAAGATCGCCGGGCGCGATTCGTTCGAGGGCATGACCGACGCCTTCGCGCAGAGCCAGCCCGACCAGTCCATGCAGACGGCGCGGTACTACCTGGCTGAAGCCAAGAAGTTCCGTCGCTTGGCGATGGCCGACTGCCCCATCCTCCAGGTGCCGCAGTCTCCCACGCAGCATCCCACCCGCTCCTACTCGTTCCAGGTGTAGTCATGGGCAGCATCCCGAGCAAGATGGATCAGATCACGCTGGCGGGTCAGGTCTACGCCTTGGACATCCCCGGCCAAGTCATCTACATGGACTCGGCCCACAAGAAGTTCCCACAGAAGCAGTTCCAGCTTGAGGGTCCGGGCGGAGAGGCTTGGAAGGAGTGGACTATCAACTCCTGGCACGGGGGGGAGCGCCTAGAGCGGATTCTCTCTGAGGACGAGCGAGATGCCTTCCGCTACCACGACGCGGAAGGACTCGACCAAGCTCTCCTGTCCAAGTGGGGCGAGCTGAAGCTGGCAAGTTCTCTCACCAGGACGCTTGCCGTCCAATCCTCTTCTATGCCAATGACCGTCACCTCGGACGGCAGCAAGCTCGTCGTGGGCCTCGCCGTGTCTCCCTACATCAAGCTCTGGACGTACTCGGACGGGTGGACCAACGCCAGCTCGGTCGCCGGATCGGGAGCCGTGACCGACCTCATCACTGCCGGTGGCACGCTCTACGGCGTGCGCAACAAGGCCGTCATCTCTTCCACCGATGGCAGCACATGGAGCACGGTCGGTTCCTACAACAGTGCTGTCGGGGTCGCCTATGTCAACGAGGACTTGTGGGTGGGCAAGAGCGATGGGGTCTACAACCACACCGATTCCAAGTCCATCACCTCCATCGGCTGTGACTGCATCGCAGGCTACCGGGAGAACGTCTACTTCGCCAAGGATCGCAGGCTGTATCGCTACGACGGGCGAGCCACGTACCTGTATGACGAGCTGCCGATGGGCTTCAACGTCACGGCCCTCATCCCGTACCGGATGGTCTTGCTGATCCTCGGCTACTACAAGGTGCGCTCCGGGTATCGCGGAGCCATCTACTACATCGTCAGCGGCTCAGAGAATCACCTGTACTCGCTTGGTGACTACTCGGCCGACCATCGCATCTACGCCTGCGCCGGGTCCGACGACGAAATCTTCTTCGCCAACCCCAAGCGGGGCGGAGCCGACCGCTACGACCTTGAAGTGGGCGGCATCACCAACGCCCCCTGCTGGGGCAGCGCTGGCAAGATTCCCTTCAAGGGTATGGCCGTCTGCGAGGGATACCTATTCATCGGCAGGTACGACAACGCATCTGCCACTGACGGCATCTACCAAGCCGACATCCAGAACCCGACCTCCTGGAACTCGACCGGCTGGATCACGACTCCCGAGTACGACTTCGAGTGGAGCAACGATATCAAGCTGTTCGGCTCTATCTATGTAGAGCATCGTGCGCTCATGCAGGGGCAGTCGGTCAAGGTGGACTACTCGCTGGACGGCGGCACCGTCTACTACCCGGCCGGGGTGTCGAGCGTCGCTGGGGCAACCAGTAAGACCTTCACGCTGGACAACGTGACCGGCGACAGCCTGAAGCTGAAGGTCACTCTGAGTGGACCCGGCACCAGTACTCCCACACAGAAGAAGCTCGTGGCACGGGCCATCCCCGTAACCGACGCCAAATGGATGTGGGATATCCGGCTGCTCGTCAGGCGCAACTGGGACGGCGCGGCATCGCTGGCGGCTTTGGAGCAGTCCGTGAGGCGTCGTCGGCAGCTCGACTTTGAGGACCGCGACGGCTCCACCTACAAGGTCATCATCGACAACCTCACCATCGAGGCCGACCCTGACCCGAAGTTGGCTTCGGCCCACGTCAAGCTCAGGCTGCGTGAAGTATGACGACCGGCCAAGCTCCCATCAGGATCAAGACGGGCAACGCTCTAGACGTTGAGGACACCACCTCGAACGTCGCCATCAACCAGGCCATGATGGAGGCCCTCTCAGCGGCCAACATCGACGGCAAAGACGTGTACCCGAACTACGTCGGCGCACAGCACCTCTCCGCCGCTGACGCCATCATCCACGGCGCGTTCAAGGCCGGGAGCATGATGATCGGCGCGGGCGGGGTGAATATCTCCTCTGCCGAAGACGGCGAGACACCCACCACTGGCCTGTATATGGGTGGGTCGCTGTTCAGCCTCTACAAGTCAGGCGTCTCGCAGGTGACTCTCGACGGGCAGACCGGCAACGCCAGCTTCAAAGGAGCTGTGTATGCCGAGAGCGGTTCCTTCCCAGGCTCCCTGGTCACGGGCAACATCTCTGTCGGCTCTGGAGGCGTGACCATCTCTAATGATGGTGGGGCAAGCGGCATCTATATCGGTGGGAACCAGATATACGCCAAAGCCTCTGGAGTGGTCAAGTTTCTCTTGAATGGCGCGACGGGCGAGATCACGGCGTCAAAGTTCAACCTGACTGCTGATTCAACCAGTCAGGTCATACTCAACCAGGGGACTCACATCTTCTCGGATCAAATTCAGGTGGGGACCTCGACACTGGGAGGCATGAAGACAGCTACCCAGAACGCGCATAATGCCGCTAATGCCGCTCAGCAGACAGCCAACAACGCCTATAACCTGGCGGCTGGCAAGACCATCACCTTCCGCCAAGCTAACACCCCGAGCGCTCTGGCCGTAGGTGACCTGTGGATAGACACCGATGACAACAACAAGCTCTACTACGCGACTTCTACCGGCACCGGCGGTTGGGTTGAGGTCACCGATGCTCGAATTGCCAACGCTATCCAGGACTCTCCCTACGTGGATCTGAACGCGCAAAACCAGATAACCAACATTAACCTGAACGGTATCACTGTGGGCACTGCCACCAGTGGTCAACGGGTCCAGATAAACAGTACGGGCGTCGGCTGTTACAACTCCTCGGGCACGCTCAAGACCTTCATGGATATCTACGGTTTCCATTGTCGTCGAGGGACCAGCACTATCCCCAAAGACGTTGAGCGTATTAGTTTCGAGACCTCGGCAGGCGCTATGCACGGCTTCGTCTGCGGCCACAAGGATACCAATGGCGGCCTCATTGTGGCGGGCTACCAGGGTAAGTTGCACCTCTATGGGGGTCTGAACGACAACGGCTCAAACTGGAGTTGGCAGAACTACGCGACCGAGATAGTGACCGGCGGAGATCTGCGCCTGTTCCCAGGGGCCATCGGTGGCGGGGCGCTACCCCGTCTGGTGCTCGCCACTGATCTCTCTTGGAACGGCCCGACTATCACGTGGGGGAGTGGCAGCCCCACCAGCAGCGAACCCGTCGGCTCCATCTACCTCTCTACGGGCGGAAGCTTCTGGATCATGCAGACCGGCGGCTGGCGACGCATCGACAACTGGGTCAGCTAGAGGCTAGAGTCATGAAACACATCCTTGTCAAGACGCTCCTGGTCCTAGTAGCCATAGTTCTGCTGTGTGTGGGACAGGCGCAGGCTGTCACCTACGCCGGAGGCACCGATGAACAACGGGCCTACGCACAAGAAGTCATCGAGTCTTGCTGGCTCGACTACCAGTGGGCCGACGCTCGCGTGGAAGAGGTTGACCTTCTGATCTCTGAACACTACGACCCCTACTGGGAGTTCATCGACCATGACCCGCTGCGCGGCGTCGCCGGTCTTGCCTGGTGGGGCAATATCGTTGTTCATGCGGGCTATCCACCTGGATACAACTCGTTCTTCGGGGAGATCGTCGCCCATGAGTGGTGCCATCAAATCTGGTTCGGGATGCCTGTCAAATGGACGCGCAAGTGGACTAGCCTCTGCACCGAAGGCATCGGGAGCTTCGACCCGACCTACTGGTACACCATGCCCGCCGAAAACTTCGCTGAGTGTGCCAGGGTCGCTTTGTTCGAGCCGCAGTACTACCAGAATCAGTACCCGCGCACCAACCTGAACAACGTCCCCGCCGAGACCACTAGGTACTTCCTGACCCTCTACCGTTGGGCGATGGAGAGTCCATTCACCGACCTTCGACAGGAAGACGATGAGTTGCAGGCGGCGGCTGGCTACCTCTACTACCACGGCATCCTTCAGGGCTATCTGGACGGCACGCTTGGTCCCTACCAGCCTTTGCTCAGGCGGCACGTCGCCCTCATCTGTGAGCGGGCCAGGCTGGAGTGTGCCCTGTCCGTGTACGACTATACCCCGGCGACCCGCGCCGACGTGCGTGACAGCATCCTCGGTCTGACATGGCTGGAGGAGCGCTGGGAGGAGGGAATCACAAGAGGCCAGCTTGCGCGGCTGATATGGAGGTCAAACCTATGACGTACACGTATGAGGATTGCCCCGCCAAGAAAGCCATCGACGATCTCCAGGCGTGGCAACAGCGACAGAACGGCAGCTTGCAGCGCATCGAGAAGCAGGTTGACCGCATCCTATGGGCCATCATCGGCGGCATGGGTGCAGTGTGTGTGGCCCTGATCGGCGTAGTGGTCGGTTTCGCGTAGTCCCCCTTGTTCACCTGATACTGCTGGGCGTATCCTAAGAGCAACAGAAGTGTTGGGTCGCCAACACTGGGGGTGTGACGGTGGATATTCGGCCATGCGACGGGTCATCTACATCTCCTATCCATGCCCGCAAGAGGGTTCCCTCTGCCCTGCCTGCCGACGCTCTCGGATCGTTCGAGGGGAGCTGGGGCTTTACTGCCCACTCTGCGGATGGTGGCCGGGGTGGAGAAGAGAACGGAAGATGTGAGGTCTTCCAATGAGCGCAATCAAGTACCGCAGGTCTAACCCATATCCGACCAAGAACCACGGGGGAGTCATCGTCCCCGAGATTCTGGTCATGCACACCACCGAGGGCGGTGGGAAGGCGTGGCTCGATGGAGCGTTCGCGGGCCGAGACTCCGGTTACAAGCTGTCCGTCCACTGGTGCATCTACAAGGACGGCGAGATCGTGGAATACGCCCCCTGGCAGCCCGGCAAAGCCGTGCAGTGCTTTCACGCTGGGGAGTCCAAGTGGAACGGGCGAAGCTCCTGTAACAAGTTCTCGCTCGGTTACGAGATTCAGCACGCCTACGGGGAGCCGTACCCCGAGGCTCAGGTGCAGGCCATCCTTCACCTGAACGCCTTGGTGAAGAAGGCATACCCGAACATCAAGCTCGTCACTCACGCCGAGATAGCCCGGCCTCTCGGTCGCAAGTCCGACCCGACTAGGCCGTGGACTACTGACGTATGGCCTCGTGTGAAAGAAGCATGGGAGGATACTATGCCAGTCACCAACATTGACCCGAGAACCGCGAAGGAAGCAGAAGCCGACCTAGCCAAGATCGGCCTCATCGACTCCCCCGGCAAGCGCAACTACGACGACTCCGTAGGCTGGGGTCTCGTGCTGGAGATGCTCCGGCGCATCGCTAGAGAGGCGGGCCTTCTCCCAAAACCGTAACCCCGGTCACGCTGGACACCCCCTTGGCGGGAGTGTGGCCGGGGAGCGCCGCCGACCTCATCCATCCAGCCAGCCCGTACTTCAAGACCGATGCGCTGGCTGGCTACTACGTGCAGTACGGCAAGATGCTCGGTCTACGGGCTGACATCCTGTGGGCTATGGCGAGGGTGGAGACGGGGGAGTTCCGCTTTGGTGGGCAGGTGAAGCCGGAGCAGAACAACTTCTGTGGCCTGCGCAAGCGGGACGGATCAGGATTCTACACGTTCGATACTCCCGTCTCCGGTGTCATCGCCCACGTCGCACATCTGGCGTGGCACGTTTTCCCGAACCACGTCGGACCCTACTGCTCTCATGCCTACGATCCCAAGCACGGGGAGCATCCCAACGACATGAAGGTGGTCCGTGACCTGACCATTTGGGCTGGCGGGTCTACCACCTACGCGCCCGGCGTCGTGCGGAGGTGTAACGAATGACCGACCTGCGTAGAGCCGAAGACTTCTGGAAGGCGTATGAGCTGGCGGGCCGCAGTCAGGCCGCGCTCTCTCGGGCGAGCGGCGTACCCATCCGCACCATCGAGGCCTGGAAGGGGCACCACGAGCAAGGCCGCGTGTGGGACGGGAAGCGCTGGATTCTCCCCAAGGACGGGGAAGATCGGCCCGAGGAAACAGACCCCGTTGCTGCTGAAGCCAACCGACTGCGCAAGTCGCACGAGACGCAGGAGCATCGGGTCTACACGCAAGAGAAGGCCCGCACGCAGATCATCCTGGAGCATCTGACCGAGGCCATCGCAGCCCTTCCTTCGGTGAAGGTGAAGCCTCCCTACTTCTCTGCGAGCGGCAACCGGCGCTCACCCATGAGTCTTGTCGGGCACCTGTCCGACTTCCAGTACGGTGAGGTGGTGGACCCCGAGCAGGTGCTTGGGTTCAACCGCTACGACTCGGAGATCGCGGCCCGCAGGCTCTACCAGTTCGAGCAGCTTGTCCTGACCTCGCTCGATGTCATCGGCAGGGCGCATCCGGTTCCCGAGCTGCGCCTGCTCATGCTGGGAGACATGGTGAGCGGGTCCATTCACAACGAGCTTGCCGAGACCAATGACCACGACCTGTATGAGCAGTGGGCGAACCTCGCCCTCATGCTGGCTCAGTTCGTGCTGCGGTTGGCGGCGCGTTTCGAGCGCGTCGTCGTTGAGGGTGTCCCCGGCAATCATGGGCGCACGACCGTCAAGCCGGTCGCCAAGAACAGGTACGTCAACTGGGACTACCTGATGTACCAGACGCTCTCGCTGATGCTGGCGGGCCAGTCGAACGTCACCTGCCGCTTCCCCCGGTCCCCGCTCATGACCACCGAGATACAGGGGAAAACCTTTCTGGTGTTCCACGGCGATGAGATCAAGAGCTGGCAGGGCATCCCCTGGTACGGCATCGAGCGGGCCATCGCTCGCCTGCGTGAGCTGTTCCAGGCCAAGGGTGTCATGTTCGACTACGCCGCGCTCGGCCACATGCACAACTGGGCAGAGCTGGAGCGGGCGGTAGGGCAGACGATGGTGAACGGGTCGCTCGTGGGGGGGAGTGAGTACAGCATCGGACGCCTGTTCTCGACCAGCCCGCCCACTCAGGCGCTCTACTTCATGCACAGCGAACACGGCAAGACGTGGGAGTTGCGTAACGACCTGAGCAGGGGCGACGACATCCCGCATCCCTACGTCCTGGTGGGTGGGGATTCCCTGGCAGACAGCTACAGAGCTGCGATGAGCGAGGTGGTGAGCCGATGACTCTGAGATCAGCATGGCACTCGTTCTGGAAAGGCGAATGGACGGCCAACCGTCTCATGAGCCGCAAGTGGTGGGCGCTCATCATCACTGCCTCAATCGTTGTGGTCGTGAGCTACACGTTCGTCGCCATGCTCGGCATCTACTCTTCGACCATCGTGGAGAAGGGTCTCGACGTGCTGAAGGAGGTGGTCATAGCCTACTTCAGCGTGAACCTGTTGCAGAAGGTCGTAGAAGCCTACAAAGAGAAGAACGGAAGTGGTGAGGTATGAGTGATGAGGTAGTGAAGATTCTCCTGTCCATCGCGCTGGTGATTATCTCCGGGGTGTTGAGCATCCTCGGCATCTGGATCAAGGAGAAGTACAGCAGCGCCAAGATCAGGTCGGTCTTTGACCAGATTCGGGCCGTCGTGAACGCGGCCGAGATCATCGGAGCCGCCCACGGGTGGGAGTTCTACGAGAAGAAGGCGTGGGCAGTCGAGCAAGCCGCCAAGTTCCTGAAGATCAGCGAGGAACAGCTAGACGTGTTCATCGAAGCAGCAGTAGCGGAGTTGAAGGCGTGGGGTAACGAGCTTGTGGCCGACAAGAACGGTCAGATCGTTCGGAAGTGTGACCAGCCAAGCGAACCAGCGGAGGAGCCGGAGCCGACGCCAATCGAGTAGATCACATACCCAAATCGGGTATTTCAGTTCCCAAGTTGGGAATAGAAGAGGGGGCCGAAAGGCCCCCTCGTTTTGCTACCGTTTTGCTACCGGAACCAGCCGAAAGACCTCTGAAATCCGATTCACTTCTTGATAGTATCTGAACAGTGATTATGCTTGCAATCAGCGTTTGTTGTCACTCTGTTCGCTCCATGTCGGTGTGCTACAGTTCCGTGGGCACTTATGACGGGGGTAGAAGTGCCAGCAAAGCGACATAAATGCTGATACTTCTATCCCCATTTGCTACCCTTTTGCTACCGGAGCCATTCTCGGGCGACTTCAAGGTTCTCGTCGCC
>CAZTQK010000012.1:28122-29452 GCA_964615635.1 uncultured Planctomycetales bacterium
CCCTCCCGCACGGAAGGCAGTCTTTCAGTGCGCAGCGAAGCCATGTCATCAGCAGCCACGCCGTATGAGCCATGTCCACATACCTGTGTTGTTGTTCCGGTGAGCGTGTCTGACGCTCGATCTCTTCTGGAGATAGCAGCTTCCGGCCTCCACTGCTCATCATGTATTCGAGAAGATCCTCGTCCAAGAGTTCGCGCATCAAGCAACCCCCATTATCGCCTCCATCGCATCGACGGCTGCCTGCTGCATCTCAGCGTTCGTGTGCGAGTAGATGTTGGCGGTCATTCCGATGTCGGAGTGACCAAGCCGCTCTTGTGTGACCTTCAGGTTGATACCTCTTCCGAGCAACAGCGAAGCGTGCGTGTGTCTCAGCCCGTGGAACGTGACCGAAAATCCGTGTGTGCTGGCCCAATACAAGTACCGGGCCGACAACCACTCCGGCTTCATCGGTGCGCCTAGTTCCATCGTGCAGATTAGGTCGTGGTCTTGCCATCGGTCGCCAGCGGCGCTCCTCTCTGCGGCCTGCCTCTTGAAATGGGCTTCCAGTTCTTCTATTAGAGAGGGGGAGAGGGCGACGGCGCGGACGGAGCTGGCAGTCTTGGCGTCGTGGTAGATCACCTTGCCGTCCACCTGTACGGCGTTACGTCGTACCAGCAGCACCCCGGCTACGGGGTCGTAATCCCTCCACCTCAGAGCAAGTATCTCGGCGCGTCTCATGCCGGTGGTCACAGCGAGCAAGATCGGCATATACATCGGCGTCGCCTTGGCCGCTGCGAGCATGAGTTTCACTTGGGCTTCAGACAGCACGGAGCGTTCCTGTTTGGGGACTCGTGGCAGACTCAGTTTGGTGGTCGGGTTCTTGCGGATCAGTTCCAGGTCCACGGCCTTGTTCAGCGCCGTCGCCAGGTTGGTGATCTGCTTCTTGATGGTGAGCGCCGCCAGCGGGCCACGGTTCGCACGCGTCCCGATGGTGTGCCACTTCTCCACCATCTTCTGTATGTGCGCCGTGGTGAGCTTCTGTAGTGGAACGTCCCCGATCTCGGCCTTCACCTGCTTGACCGTATCCTCATACCCCCGCACAGTGTACGGCTTCAGGTGTAGGCAGTAGTCGGCCAACCAGCGGTCGAGCCACTGGCTGGTCGTCAACTTGGTCGTGTCGATGAATTGCCCAGTGCGAAGCTCATGCAGTATCCGGTGCAGGTCCGTCTCAGCCTCTTTCTTGGTCCTGTAGCCCGAGTACCACTTCTGCCTGCGTTTGCCGGTCTCATCGTTCCCCATCTCGACCACGATGCTGTACTTCTTCCCCCTCTTTACGACATGGCCGCTCATT
>CAZTQK010000012.1:29552-33909 GCA_964615635.1 uncultured Planctomycetales bacterium
TTGACAACTGAACACGAATGGTCTAAACTGCGTATCGAGAGTGTTGTTAGGCTGACTCTGCTGTGGGTGAATGAACACTTGTGTTTAGAAGTCTACACCAGACGCTCTATTTCTGTCAAGCCGGTAAGCCGTGAGAGCTGGCGGATGCTGCCACCTCTACAAGTGGGGTGTTCTTACGAGTCCACAACTCATGCAGCCTCCAAGCGGGTTTCCCTCCTTTCCCGTATCCACGGCCACATGCAGGGGGAGCAGGCCACTAGCCTGCTTCCCCTCTTTCTTGTCCAGATTACTACAGGAGTGAAGTGAGATGCCTGCGGCTTGTTTGCAATCCCCACGAACCAAGCGGAAGTGTGCCATCTGCGGCACGACACTGACCTGGAATCCCAACGATATCTGCTGCTGCTGCGAAGACAAGCTGGTGCGGGCGAAGGGGACGCCCACGAACCATCGGGTCAAGATCGACCCCAGCCAGTACCACAACCTTATCCGACTGCGCGATGAGGAGGGGTGGACCAACAACCGTATCGCCCGGCTCTACGGAGTGAACCGGAACTACCTGAGCGAGCTGATAGGCCGCATCAGAAGGGGGGAAGTGTGAGCCGTCCCAAACCCCGCATCCTTGCCCGTGGTGTAGACAAGATGACCCGTCAGGAATGGCTGGAGATACGGCGCAGGGGCATCGGCGGCTCGGACGCCGCCGCCATCTGTGGCGTGAATCCCTGGCGCGGACCCCTCGGTGTGTACCTCTCCAAGATCGGTGCCGCCCCTGAAGGCGACATGAACGAGGCGATGGAGTGGGGCATCGAGCTTGAGGATGTGATCGCCCGCAAGTTCAGCCAGCGCACCGGCTTCGCCGTCAAGCGCTGCAACATGGTCCTTCAGCATCCCGAGCATGACTGGATGCTCGCCAACATCGACCGCTACGTGCGCGACAACGACGAACCGGCCTGGGGTGTCCTGGAGGTCAAGAACGTAGGTGAGTACCGGCGCGAGGATTGGGCTGATGGCGCGGTGCCTGACTACTACAACATCCAGGTGCAGCACTACATGGAGGTCTTGGGGGCCGACTACGCCTGGCTCTGTCCGCTCATCGGAGGCCGCAAGCTCCAGCCGGTCAAGGTGATGAGAAGCGACAGCATGATCCGCTCGCTCGTCAAGATCGAGCGCGACTTCTGGCAGCTCGTGGAGACGCGGACGCCGCCGCCTATAGATGACTCTCCCGACGCCAGCAAAGTCCTCAAAGCTCTCTACCCCAAGTCACAGGCCACCAGTGTCCTCATAGATGAGGGTCTGTACCTGCGACTGAAGGCTGCGAAAGGGAAGGTCAAAGACGCCGAACAGGAGGTGCGCGGACTGGAGAACGAGATTAAGTCACTCATGGGGGAGGCGGAGGCCGCGATGGTCCCCGGCAACCCGAAACCAGTCATCACATGGAGAGGCTCGACCGCCCACGTCCTTGACGTGGAGGCCATCAAAGCGGCCGAGCCGGAGCTGTGCATGAAGTACATGAAGGAAACCAGCATGAGGAGGTTCCTGCCCAAATGAAGAGTGATCCCATAAGGGAAGCCCTGAAGACCGGAGCTGACCCGCACATGATCTGCGCCACCTGTCCGTGGGACCGGACCTGCATCAAACCTCCGGAGATGACGAGCGGCGATATTGAGGAGGCGCTTGACCCGGATCGCATCAGGAGCGAAACCGGGGAGGGGGAGGGTTTTCTGTTCGCGGCTATGATCAAGGCCATGACTTTCGCGGGCCGGGACACCGCCGCCCCGGTATGCCCTGTCCTTGTTGACCGGCTCCGCAGCTCGGACGGCAAGCGTATTGCCGACGCTCTGCGCGAGCTGATGACCTCGTGGGTGGACTAGCCGTGAGAGACGACCTTCCCACTATGTCCACGACGCGGGGTGTCTCTTTCGAGCCACACCCGACCGTGTGTGAAGTGACCTGCCGGTGGTGCGGCAAGCCTTTTGAGGTGATGCGGCTGCGCCACGGGCGCGTCCGCTGTCCGGCGTGCCACCGTCCCCAAGGCTTCTGCAAAGAGGATGTCAACTGGAGGGCTGTGCCGTGTTCGTGAAGTTCAACCTCGATATGTTCTGTGACCCCGACCCCAGCGAACCCAACCCCACGCATCTGACGCATGAGCGTTCTGCCCGCTTCCGCTCCGCGAATCTGACGGCGAAGCAGGCAGAGGCCATGTTCAACCAGATCGCCGCGTACCTCGAAAAGACACTGGAGAAGACCTATGGCAAGAACTACTAGCTCCACCGCGCTCGACGCAAGGTTGGAGGCGCGAGCCGCCCGCAAGACCAGCGGCGGTATGACCGTCTACGACCTGCTCGACCGCCAGCGTCCGCAGATAGAGAAGGCCCTCCCCAACGTAGGGCTGACGGCGGAACGCCTGACCCGCGTGCTTCAGACGCAGATCAGACTCAACGACCGGCTGGGCGAGTGCAGCCCGGCCTCTCTGCTCGGTGCGGTCATGCTGACCGCCCAGCTCGGGCTGGAGCCGGGCCCACTCGGGCAAGCCTACTTCGTGCCGTACTACAACAGCAAGGCGGAGCGCTACGAGTGCCAGTTCATCTTGGGCTACAAGGGCATGATCGCCCTGGCCTGGCGCTCCGGCCAGATCGTCATATCGGCCTACACCATCTGCACCAACGACCTGTTCGAGTTCGACTACGGCTCCGGGTACGTGAAGCACACCTACAAGATCAGCCAACAGCGCGGCGAGACGACCGGCTTTTGGGCCAAGGCCGTCATGCCCAACGGCAGCACTGCGGTCCTTGTCATGACCAGGGCCGAGGTGGACGCGCACCGCAAGCGTTCGGCAGCCAAGGACTCCGGGCCGTGGGTCACTGACTACGACGCGATGGGCAAGAAGACCGTCATCCGGGTTCTCTGCTCTCAGATCCCCCTGAACACGGAGGCGCAGCGGGCCATCGCTGCCGACGAGACCGCCGTGGTCTTCGACGGAGATGAGGGAGTCATAGAGGTGAGTGAGGCTCCGGTCATCGACGTTGAACCTGAACCTGAGCCGGAGGTTGGCGCTGATGGCTGAAACACCGTCGAAAGCCGAGTGCGTCCGCTTCCTGATGGTCGGGAGACTGAGCGGCGACCTGATTCCACAGCCCAAGCTCTCGGAGAAGAAGGGCAACCCCTACATCCACTTCACCGTGAAGGTTCTCCCGAAGAACTGGAAGCGCCACCAGGAGTTCTTCTTGGTGGGGTTCGATGATGCCGTGATCGAGACCATATCAAAGAAACTCCAACTCGGAGACCTCATCCAAGTCACAGGGGACGTGCAGAAAACATGGCACCCGAAGTCCGGCGAGCGGGTGTCTTGGATAGCCCGCTCGGTCGATGTGCTGCGTTCGGTGGACTCCGAAGACTACGACGATCCGGGCGCTGACGTGGAATCGTCCGAGTACGACGACCTCAACTTCTAGGTGGTGGGCCGATGCTTGAAGACATGCCTGACATTCTGACCGTGGAGGAGGTCGCCGCCATCCTGCGTGTGACGGAGCGGTGTGTCTACGCCTACGTCAAGAACGGTGCCATCAAAGCCTTCCGTTTCAAGACGGCGGACGGGACACCCATGCGGCGGCTGTTCATCCCCAAGAAGTCTCTTCTTGAGTACATCGAGGAGGCGTCATGAGCAGATACGTCATTCATGATTCGGGAAAGCGAGAGGAGTTCCCTTCCGGCATGGTGCGCGACAGCCGTGAGGGCAAGGGGCGCTATGACCTGATCTCCCCGTTCGCTCTCAGGCGGCTTGCCGGTGTGTATGAACGCGGGGCGGCCGTCAAGTATGACGAGAGGAATTGGGAGAAGGGCGCTCCCTATTGCCGCTTCCTAGATTCAGCCCTGCGACATATCGAGCAGTACCTAGCACGAGAGACAGACGAGGATCACTTGGCGCAAGCCGCCTGGAACCTGCTCTGCATCATGCACTTCGAGGAGCTGGGGCGAACCGACCTCGATGACCGGCCGGAGTGGAAACGGGAGGTGAAGAGATGGGAGCCGGTCCCTATGACTGGCAACGTGACGCTGGACTCGACCGCGCCATGCGATATCGAATCACACTGGACGACGCCATCGCGTACCTAGTGGTCCTGTGCTTCTTCGCCGCGCTCGGGTTCGTCGTGGGAGGTGCGTGATGATCGCGCCACGGCGCTGCGAAGGGCCGGTCCAAGACCCCACCAACGGTGAGTGGTACTGCCCGGTCTACCCCTATGAGGAGTACGACTGCGATGCGTGCCACGACTCCTATGACATGGAGGTAGACCGGCAGGTGGACGCCTACCTGGAGAGGGAGGGCGCATGGGCAAGAGACTGATCGCCTGCCCGGTGTGTC
>CAZTQK010000012.1:34009-35730 GCA_964615635.1 uncultured Planctomycetales bacterium
AGAGTAAGAGTAAGAGTAAGAGTATATCCCCCCCTATAGTCCCCCCCAATGGGGAGGACTTCACAAAGTTCTGGAATCTCTACCCTCGCAAGCAAGCAAAGGCGAGAGCAGAGAAGGCATGGGCGAAGTGGGCCAAGGCGAAGGTATCACCCTCGGTGATCCTTGACACCCTGAAGGCTCAGTTACCAGAGCTAAAGAAGCGTGAGCGCGAGTACATCCCCCTTGCGGCGAGTTGGCTGAACGGTGAGCCGTGGCGTGACGAGCCGGAGAAGTCGGCAGAGAAGCAGGGCGAGCCATGCTACGGCGTGCCTGAGATCGTCGTTCCCCCGGAGTTCTGGCGTGAAGACTGGTGAGATACAACTGACCGAGGCTGCCCTGCTCGGTGCCTGCCTGCTCAATCGCAAGGCGGCGCTGATCGCGGGCGACTACGTGACGGCCTCGGACTTCTATGCGCCCAAGCATCAGCTCATTTGGGACGCCATCATCGGCATCATGGCGAGCGGAGCAGACCCGGACCCGGTGAGCGTCGCTGCCGCCCTTGGCAACAGGGCGGAGGCGGCAGGCGGGCAGAGCTACGTGCTGACGCTTCCTAGCTTGTGTCCTGCCGCCTCGAACGTGCGCCAGTACGCGCAGGCGGTCCGTGATGCAGCTACCGACCGACGAGTTCGAGCCGAGATCAATGATGCTCTCGGCAAGCTGGAGGGTGAGGAGTTGCTTGCCGTCATCCAGGAGCGGATGTACCAGATCGACCGTCGCGTGGAGCAAGCCACGACCATGACGGAGATATGGGAGCGGATGAAGGCCAACGGCACCAATCCGCTCCCCTCCGGTTGTGAGTATCCGTGGCTTCAGGTCCAGCTATGTACCAGGGGTCTACGCCCCGGCTGGTTGTGCGTTCTGGCTGGCGAGTCGTCGCACGGCAAGACCGCCGCCGCGCTCCAGATCACGGAGCGCAACCTGCAACACGGCAAGCGGATCGTCTTTCTCAGCTTGGAGATGGGTTGGGAGGAGATCGGGCTGCGGCTCGCGCAGCACAGGGGCTTCAGCTCCGACCGCTACTACTCGGGCAGTGTGAATGAGGCCGACAGCCGGATTCTCGGTCAGGTCAGTTGCGAGTCCCACTGGAGCAACCTGATCCTCGACCGGGTGGAGCGTGCAACGCAGATCGCTCTGCTCATCCGGCGCTGGAAACCCGACCTCGTGGTGGTAGACCACCTGCAACTGTTGGCCGGAAGCGAGAAGGTGGAGGAACTGTCCCGTGCGACGCGGGCGCTCAAACTGACCGCCGAACGCTTCCAGGTTCCCATCCTCTGCCTGTCACAGCTCTCGCGGGCCGCCAGGGAGGATCACAACAAGCCGCCGCGCATCTCCCGGCTGCGCGGCTCGGGCACCATCGAGAACGACTCCGATACCGTCATGTTCGTGTGGCGCAAGCGTGACGAGAACGAGCAGCTCACCGCTGAAGCGGCCGTCATAGTCGCCAAGGTGCGTATGGGCAAGCTGGGCTATCTACGCGCCCACTTCGACGGTGATGTGCAGACGTTCACGCCGGTTCTCGCAGAGGGCCGGGTGGCCGGGACTGCTGATGAGTTCGATGGCATTGAGGACTTCTGAGAGAGGAGCTTACTGTGAACGGTCAGTTTCTAGATCACGTCGTTGACTTCCGGCACGCCATGAGCGTGCGGGTGACAAGGACGCACAAGACGACCATCGCCTGCGTC
>CAZTQK010000012.1:35830-37658 GCA_964615635.1 uncultured Planctomycetales bacterium
CCTCCGGTGGCGAAAGAACGTCCCCGTAGAGCGCCAGCCGGACACTTCTACACGCCGACCAAGACCAAGCAGGCGGAGCAGCACGTAGCCGAGTGCGCGATGGCAGCCGGGGTCCACATGAAGCCCAAGACGCTGTACGCCATCGAGATCGACTTCTACCTGAGCGCGTGGCGGCGTGACATGGACAACTGCGAGAAGCTCTTGCTCGATGGTCTTCAGAAGCTCGGGGACGTATGAGACGACAGCTACCTGAGCAGCAAGGTCACTCGGATCATATCGGTGCGGGACGCGGGCGAGGAAAAGACGGTGGTGAGGTTGCAGGAACATGGCGAAGTTGGAAGACCTGATACCGGACGCGTCCACAAGCGAGTTCCTCCGCGCCGTCAAGCGCGAGTGGGGGCGTGAGTGGGCGGTGACGCTGACAAGAGGACTGCACCAGGGTTGGCTCATCGACATGGGGCCGGTAGAGCCGGCGTTGGAGCAACCCGAGGTGCAGGAGCCGGAGACGATCCAAGAAAGGTTGTTCTGATGGCACTAGTCAAACCCCCGGCGGGGGATGTGGAGGCAATCAAGGCGCGGCTGGAGGCCCACGACCAACAGCGTGAGCGTTTCGGTTATTGCGATGAGACGGCACCGCAGATTTGGGAAGCTGACGTTCGCGCCCTCATTGCCCGCGTGGAAGAGCTGGAGGCGGCGCTGGAGCAGTGCAGTGATATGTGCCGATGGCGGTCTTCGGATCACTATGCCACTTGTGAGGATAACTGCAAACTGGGCCGCGCCGAGGAGTGCCCTGCCAATATTCCTCGCATTTTCCGAGGTGAATCATGACTTTGCCATGCAAGAGCGAGAACGACCATTGTTGGCGATCCAAGCCCTGCCGGTATCGTCGGGAGCTTGATAACGGACTGCGGACCCCGGAGTGGGTAGAGGCCAGATGTGAGACGTTGGCCACTCGACGCGAGGGTTTCGTGGAAGTTGACGCCAGACCCTCCCACGGAGATGCCCCAAATCCTTCACAGGATCGCGCAGGACGCGATGAGAGGGTGGGGTAAGTAGTTTGATATGGAAACCACAACTTTGTACGAAGAACAACGTTCTAGTTATCGAGTAACCTTCCCGGTTGGTAACATAGGGCAAGGGTCGGCAACCCACCAGGAGCGTTGGCTGATGAAACTGTCAGTGAAGTCGGTAATCATGAGCGAATGTGCCAGCTGCTTCTCGTGCGATCCAAGCTATCGTTCCTGCCATTGGTGCGAGGCGAAGGGCGAGAAGTGTGTCGTTTTGGCAAAGGGAGAACCTTGCGCCTACTTCGAGAAGGCAGTTCTTCCGTCATGGTCTGATGTAGCGGGGGATTACGCGAGG
Organism: uncultured Planctomycetales bacterium; assembly: GCA_964615635.1. Lineage (GTDB taxonomy): Bacteria > Planctomycetota > Phycisphaerae > UBA1845 > PWPN01 > JAUCQB01. The sequence goes on from CAZTQK010000012.1 coordinate 37,193, forward strand.
ATGGTTGACCGCAAGGTGAAGGTCGCCGCGTAGCAGGGTAGAGGAGGGGCCGGTATCAGTGACCGGCCCTTTTCGTGCCCAGCTTGGGGTGTCGATCCAGGAAGCTCTCAACGTCGGCCCGGTGATAGAGCCGAGGGTCGGTGTCCGGTATGGGCTTGGGGAAGTCGGGGTAGCGGCAGGCCCACTGCCACACGGTCATGACTCCGACGCCGGTATGGTGGGCTATGTCGTGCGCGTGCATGGTGTCGCCCAGCCCGGAGGCGTGCAGGAGGCGGACCACCTGCTGACGGAGCCGGTCGGCCCGATCCTGCGCCGCCGCGAGCGCCGACTCACAGAGAGCCAGCGCATCGCGGGTCAGCTCCAGCTCGCGTTCGAGTTGGGCGCAGTTGTCGCAACGGTCCATCATCGTGCGTCGGCCTCCATCATCTCCCAGAGCCAGTCGGTGTATTTGGCATAGGCTGCGGAG
>CAZTQK010000013.1:0-37451 GCA_964615635.1 uncultured Planctomycetales bacterium
TCCCGGCCCCAGTAAAACGAACCGATGGACTCTACGTTCGGCGTCCGGCATGGAAAAACGCCCCAGCCGGTGATCGGAACGCGGAACCGCGGCACCAGGACGTCATAGTAGTATTTGAACGTCTCGGCATGAGCATCGCCGAAGAAGCCGGCGGTATTCACGATTTCCGGGATGTGCCAGTCTCCGGCCGTGCTGCAGATCAGGTTCACGCCGCAGTCCAGCATCTCCTTGAGCCGCTCGGAGATGTGCTTTTCCGGGTTGGGACCGAGCTGGATGGTCGTCCGCATGGCGGACATGTCCTGCGTACAAAACGCCGGCACCCTCTTCCCGCCGCGGTTGACGACGAACGGGTTCTCCGGATTGCGCCGGATCGCCAGATTGTCAGTCGAGATGGCGATGGGGATCGCCGCCGTCTTGATACGGCCGGGCGTGTTGCCGATGAGCTTGACCACTAAATGCTTTGTCCACGGGGCAACCTGCACGCGAATCGTGCCCTTCCGCAGTCCGGACTCTAGATCGCCTTTCTCGAACACCTTGAACGAGGTCATGAATTCTTCAAGCGAACCGACGTATCGCGTCATTCGGTCCGCGTCGCCGGCTTCCAGCTCAAGCTCGTTCTCCAATACCGGAGTCTTCCCGCCTGTCTCGGTAATCTCGATGGGCACCTCCAGGCCGATCCACGGGCGCCCGCCCCACATGTTAGTGCCCCAGTCATACTCGGTGTTCCACCGGTAGCAGGCCCGCCAGCGGATCTTGTATTTGCCCACCGGGAGTGTGCGGGCATGGGCGGCATCCTGGCCGGGACCATAGAAGTTGATCCACTGTTCGAACGACTCGCCGGGATAGACGTATTCGCAGTTCCTTTCAAACATGTTGATTGTGCCATAGGTGGCTGCCTTGCCGCCCTGGTCCGCTTCCCTGATCGCCTGCGGCCAGGCCATCCAACCGCCGAAACCCTCGGCATCGAGGATCGTGTCGCCCGCATTGGTGATGCGGAACTTGAAGAAGGTGTAGTTGCCGCGCTTGACCGTGCCTGACCGAACGAACGGTTCGAGTCGATACGGCGGGAAGGTTGTGTGCCTGCTGGCGGGCGTCAGGCGAGTCACGCGGCGAGGGTCGAAGATGCCCGTCTGGCTGCCCAGATACTCAATCTTCAGCTTCATGCGGCCGGGGATGGCCAGGTCGTACAGATCGCGCCCCTTGCGATGTTGTTCGTCCTCGAAGGCGGTCACTTCGACCGCCACACGCTGGTCCGGAGCGGCATTGCCTGTCAGCGCGTACTCGATCGGCACGGTGTCGTAAGCCTCACCGGCAACAGGCACTTGAACGTCGAGCGCAAGATCGCCAAGCTGGACGGTCGCGCCGGTCTTCTCCATCGTCGCGTATTTCGCCAGCCGACCCAGCTTGTGGGCCTCGGCCGAGAGCGGTTCATAAGTGAGCTTCTCGGCGGCGAGAATGGGGAGACACGTAACGACGACCAGTACTGATGAAACCCGCAACCTCACGGCAACCCCCATTTCGCAGCTTCAAGCCGATGCAGACCAACACTCGCAGTCGCGAGCGAGGAACCCTCATTCTAGGATGAATCGACAGATCCGTCGAACCGCGACAGTGAGAGCTCAGGGTTGATCCGCAAAGCCAAGACGCCTGCCTGGTCACAAGGCGCGGGCATCTGATTCTCGCCTTCCCCGCTGCCCCAGTGTTGCGTTGTGCCAAGTCGCGGTTACGATGCAGCCTGAGTCGCGAATGCCGTCAGGACAGGGTTGCGTCATGATGCAAAATGGGGACTGGCTCGCAGCAGGTGAGCCTCCGACAAGCGAAACACGATGGGGTTCCAATGAGCCTCAGGATGAGAGACAGTCTCTCCGCGTGCCTGTCCCCATTTTGCGCCCTGTGGACCAAGGGCGGTCGGTAGAGTCGCGGTTTTCTGATAGGAGTACGCAAGCATGCGGTTTGTTCATCATGTCACGCTGGTCATCGGCCTGTGGCTCTGTGCGTTGTCAGCAGCCGCAGCCACGGGAGACGAAACCACTCTCAAGCTGGCCAACGAGCGGCTGTCGCTGGACATCGACCTTCGTCTCGACGACGGACACGTCATACTGAAGGACCTCGAGACCGGCCAGACGTACGAGGCCGCTGATTTCGGCGTTATCCGCGTTTGGGACTGCACCGAGGACCGCATGCGGGCGCTGATCATCAGCCCGGACTTCAAGGCATTCGCCTGCAAGGTCGGCATCAACCGCCTGAGCGACACGCAGGCCGTCATGCACCTGTCGACCGGTGTCGGCTCGGCCTCCGCCATGGGCACGCAAAGCTTCGGCATCTCACTGGATGTCGAACTGACGCTCAAGGACAATACGTTGGAATATGCCATCCCGATCGCCGGCCTCAAGGAAAACCTGCCGCAGCGCTGGCGGCTCATGAACGTCGAGCTGCTTCCGCACCTCGGCGCCACACCGGCCGGCTCACCGGGCCACATCATCATCCCAAGCTGGTCCGGCGCGGTCTACTACTTCGATCGAAACCACCCTCGCGCCAACCCGCAATACACCCAGGCCGGCCACGGGGACATGACCACCGAGAGCGGCCTGAGAACACGCTGGAGCTTCCGGCCTGACGTCCCGGCCGAGTACGGCACCATGATGTACGGCCTGCAGGCCACCTGGGAGGACCAGTCGCAGCAGCCGGTGTATGCGACCATCCGCGGCGGGGCCGGACTGGCGGGCATTCTGATCAGCGGCGAGTACGACACAGAGGTCCGCGCCCGGCGCGATCAGGGCCCAAACCGCACCTGCTCAATCAACCCCATCTGGCACTTCCGTCGCTATTGGCACTCAAAGCTCGACCCGGTCGACCGGCGCGTGCGGCTGGTTGCCCTCGGTCCTGACCAGGCGAGCTACTCGGGCGTCGGCAACCTGCTCCGCAACTACCTGATCGGCGAGAAAGGCGTCAAAACGCTTCGCCAGCGGGCCGAGACAAGCGAAGAGGTCAAGTACTTCGTCGACTCGGTTTACCTGCGCGTGATGATGGGCATGAAACGATCCTCGCTCGACGGCAAAGGTGAGATGCGCTCGTACCAGTCGTGGGACCAGTTCCGTGAGGCCATCCCGCTGTTCCAGCAGGCCGGTTTCGACAAGATCAACTTCGTGTTCGTCGGCGCCAATTTCGAAGGTCATGACGGCGCACACCCGACGGTCTTCCCCCTGGAGCCCGCCCACGGCGGCGAGGCCGCGTTCAAGAGGATGATGGAGAAGCTCAACGAGGCCGGATACCGGGCGTGTTTCCACCTCAACTACAAGGACGTCTACCAGTGCTCGCCCGACTGGACGCCCGAGGCCATCCAGGTCAGCGAATGGGGCGACCTGCGTTACCACGGCGCGTGGATCGGCGGCTTCTCATATCAGGGCATCCCGCAGGAAATGCTCGAGCGGTTCGGCAAACGCGACCTGCCCAAACTCCGCACCCTGGGCCTTCGCGGGATGCACTATTGGGACGCGTGCCTGTCGGTCATGGAGGAGACCTTCCCGGCCCGAAGTGGCGTTCCCAATAACCGCATCATCACCCGCCGCGAGTACGGCGAAGGGGCGATCGAATACTTCAAATACGCTGCGGGGGTCTTCGGCACCGTCGGCTGCGAAACAACCATTGTGCCGCTGCTCGGCATCATCGTCAACGCGGGCAACACGACGTACCCCAGCGGCGGCGCCTCGCGCAAGTTCCCGAGCAACGGCTTCTGCGAGGCCGGACTGATCGACCACTGGGTGCCGATGCAGCACGTCATCTACCACGGCCTGTGCTGCTACGGCGGCGGTGCCGAACTGGCCGGGCGAACCGGCTACGAGTTCAACGCCGCGCCCACGAAGGAAGAGATCGACAAGATCCGCAAGAAGTACGTCGAAACGCAGCAATGGAACGGCCCGCTGGCCTATGAATTCATCACCGACCATCGCCCGCTCGCGCCAGGTGTCGTCCGAACCACCTTCTCAGACGGCACGAAGATCTACGTCAACAAAACCGCGGAGGATTGGGCCGGCGAAGGCGTCACCGTCGCGGCGGAAAAGTACACCATCCAGCAAAGCCGCTGAAACGCCGAGCCCGATCGTTGTCAATCCACAAGATATGACAACAGCTCCGAGCGCCCTGCTCCACTGTTCTCACACTCTGTTCCGGGGAGCCGTCTGGGTCACCCTCTCCCCCTTCACAAGGGGGAGCCGGAGGGGGTCACTCTCCTGTCTCTTGCTCACCTGCTCAACTGCTCTACTGCTCCATCCCGGGAAGCCGGAGGGGGTCGGTTTCTCCTGCTCACCTGTTCTCCTATTCTCACGCGGGGAGTCGGTGGGGGTCGGCTCTCATCTGGAATCTCAAATCTCCAATTCGCAATCCGGCTGCCCCACCCAATCTCAAATCTCGAATCTCAAATCTGCAACCCCGTTCTCCTGCTCCACCATCGTCCCGCCCCCTGCTGGCCTACGGCGCAGGCGGAAAAAAGCAAGAAAGCCTTTGCCGGCCGCCTCGCTTTCGGTTATCATGCTGTAATCGACGGTGATCGGGAACCGGAGGATGGCCGAGACTGCGATTCAACCAGACTTCTCCAACACGGGTGAGTCTTCCGGCCGGCAGCTTTCTGTCTGACCGGTCGTGATCGGCTGTCGCCGTCGCTCTGGAGATGCGGCGCAATCGGGGCCATCCGAGCCCGCACAATTCGACCGCGGCGTTGAAAGGAGCACACATGCGTCTCGGTAAACACTCGAGGGCTTGCGCGGCGTGCTGGGTGTGGATCGTGGTGGCCGGCGGCACCGTACCGGCCCTGGCCAAGACGGTATACGTATCCCCGACCGGAAACAACGCCAACGACGGCCTGACCTGGGAAACAGCCAAGCTGACCGTTCAGGAAGGCCTGAATACCGCAGTAGCCGACGACCAGGTCTGGGTCGCGGCCGGAACCTACATCGAAAACATCACCCTCAAACTCGGCGTCGCCCTCTACGGCGGCTTCGCCGGTGGCGAGACCGAGCTCGCCCAGCGAAACTGGGTGACGAATAAGACGATACTCGACGGCAACCGGGCCGGCAGCGTGGTGACCTCGCCGGCGGGTGCCACCGGAACCACTCGGATTGTCGGCTTTACAATCCGTAATGGCAACGGGACGCTTTCGGGCGCGGACCGGTACGGCGGCGGAATCTACTGCTCTTCTTCCTCGCCAGCGATCGTTGGCAACACGGTCGCGGGCAACGCGGCATCTGAGGGCGGCGGGATCTACTGCAGCGCCTTCTCCACGCCGGCGATTTTCAACAACGCAATCAGTGGCAATAGCGCCTTGTACCGCGGCGGGGGAATCTCCTGTTACTCAGCCTCGCCCACGATCGTGAACAATACGATCTGTGGCAACACCGGACCAGACCATGGCGGAGGGCTCTACTGCTATTCATCCTCGCCGACGATCGCGAACACGATCATCGCGTTTAACTCCTCCGGCATGCACGGTGTCGGCGGCAGCCCGGTCTTGCGGTGCAACTGTGTGTACGCGAACGCCGCGTACAATTACTCAGGGATTACTGAGCCAACGGGGATAAATGGCAACCTGCTGGCGGACCCGGGAATATCGGGCTGGAGGTACGGGCACTCGCATATCCGGGCGGATTCGCCCTGTGTGGGTGCGGGCGACAACGGCTCAGTGCCGCTCGATACACAGGATCTCGATGGCGATGGGGACAGGACGGAACTGTTGCCGTTCGACCTCGACGGTCAGCCGCGGATTCAAGGGCCGAATGCGGTCGTGGACATTGGGGCGGACGAATCCGATGGTAGCGATCCGTCAGCGGACCCGAACGTGGTTGTGCGGGTGAGCCGGGACGGTGATGACGCCCATGACGGATCTACCTGGGCTCTAGCCAAGCGGACAGTGCAGGCGGGAATCAATGCCGCCTCGGCATCTGGCGGGGAAGTCTGGGTGAAGGCCGGGACGTATCCCGAGCGGATCAGTCTGTGCGCGTTTGTGCACGCATACGGCGGCTTTGATGGGACAGAGGCATCGAGATACGAGCGGGATCTCCGGTTCAACGTAACGATTCTCGACGGGGAACAGGGTGGCTCGGTGGTCACCATCCAGTCGGCGGGCTACCGAGTCAATACCGTCGATGGTTTCACAATCACGAACGGCGAGGCAGACTCCTCTGGAGGAGGAATCTGTTGCGATCGGTCCTCACCGACGATTGCGAACAACACAGTATCGGGCAACAGTGCATCTGAAGGCGGCGGGATCCACTGTCGCTTCTCCAACCCGACGATCGCAGACAACACGATCACGCGAAACAACGCATCAAGTCGTGGTGCCGGGATCTTCTGTGTCTTCTCCGACTCGATGATTACGAACAACACGATCAACGGCAACACCGCGATCTACGATGGGGGTGGGATCTTCTGCGGCTCTTCTTCTGCGACGATTACGAACAACACGATTACGGGGAACAGTGCAGAGAGCGGCGGCGGGATCTGCTGCAGTGCGTCGTCCCCGACGGTCGTGAATACAGTAGTCGCGTTCAACTCCTCAGGAATCCTCAAGACAGGATCCGGTGCACCGATCTTGCGGTACAACTGTGTCTGCGGCAATGTGGCCTACAACTACTCGGGCATCAGCGATGCCACCGGCACCAACGGCAACATCTCGGCCGACCCAAAGCTGGGCAACCTCGCGTACGGCAACACGCACATCCAACCGGATTCCCCGTGCAAAGATGCCGGGGATGACGTGGCGGTTGAAGCGGATTGGCTGGATATCGACGGCCAGGCGCGGATTCAAGGCAGCCGGGTGGACATCGGGGCTGACGAATCGGACGGGATGCTCTGGCCGGCGGGGCCGTGCGTGATTGTGCGGGTGAGCCCGGAAGGTGATGACATGAACGACGGCTCGTCATGGGCGCTGGCGAAGCGTACTGTGCAGGCAGGGATCGATGCGGCGTCGGCCTTGGGCGGCGAGGTCTGGGTCCAGGCCGGCGTTTATCTGGAGCGGATCACTCTGTTGCCTTACGCCCACCTTTATGGCGGTTTTGCGGGCACAGAGAATGTCAGAGTAGAGCGAGACTGGATCACCAGCGCGACGATCCTGGACGCCCAGCAGAGTGGTTCGGTGGTTGCGGGGCGCGTGGCACACCAGGGGCTCGGCACCATAGACGGGTTCACGATCCGCAACGGCAGCGCAGCCGGCGGTGGCGGGATCTACTGCTCCGCCTCTTCCCCGACCATCGCGAACAACATGATCACGGGAAACGGAGCATCAAGCCTCGGTGGCGGAATCTCCTGCGCCGGCTCCTCCCGTCCGATTATCGTCAGCAACACGATCACGGGAAACAGCCGGATCGGGATCTACTGCAACTTTTCCTCGCCGATGATTGCGAACAATACGATCGCGCAGAATAGCGAGGGCGGGATTTACTGTACCAACTCTTCCTCGCCCGAGATCACGCACAATGTGATTGAGCGGCATTCCCTCGGCAGCGGGATCACGTGCAGCTATTATTCTTCGCCGCTCATCGCGAACAACACGATCAGGGGAAACACCGCGTCAGGGTACGGTGGAGGGATCAGGTGCGCGAATAACTGTTCGCCGACGATTGCGAACAACGCGATCATCGGAAACATCTCCAGTGGCAGTGTGGCCAAGGGCGGCGGGATCTACTGCGCCTCTTCCTCGCCGATGATTGCGAACAATACGATCAGTGCCAACATCGCAACTTACGTCGGCGGCGGGATCTACTGTTTCTCCTCCTCTCCGACGATCGTGAACAACGCAATCGCCAAAAACGCCGCAAGCACGGGGGGCGGAATTTACTGCTTCGAAAACAGTTCCGCGACGATCGTAAACAACACGGTGATCGCGAATAGCGCGTATACCGGCGCCGGAATCCACTGCGAATCGTCCTCCCCGACAATCGTGAACACGATCGTTGCCTTTAATTCCTCCGGGGTGTGCAAGGCCGGTTCAGGGATCCTAATCCTGAAGTGTAACTGCGTGTACCAGAATGTGGGATATGATTACTCTGGAGTGCTCGACCCGACAGGAGTGGACGGGAATATCTCGATAGATCCCGGGGTGGCGGGCTGGAAATTCGGCAACTGGCATGTCCGGCCGGGATCGCCCTGCGTCGGCGCGGGCGATAACGCTTCGGTGCCGCTCGACACCCGCGACCTCGACGGCGACGGAGACACCATCAAGCCATTGCCGTTCGATCTGGATGGTCAACCACGGATTCGGGGGCTGAATGGGACCGTGGATATCGGGGCCGACGAATCCGATGGGACCGATCCGCCGGCAGGGCCGAACGTGATCGTGCGGGTCAGCCCTGACGGCGATGATGTCAACGACGGGAGTGCGTGGACTCTCACCAAGAGGACGGTGCAGGCGGGAATCGACGCCGCTTCGGTGTTGGGCGGGGAGGTGTGGGTGAGGGCCGGTGAGTACCCCGAACGGATCACGTTGCATGCATGTGCCCACGTGTACGCCGGTTTTCGCGGGACAGAGCACACCAGGGACCAGCGCGACTTCCGGTCGAACCTGACAATTCTGGATGGGCAACAGGGCGGTTCGGTGGTAACTGTCCCGCCCGCGGGGTATGCGGTCAACACCCTGGATGGCTTCACGATCAGGAACGGGAACGCATCCTCTGGTGGAGGGTTCTTTTGCACTTCCTCCTCACCGATGATCTCGAACAACACGATCGCGGGTAACAGTGCATCAGTCTACGGTGGTGGCATCTACTGCACCGCTTATGCCTCTTCGGTTTCGTCCCCGACCATCGTCAACAACACAATTACAGGAAACAGCCCCAACGGCATCTGGTGCTCGTATTCCTCCCCGACAATCGCGAACAACACGATCATACGTAATGTCGCCAGAGGAATCTCATGTGTGGAGTCATTCCCATTGATCATCAATAACGCCATCACAGGGAACAGTGGCGGTGGCATCGCCTGCTCGGGATCGGCAACCATCGCTAACAATGCGATCGCGGGAAACAGCGTAAGCAGCAGTACTTCCTCTGTTGCCGGCGGAGGGATCTGGTGCTCGGGATCTGCAGTGCTTGTGAACAACACGATTACGGGAAACAGCGCGAGCAGTCCTTACTACACTTGTGGCGGCGGGATCTACTGTGGGGGATCTACGACGGTCACGCACAACACGATCACAAAGAACACTGCCTCCAACGACGGCGGCGCGATTTACTGCCCCTCTGGCACTACTATTGCGAACACGGTGGTTGCCTTGAACTCGTCAGGCATCTACAGAACCGGAACGGACACGTCTTCGTTGCGGTACAACTGCGTTTACGGGAACGCGGCATACAATTACGGAGGTGTCACGGATCCCACTGGAACGAATGGAAGCATCTCATCAGACCCGCTGTTTGTGCGTCAGGCCAGTTCCGGGTCGGACGGCCAGTGGGGGACGGCTGACGACGACTATGGTGATCTACGTTTGCAGCACGGATCGCCGTGCATTGACGCCGGCGACAACGCGGCCGTGCCGGCCGACATCTCCGATCTCGACGGCGACGGGGATGTCACCGAGCCGATTCCGTTCGACCTGGCCGGCATGGCGCGGTTCTTCGATGACCTGTTGACGCCCGATACGGGTCTGGGTACGCCACCGATCGTGGACATGGGGGCGTACGAGTATGTGCCGGTCCCGGCGCTGCAATTGTCTGTACCTGCCACCGGCCAGAGCCTCTGGCGCAACCAGAAGAACATCATCCGGCTGACGTTTGACGCCGACATCGTGGCCCCGGACGTCGGCGCGGTCATGATCCAGGAAATGCTCGCGGGCGGCACCTACGGCGACGACCTGTCGGCGGGCTTCGCCTTCACCGTCGAGAACGACGGCCAGGGACAGCCCCGCGTGCTCAAGATCCGGGAAACCGGCACATCGCTTGCGCACCGCAAGTGGTACGCGGTCCGCAACACCGGCGCGTGGACCGGCGTCGCCCCGTTCACCGTTCAGTACGTCGTCCAAGTCGGCGACGCCAGCAACGACGGCCGGGTGCTCAACACCGACTTCGGATGGGTCAACGCGGCCATCCCGACCTTCAGCACGGCCGACGATGATCGCCGCGACATGAACGGCGACGGCCGGATACTCAATACCGACTTCGGCGTGCTGAACTCGAAGATCCCGTCGTTCCCCGTCGCCAAGCCGAGCGGGCATTGAGCAGAAGTCGTCAGCGGCAGCGAAAAAGCTGCCTGCGATGATCTCTTCTTGGCGTCCTCCGCGCCTTGGCGGTTCAAATGATTGGCGTCGCGGTCGAAGTCGGCGCCAGAACTTCTCGCGGTCGCCAACTCCTCGTATCGTCCACCGCCAAGTTCGCAGGAGCCCCGAGGCCGCCGCGAAAAACAGCCGACCGGCCCGTCTCTGTTCTCTCCGTTGCCTCCTGTTCAGATCTTTCTCCTCCCCCCGTTCCGTTTTATCCGCGCTGGGCGGAGCACGCTGCCGACATGCGAGTTCCCGCAAAACCGATTATGATGCGCGGCCGTCCCCTGCAGCCGACGGAACAGACGCTCTTTCGAAAACCTCCACTGCTCGCGACGGAGCCCGATCATGAAATCTTTCTCTTGCACGATCACGGCCGTTCTTGTTGGTGGGCTTGTCGCCGCGTCCGCCTGTTCGGCACCGCCTGACGGCCGGATCACCATCGCCGAGTGGACCATCACCGAGCAACTCGACCGCGACTGGGATGAGCAGTGGATCACGCGCCTGGTCTCCGTACCCCCGGGCACTCGGGACAAATGGATGCTCGCGGTGTTAGACGAGAACGGCCGTGAGGTTCGCTCGGATTTCGGCGTTGCGGAGTCAAACCCCGACGGCAGCATCGCCAAGGCACTGGCGATGGTTCGCGTGGGATTAGCTGCGGACCAGACCCGGCGATTCCGCATCATCAGGCGAGGTCCGCGAGAAGGCTTCGCAGTTACCGTGATTCCGGATTTCGGCCCGAAGTACCACGAACGGCGGATTGACTGTGACTTCGCTCGAGTCCACTCCTGGTCAGGCACCCAATCGTTCGATCCCCCCGTGTCTGTCGAAGAAATCGGACCGCCGATCCGGAGTGTGGAGGCAAACAAGCCGTCGATCCGAAGCTCACAGGTCCATTTTCAGCTCAAAGGGCTGCCGCCGCTGCGAAGCATCAACGCGGTTGGGCTTCCGCGGACTTCGTTGATCGACTGGCGCGAGGCGAAGTACGAGTTTGCCGACGGCAGCGAATATGTCTGCCGTTACGGGGTCATCCCGGACGAATCGGTCCTCGTCGTTCATGAGGACTTCCGAAAGCTTGATGCCGGAGAGTTGGTTCTGGAGCTGAGTGACCCGGCCGGTCTGACACACGGTCACGGCCGCGGCCGGCTTGCACCGCCCGGCGAAGGCGAACTGACCAGCGGCTACACGATCGATTTCTCCAAGGAATGGACCGGGCGGATCCAGCCTTTCTACGCCTGGTGGAAAGACTACGGCCTATGGTGGGCGGCATATCGGCCGGACGGCGGGTATGTCGGAATCCTCCCGCTCAGACCCTCCGAGTGGGCCAACCCCGCCCCGAACGTGATCCGAGTCAGCACCGGACCCGGCGGCCGTGTACGGGCGGTTCTGCCGTTCCACCGGGGCACGCGAACCTGGGCGATCGCGCTCTCGCTCGCAGAGGCGGCCCTGCACAAAAAACCCACCGGAGCCAATCTGATGATGCTTCAGGCCGTCCGCCTCGGCCAAAACCCGCTCGACAAAGTCAATGACATGGTGCTCACCTGGCCGGGCATGGACAAGATCGAGTACCCGCACCTGTTGTGCAGGCCGACCGATATTCCGGCCATCCGCAACAAGGCCCGGACCCATCCGCTGTTCAAGCGGGTTCTGGAGGATCACCCTGATGCTCCCGAAGACCCGGTCGGCCTCTACCTGGCCACAGGTGACGAACACATTGCCCGACGCGCTATCGACGAACTGATGACACAACTCCACAAGTGGGTGGACGAGACGCTCGAAGGCGGCAACTATGGCGAGAGCCTGTGCGCCATCCCGTTCACGCGCCCATTGCGGACTCTGGCCTTGTCTTTCGACGTGCTGGCATCGAGCCCGAGCATGACGGCAACCGACCGAGACTGGTGCCTGCGGACGTTCGCGTTCCTGGCATACTGCCTCTACGACGAGGATCGCTGGCCAGCCGGCAATCAAGGCTTTCATCGCGGCAATGTGAACTTCCAGAGCGACGACTACACCTGCCGGGCTGCGGTGGTGGCCCTGTTAGAGGGGCATCCGAGACAGAAGGAATGGATGGACTACGTCGAGCGCGAGATGCGGCTGGAGTTTGACAAATGCGTGTCGCCCGGCGGTGCGTGGTGCGAAGCTCCCAACTACCAGGGCTTCACCATGCACTACCTGATCATCGCCATGCGTCTGATGCAATTGAACGGCTTTGCCGATTTCGCCGACGAGCCGCGTTTTCGCGAGACGATGGACTACTTCTTTCGTATCCAGACGCCGTTCGACGGCCGCGCCGGCTGCCACATGCTTCCGACGGTGGGCGACACCACCTCCTCCTATCACAGCCAGAGTCTGCAGAACGTCTTCGCGTGGACCGCCGCCCTGCTGCGAGAGAAAGATCCGGTCTTCGCCGGCCGCATGATGCACGCATGGAAACGCGGCGGCTCGGTCCTCTTCGGCAGTCACGGTTTGGGCTTCGGACAAGGTTGGCTGCAGCCGTTGCTGCTGATCGATCCCGAGATCCCTGAGGTCACCCCGCCCGCCCCGCTGGGGAGCGAGCGACTGCCGGGTTACGGAGCATTGCTCCGCAACAACTACGGCACCGACCGCGAATCCTATTTCCTGTTCAAGATGGGGCCGATCGATCAGCACTTCGACTCTGATGAAGGAAGTTTTCACTGGTATTCGCCAGGAAAGCCGATTTCGCTCGACTTCGGCTCCATGTACCGGCCGAGCATCGAGCAGCCCTGGCTGCACAGCACGCTGGACTTCGACCGGCGGCGATCGTGGGGCCAGGGAGACATCTCACAATTCGTCTCGCTGCCGGATGTGGACTTCTGCCGGGGCGAGATTCTGGTCAAGAGCCTGCAGCGAGTCTCCGACCTGCCGGAGCAACCGCTCCCGGCGGGCGTCAGCGGCGAGATCAAGTGGAAACGCTATCAGATTCCCTGGCGTCGGGAAGTCCTCTTCGTCAAAGGGCCGGACTACGTCGTGATCCGTGATGACGTGGGAGCGGACGCCTCGCGGCTCTCGACGGGTTGGACTGTGCAAGTCCTGGCATCGGATGCTGAGGCAACCGGGCCGAGGGCCCACTGCAAAGGCCAATACGGCGTGGACATGGCTGTTCTGGTGGCCGAACCCCCCGGCACTCAGTTGACCACCAGTCGATGGGGCTACGAGAGCGAGCCGGCGCCGGCCTGGGTCGCGCCTGATCCGATGCCCGCTGTCGCAGAGACGCAAATTGCCTTGCATGTGACGGCCGCGCCCGACGCCGACTACCTGGCAGCGCTGGTTCCGCACAAGCAGGAAGAGCCGCCGCCCAAGCTGGCGAGCCCCGGATCGGGAGTGTTGACGATCGAGCACTCAGCCGGCCGCGACCTGGTATTCTTCCACCCCGAGGCGCGGCGGCGAGCGATCGACGCCGTGACCTTCCACGGCCGCGTTGCCGTCGTGAGCAAAGGCGAGCAGGGAACGATGCTTCACATTCTTGACGGCGGGTCCGTCGAAACCGCGGAAATCTCGGTCCGCTGCGAGGGGCCGCTGACGCTGCGCCTTGCGGGCGACCGCATCACCGGTGTGACCGACGGCCCGGCCAGGACCTGCACGATCAACTGGCCCGCGATTCGCGGCAAGGTGCGTCGCGCAATGATCGACGGGCAGGATGCTCCCGTCGATGCTCGGGACACCGGAGAACTCGGCCTCCAGCTCCCCGCCGGCCGTCACGAATTCAGCTTGTCGGCAGGCGGGAGCCGATAGTCTTCAACCTGCGGCATGCATTTCCCTGAAAAGCATCGTATGCCCCCGAACGCGGTCGGAGGCGGCGTCTATTGGCAGCGTCCGAACCAGAGCGTTCCTTTACGCATTTAATGTCGGAACGGGATGTGTTAGCTACCTGTATGATGAGCCGGTTGCCGGATCGCAGCTACCTGAGCAGCATGTCGATCATCGCGTACACAGCTATCGCGATGAGTCCCAGGCTGAACAACAGACAGAGTAATGACGCCACACGGATGAGCGAGCTGCCTCGTCGGCATCCCGAGATCGCCAGGCCGACCGCGAACGCGACAGCGACAATCGACGGCAGGAAGTCATATAAGTCACAATACCGCAGCGGCTTGTTCGGCAACCACCAAAGGCTGAAGAAAAGGCAGCATGCCGACCCGACGCAGTCAACCCAGAAGGCAAATCGCCGCGGCCGGGTCGGCACAATCAGGTAGGTCGAGGGATCGTGCGGGTTGAATGGTGTGCCGCACTCCGGGCAGCGGTTGTCCGGAAGGCCGTCAAGGACATACTGACAACGTCGACAGTACCGGCTCGGCACAATTGGCGCACGTTCAACCATCGGTCCGCCTGCTCCGGGGAAGCGAGGTCCTTCACCCTTGTGAGCCGTCGATGCGGTTCGAGGGGGCGCCTGCATTCGCACAATGAGACGCAGATCCTGCCCCCTTCAACTCTCGTCTACGTCATTCCAAGATCCCGGATCAACCGACTCTCCGGCGTGATCTCGTTATGTTCAACGTCAAGCGCCTCGGCCAGCAACTGGACAAACCCCTCCCAATCAGATCGCCCGCCCCCGCCTCCAAAATCGAAGGCTGATCCGCACTCTGGGCAGACGCCGGCACGGGGATGACCGCGCAGCTCGTACCGGCACTTAAGACAAACACGTCTGGACCTGACAAACTCAAAAAGATCACCGGCGAGCACATCGGGACGCCGACGATCCCTCACCAAGGACTCCCAATCCTCGCTGTGCATTTCGATCCCGTACGTTTTCTCAATCTGCAGACTCACGTCGAGAAAGTCGATACCCATGAGCATTGACTCCAGCGGTTCTCCGATGCGCTACCATCCCCGATCCGCAGTCCGCTGCGAGCAATCTGAGACGCCCGAACGAAGTTGTCAGTAGTCAGTTATCGGTTCCGACTCAAAAACCGGACGCCCTCTTCGACTGACAACTGATCACTGAGAACTGACAACTCGTCTCACTCCACCCTCACCGCCGCCATCGAATCTGCCTTCACCACCACCTCGAGCTCGCCGTTGCTGAACTGAGCCGGCCCCTGGTCGCGCTCCACAAGGTCACAGAGCGTGGCCTTCTTGGCGTCAGGCAGGATGGTCTTGATCACCGCGGTCGTGTCTTTCCCGGCCGTCTCTCGCAGGCGGATGATCACACCCCGGCCGTCGTCGGCGTCCTTGAAAGCGGTGAGCGTGACGTTGGCCGGCCCGACCTGGCAGAGGCTGTTGCTCGCGGCCAGGTCCTTCTTTCGCCGGACGGGCTGGATGCGGATCGAACGCATCGGCTGGACCGCCGACTCGCCGAACACGCACGCGGCCTGCGGGTCGAACGACTTGCCGCTGGTCAGATCGAACCGGAAGGTGAAGTTGCCATCCTGGCCCGCCTTGTAGTTGGTGAACCAGTAATTGTTCAAACAGTAGGCGAAGACCGTGCCGTTGGTGATCGGCAGCGTGTCCAGCCATTTGCCCGGCGTAAGGTCGCACAGCGTGATCAGCGGCGTGTCCACCGGCGACCAGACCACCGCCGCGTCGTCGCTGTGTACCGTGACCCATCGCTGCACGGCGAACCAGTCGCGGCAGCCGCCCGGCAGGTGCTCGTCATTGGGTTTGACGTGCCCGCCGCCGACTTCGTAGCGGAACTGGGGGTTGGCCCCCGCGAACGGGAAGGCGACGTACAACGCCTCGCGATCGAACGTCATCTCCTTGTTGAGCCGGACGACGAATTGGATCCGGCGCTCCTGTTCATACAGAATCGTTTCCAGTTCGATGCTCCGGAACCGCTTCATCTCCGCCTTGCACTTGGCACTGCTGAACAGCGGCCCGCGAGCCCCCGCCTCGACGCTCTTGCCCGTCAGCTCGTTGAAAACGATCTTCTCCGGAACCGGGCCCCACCACTCCTTGTCCTTCGTGAAATCACCGCCGACACCGTAGATGACCTGTCCGAGCTTGTACTTGCTCGACTGATCGACCAACTCTTTCTTGAGCGTCTTGTCGAATACGCTGGCCACGGTCGCGGTCTTGGGATCAAAGGTCACCCGATAGAAGTCGTTTTCGAGCACGTTGTCCTTGAACCGGGCCGGCGGGGCGGCCAGGTTTCCGGCATCCTTGGCGATGCGGTACGTGCGGTACCCGACGGCCGGGACGTCGCGCGCCAGCAGGGCGACGGTGACGTTCTTGAGCACGTCCTCCCTGACCACCTGCTGCGGCAGCGGGCCATCCTTGTCCATGACCAGCATGCCCCGTGGGATATCCGCATGGACCACACCGGTCCGGACGCTGCCGGAGGGGTTGAACACCAGCAAGGAGCCCGCCGGAGAGTTCACCCGAGCCGCGAGCCGGGTCAGGCCGCGATCCATCAACTGGCGGACCTGGCGGGCCGCATCCGTGGCATAAGCCGCCTTGACCGCGAACTGACGAGTGACGAAATCGGAGGTCGGCGCGCTCATACTGTTCCAGGCACCCCAGGTGTGTTCGTCGTAAAGCAGGATATTGTCCCAGACTCGGTTGAAGCCGCTTTGGGCTCCGGCCGTGGCTTTGTCCTTGCCTCCCGCCGCCCAGATGGCTTCGGCAGCCACAGCGTCTTGATGAGCGACACGATTGATGGCGGTCTCCATCGCGCTGGAGGCCGCCCCGTCCTCCCACCAACTGCCGCCGCAGCCGCGGATGATCGGGATCTTGTCGGCAAAGTTCTTCTCGATGTGCTCGAAGAAGTGGTTGTTGGCACAGAGGATGACCTTCGGGTACGCGTACCGCTCGCTATACGCAGTGAGCGACTCGGCGATGGCCCGACCGATGGCCACATTGTCCGAATAGGCCCCGTGCAGCAGGATGGCATCGTAGGGATAGTCCTCGCGATGATCCCACCAATACAGGTCTTTCTCGATGGCCGCCCGCATACGCTCCGGGCCTTCGTTCAGGCCGATCTGTCCGGCCTGGGAGTACCCCGGTGTGAACCAGGTCAGCACCTTGCTTCCGTCGCGGGCCTCCCACCAGAACGGCGACTTGTGGTGCAGGTTCTGTTTGAGCAGCGGGGCTCGGATGCCGTTGATGCCCACGCTGACGTACTTGACGCCCGCCCCGGCCAGGATCGTCGGGATGCTCCACACGTGCGACGGTGCGTCGGTCAGCGTGAAGCTCTCGAACGGCACACCGTGCTGGCGGTGAAGCCGGGCGGAGTAGTAGAGATTGCGGACCAGCTCCTCCTCCGAGCAGAGGCCGGTGAGCATGTTCAGATAGCCGGACTCGATGCCGACCCGATGGTTCTTGCTGGCTTCGTAGAGCTCCTGATGACGCCACTGCGGCCGGTCGCGAAACCACATCTGAGCCGCCCACGAGGACTCGAGGTTCCAGTGGTACAGCGGGAACTCCTGGATGAGCTGCAGGGCAAGATCAGTGTTGCGATTGTGCAGGGCGATGACGTTCTCCTGCAGATCGGTGTAGCCGATGTCGGTGTGGGTGCTGGGGGCGCAGAAGATGTGCCACTTACGCTGGGGCTTCTGTTCGACGGTGACCGCGGCGGTCTGCTTCCCGCAGATGGCCCGGATGACCAGCGAACGCACGTCGTCGGCCGGTGGTATGGGCACCGCGCCGCTGAAGATCCCCAGTGAGATCTGGCTGAGCTTGCTGCTCGACAGCAGGCCGTCACCGGTACGAACCTCAATCTCGACCGGTTCATCACTCAACACGCCGGCGATGTAGCACTTGAACTCCTGCAATACCTTGCCGTCTTGCTCGACGAAGAAGATGGTCGGTGTCATGGTGAGTTCCAGCGACGAGCTGGCTTCTTCCGACAGGCGGGCCAGAGTGACCGCGTCGTAGAGAAACCATGAGCCCTTCTTGGCGGTCAGGGTGATCTTGTTGTCGCCCTGCTTGAGTGCGCTGGAGTTGCAGAAGAGCCGCAACGCACGATTCTTGCCCTTGTCCGGGCGGATCAGGGTCGGATCGCCGGTGCCGGGCGTCAGGATGACTTCGCCGCGCTGGCCGTTGATCTCAACCACCAGTGTCGGCGGAGCAGCCGCGTGTGTGTCGACGAGATCGATCCGCAGCTCACAACCGTTGTCCGGCACCGCGGGCAACTCGAAGTTGATGGTGTATGCGTGTTCGCGGTTGCCGGCCCAGGCATCCGCGGGGCCCGGATGGATGAATGGGAAGTCCTTGGCCGGGTCGCTCTTGCCGACGGTGAAGCTCACGCCGGAGGGAAACATCTTGGCGAAATCAGCCAGGTTGGCCATGTGGGTCAGATCACCGTATTGCTTGTCCGCCTTACCGATCTGCCAGACGACCTGGGCATCCTCCGCGACGACAGCCGGCACGAAGAATGAAGCAACAACCAGGCTTGCGATGAAAGCTCGGAACACGAGGCACCTCCCATCTGATCGGGCCACGGAATGGATTTCGGCGCACGACGAACGCCCGCCGCAGGCCAACCATTCTAGGTCCTGGGACGCCTGGCACAAGCCCTTCCTGCGGTGGGTCCGTGACACTTTGGACGGCTCTTTCAGAACCCCGAGCGTAAGCGAGAGGCTGGGCCGCAGAGCGGCCAACAGCACATGGGGGGCCGCTCCCTCACGGTCGCGGTTCTGAAAAAGCCATAGCGCCCTCCCGCCTAAACTGTCACGGACCTGCCTACGGTTGGCCGTGCGGTTACTGAATGGACGAGCGAGGATTGCCGCTCTTACAATGCGGGTCGCTTCAGGGACCTCTGTCTTTCAGGCGACGCGCTTATGCACGATTGGATGCTGGAAGAGTACCGTGCTTCTCGACGTCGAATGGTCGCCGAGCAGATCAGCTCGCGGGGCATCGAGGACCTGCGCGTGCTCGCAGCCATGGAAGAGGTGCCTCGCGAGCTGTTTGTGCCGTCCGAGAAACGGGACGGGGCTTTCTCCGACGCAGCATTGCCCATCGCTTGCGGTCAAACGATCTCGCAACCGTACATCGTCGCGTACATGACGGCTTGTCTGGCAGTCGAACCTCACCATCGCGTGCTGGAGATCGGAACCGGCTCCGGCTATCAGACGGCGGTGCTGGCGAGGCTGGCCGGCGAGATATACACGATCGAGCGCGTTGGGGCTCTTCTTACGGCCGCCAGGTCGCTGCTCGACTCGCTGGGGGCAAGCAACGTTCGCTATCGTGAGGGTGACGGCAGCCTCGGCTGGCCGGAGTTCGCACCGTTCGACAGGATCATGGTGACGGCGGCGGCACCGCGAGTACCTCAATCGCTGGTGCAGCAACTGTGTGACGGCGGCCGACTGGTGATCCCGGTTGGCGGGGAGTCGCAACAGACGCTGACACTGGTCAGGCTGGAAAACGGCCGCGTGATCGAGACACCCCGCCTGCCGGTCCGGTTCGTCAAGTTGTATGGCAATCAAGCGTGGTCGGCAGACACGAAGCCGGCCGAGGAGACATAAGAAGTCATGAAACGAACTCGACACCCGGAGAATCCGGACGCACGATGCCTGGCCGCCGTGGTTCAGGTCACAGTATCTGCGCTGCTTCCGTTGATGCTCGGCTGTATGCCAACGGGGCGAGCTGTCCCGTTGACGTGGCCGAGGCACACCATTGATGACTCATCTGCCGGTGCCGACGGCGTTCGGTTGGCGGACGTCAACGAGGACGGGCTGCCAGACGTTGTCACCGGATGGGAGGAAGGCGGCCTGATCCGCGTCTACCTGCATCCCGCAGCGCGGGCGGTCAAACGGCCGTGGCCGGCAGTCACGGTGGGAGAGGTGGGCTCGCCGGAGGACGCCGTTTTCGCCGATCTCGATGGTGACGGAGCCGTTGACGTGGCCAGTGCCTGCGAGGGGAAGGTGAAGACCGTTTTCTTTCACTGGGCCCCTCGCGAACGGTCACGTTACCTCGACCCGACGGCGTGGAAGACAGAGGCTTTGCCCGCGTCGAAAGGCGTGTGCCAGTGGATGTTCTGCCTTCCAATGCAGATCGATGGACGCAATGGCGTTGACCTCGTGGTCGGCAGCAAGAATGAGGGAGCCGCGATCGGCTGGTTCGAGGCCCCGCCCGATGCGCGCGATCTGAACGGATGGGAGTGGCACCCGTTGTACGACGCGGGCTGGATCATGTCGCTGATCGCCGAGGACATCGATGGCGACGGTGATCGAGACATTCTGGCATCGGATCGCAAGGGAGCTTCGCGCGGCTGCCTGTGGATCGAGAACCCGGGACCCGACAAGGCCGGCGCCGGCCGCTGGCAGGTGCATCGGATCGGAGCAGACGATCGTGAGTACATGTTCCTGACCGTGGCCGACCTCGATCGTGACGGCCTGCGAGACGTGCTGGCCGCAACGGCGGGACAGGAGTTGGTGTACCACCGGCGAACGGCGGTCAGGCCGCCCGCCTGGGAAAATCATATGATCGAGTTGCCGGCCGACACCGGAACCGGCAAGGGTGTGGGTGTCGCGGATATCGACGGCGATGGGCGCCAAGACATCGTCTTCAGTTGCGAGAGGTCAGGCGGCAAACGCGGCCTGATGGGGATGAAGTACGCCAAGGCGCCGACCGATCGGCATTGGTTGGCGTTCGACATCGGCGGGCTCAAGGGTGCCAAGTTCGACCTCGTGCAACTGGTTGACCTGGACGGCGACGGGAACCTCGATGTCATGACGACGGAAGAGACCGAGCGGCTGGGGGTCATCTGGTACGAGAACCCGTTTGAGGCGAGGTGATACTCGGCGCGTCTGCCACTGGCAGTGTGCCCGGCCGGCGCAGCCACATGGGGCACAGGAAACCCACTTCGTGGGTTCTTCCGCTCACACCTTGCCACAACCGTTCGTCGGGAGGGTGATCGAGAAGTGACCGCTCCGGAGACACCGTTTCTCTCTGACGTGCACGGGATCTTATCGCAATCCGAGCGCAGGCCGCACCAATGAGCACAACAATCCGGCACAGGCCGTCGACCAGGAATTGAACCGCATCGGCGATCACTTCATCTTCCACCGGCCCAACAGGGCATCAAGCTGGTCCCCGGTCGGCGGCGTGAACTTCGGGTCCTTCGGCTCGGCCGCGGTCAGCGGGGCCTTGTCGCCGAGTCGTTTTTGCCATTGTGCGAGTTCGGCCATCATCTTCTCGATCCGCTCCTTCTGCCCTGTGTCGTCGGCCAGGTTGTGCAACTCGTCGGGGTCGGCCTGCAGATCGAAAAACTGCGTCTTGTTGATGAGCGGGTAGCGAATCAGCTTATATCGTTCGTCGCGGATCCCGCGCTGGCAGCTGCCGTATGACATGAAAATCGAGTCGCGGAGGCTCTTGTCCTTTCCATCGATCACCGGTTTGAAACTCCTGCCGTCGAGGCCGCCGGGGATCGCCGTGCCCGTCATTTCACAGATCGTCGGAAAGATGTCCATCAGGTAGACCAGGGCATCGCTGTTGCCGCGAGGAATGCCCGGTCCGACCATGATTAACGGCACCTTGGCGCTGTGATCGTAGAGGCTTTGCTTGCCCATCAGGCCGTGACTGCCGACGGCCAGGCCGTTGTCGGACGAGTAGATGATGATCGTATTGTCGGACAGGCCAAGCTGCTTGACGGCGGCCAGCAGCCGCCCGACGTTGCGGTCCAGGCCGCTGATGACCGCGTAGTACTCGTGAAGTTGCCGGCGGATCTCATCCTCGGTTCGAGGCCAGGGGGCCAGAAGCTCGTCTCGAATGACCATCTCGCCGTTGTCGAAGGGGTGGAGCGGCATGTAGTTCTTCGGCAGGGGGATCTTGTCGCGCTGGTAGAGGTCGAGGTACTTCTGATCGGCCACACGGGGGTCATGCGGGTTCCCGAACGCCAGGTACATGAAGAACGGCTTGTCGGCCGGGCGGTCCTTGAGGAAGGCGATGGCCTCATCCACGATCGACTTGCCGGGCTCGCCGCTTTTTCGCTCCGTCCCTTCGTCGACGTACTTGTCGACGTCGAACAGCTTCTGGATGAGCACGGCGTTGTTGCCCTTCTTGCCGTGATGGTAGGTGAAGTAGCCTGCCTGCTTCATGGACGCCGGGAAGTTCGGCTCGTCCGCCGGAGCATACGGGCCGCTCCACCGGAAATAGGTCCGGCCGCTGAGCAGCATGTTTCGGCTGGGCCGGCAAACGGCGCCGACGTCGCTCCCGAAGATGTAGGCATTGCGGAACACCAGGCCCTCCCGCGCCAGCAAGTCCATGTTCGGAGTCTTGATGGCCGGGTTGCCCAGGGCGGCGATCGCATCGGGCCGCTGATCGTCGGTGAACAAGAACAGCACATTGGGGCGGCGGTTCTCAGCGGCCATGAGCGGCCCGAAAGCCGGGCCCGCGAGCGCGACAAGGCTGATAGCCGCCTGGATAATACGGATCATCATCTGATTGCCTGACACTTGAGGATCCTCCGTTGATGACGTCGCGCATGTTACCATCAGCCGCAGGACGTGTCATCCCGATCGAATCCCCCGCACAACCTGATTTGACCGTGTTTCCTGCGGGCCTGAGAATGTATTGTGTATCGTGTGACGCCGCGTGGGCAGGGCGGCGCTTCCCGAGTTTGCCTGTCACTTGCGGAGCAAACAATGAACGAATCCGGGCGTCGAGTCTTTCGTCTCTTGTCATGCGGTTGGGGCTTTCTGGTGATCCTCACCGCCGCCGGTTGCAGCGGCCCGATAGAGAACAGGCATTTGCGTCTGCTGTTCGATGCCGATCAGCCGGCACAACCACTCGAAGTCATTAATCGGAGCACGGGCCGGTCTTTCGCCCTATCGACAACCGCGCCGCTGCTCCAGTTCAAGGAAGGGCAGGCGGGCGGCCCTCAAGTCCGGCCGTTTCGCGCGGCCGCTCGTCTCTCCCCGGGCAGTCCATCACTCGTGATCGAGTACCCGCAGCAACGGGTTGGTTCTGGGCAAATACTGATGCGAAGGGGCATCACCCTGCCCGGTGGGTCCTCATTGATCCGTCAGCATGTTGAGTTCGATGCTGTTGATCGTCCAGGCAGCCCCAGGGCACCCCAGTTGACGCTGGAACGGGTGATCCTGATCGATGAGCCCCTGCCCGAGCCGGTGGAATTCACGATGCCGGGATGGCAGAGCTACCCCGTCTTCACCGAGAGCCTCTTTTTCGGCGTCGAGTTTCCGGTTGCCAGCGCCGCCGTCAAGGACGGGCGGATCATACTCTCGCATGCACCGGGCGTGGTCATGAAATTGGACGCCTCGTATCGTTCGCGCGAGGCGGTCATCGGTGTCTGCCCGCCGGGGCGGGTGCGCGAGTCGTTCGAGCGGTACGTCGATTCGTTTCGCCGGAAGGGCAAGGCTCCCCACTTCAACTACAACAGTTGGTGGACCTCGCCGGTTCCGTTTTCGGAGAAGGATATTGTCGGGCTGATCAGGACGTTTGACCGGCAGCTCTACCGGCCGTTCGGGGTGCCGATGGATTCGTTCACCATCGACATGGGCTGGTCGGCACGAGAGGGCATCTGGCAAATCGACCGCTCATTGTTCCCCCACGAGTTCACTCCGCTCAACGAGGGCTTGGCCAGGCAGTCCTGCCGCCTCGGCCTGTGGTGGTCGCCAAGCAACAACTACACGCCGCAGTCGTTCGACAACCTGTGGGCCGCAGACCAGGGATACGAGACGCAACCGCTGGCCAGTTCAATCATCAAGGATTACCGCGTCTGCTGCCTGGCCAAAGGCACGCGGTATCAAGCCGCGGCGAAGCAGGCGATGGCCGATCTGGCACAGCGATTCAAGCTTGGACAGATGAAGTTTGACGGCTATCGCCACGAGTGCAAGGAGGAAAATCACGGCCACCTGCCCGGCGAGCTTTCGCGTGAAGTTACGGCGGAAGGGATCATCGACATCTTTGAAGCGGTGCGAGAGGCCAGCCCGGACATCTGGATGGAGCCGACCTGTTTCGGATACGACGCCAGTCCGTGGTGGCTGCGTTACGTCGAGTCGGTGATCGGGCCGTTCGGCGACGACGCCCCCGCCGGCGTGGTCCCCGCACCGGTTTACCGCGAGAGCTATACCACGTCTCGCGACTTCTACAACCTCCACGGGGCGGTGACGCCCGTGCCGATCGCCACACAGGAGGTGCTCGGCATCGTGCACCAAACGCCCGACCCGCTGTACAACGACGCCGTGGTTACGGTTCTGCGCGGGCATCAGTTCATCAGCCTGTACCTCAATCCTAAGCACATGCGGCCGGACGAGTACCGCTTCCTTGCCGAGCTCATGACGTGGTCGCGGGCCAATGCGTCGTTGCTTGAGCGGACGAAACTCATCTGGCCGCGAGCGTGGCGGGAGAAGGGCTTGCCGGCGGTCCACGACACCAAGGCGATGCAACGTGAGACCTACGGATATGCTCACTGGAATGACGGCCAGGGCCTGATCTGCCTGCGCAACCCGTGGATCGAGACCGACCAAGCCGAGATCACTCTCGACGAGGCGACGATTGGCGTTAGCGAGCCGTTCGAGCACTACTCGGCGATACAGGAGTACCCGTATCGCCGCTGCCTGGCCGTCGGGCTCAAGCGCGGTGACAAACTTGCCATGAGCATGGGGCCTTATGAGACGAAGGTCGTCCGACTCCGCCGGTCAACAGCAGAGGATCAACCCGATCCCTGCGACGGGCAAGTCGTTGGCGCCACGGTTGCCATAGCGAAGAGCAGAGCAGTCAAGACGGCTACCCAGCCGGCTGAGACCCAGCCGTTTGGCGATGATTACACCGTTCTGACGCCGCCGGAGGGATTGCGATGGACCTCGAAGATCGAGGGGCAGACGACCGAGAACGACTGGAAGGTCTATTACCTCCTCGAATCGGACAAATCGCCCGAGGTCATCGATCCATCGTTCACTGTCAATGGCTCGCCGACTGCGAGCAAGCTGATCGATTCGGCCGGCCAATGGTGCGCGTCCAACCTGAACGCCAAACATGGATGGAAATGGTACGTGGTCGATCTTCCCCGGGGCCAGTGGCAGGTGTCATCGACCCTGGATATGCCGCGACGTGAAACCTCGGCATCCGTCTGGCTGGTGAGGGACTGCGATGTGCCGAAGCCGACCGCAGAGCCCGAGGCACGCGCCGGTCGCACACCGCCGTTTCCTCTGCCGCCTACCTATCGGGTGGAGACCTCTGTGGCCGCCATTCCCCCAACCGAGCTGTTGACTCCGGACATCGAGCAGATCACCCTGGAGCCCAGAATCGAGAGAATCGCGGGCGTCTACCTGGACCGGCTGGAGCCGGTTTCGGCCAGCCAGGGCTGGGGTGAACTCAAGAAGAACAAGAGCGTCTGGGACAGGACAATGTGCATCGGCTCGCGGAGCTACCATCGCGGCATCGGCACGCACGCACCCGCCAGGCTAGTCTACGATCTCGACGGGAAGTATAAGACCTTCCGCGGGCTGGCCGGCCAGGACGCAGCCGCGAACGGCACGATCAGCTTCGAGATTCAGGTAGACGGCCGGAAACGCTGGGACAGCGGGCGGATGACGCGTCACGAGCCTGCCAGAGAGTTCAGTGTCTCCGTTGCCGGGGCCAAGACGCTGACCATTATCGTGGCCGACGGCGGCGACCACATTCTGGGCGATCACGCCGATCTGGCAAACGTCTGGCTGGAGCGATAGAGGTATGTTGCTCGAACCACTACTTCCTTCAATGTCCCGGGCGCCCAAGGTGGCGGTCATTGTTGCCCACCCCGACGACGAGACGCTCTGGGCCGGCGGGCAGATCCTGGCCCGGCCGGAGTGGGACTGGACCATTGTTGCCCTGTGCCGGGGCAGCGATTCGGACCGGGCGCCGAAGTTCCGACGGGTCCTCGAACGTCTGAATGCTCGGGGGGCCATGGCCGACCTGGACGACGGTCCGGAACAGACTCCGCTACCTTGGGCTGAAGTTCAGGACGCCATCTTGTCGTTATTATGCGGAACGGCTTTTGACGCGGTCCTGACACACGGGCCACGGGGGGAGTACACCCGGCACCGGCGTCACGAGGAGGTGTCGCAGGCGGTAGCGGGTTTGTGGCGAACGGGTCGGCTGACGGCCGGCCGTTTGTTCCTGTTTGCCTACGAGGATGGTCAGCGGGCATACCTGCCCCGGCCATGCGCGGATGCCCACCGGGTTGAAACACTCCCGCAAGCGACTTGGCAGCAGAAGTATGACATTCTCACCAACTTCTATGGGTTCGCGCCCGACAGTTGGGAGGCTCAGGCCACGCCCCGAGCAGAAGCTTTCTGGAAATTCGAGTCCGCGGCGGCACTGGAGGGTTGGGCACTGGCGGATTAGTGAGTTGTGGTCCCACCGGCACTGGCGGGCAACCTGCTCCGCCGAAGCAGCCGCTTCGGCCGCGAACGCCGGGAGTCGCCAGTGGCACCCGGCGAGGACCGCTCGGCCCGGCATCTCTTCCGGACCGCCTCGCGTGACGGAATCCGTTCCGCATTCGGGGAGAACGAGGATGGGAATCCTCCACGCAGAAGGCCCCAGAAGGAGTCTGGGCCCAGCGAATCGGCCAGATCGGAGGCCGGCTGCTAGGGAGATGGTCAACCGCACGCCGCGGCGCTGAGGGCCAGGAAGGAACACGTTGATGAAGGTCTTGGTTCTGTATGATTACCCGCCCTCACCGGGCGGACTGGCCACGCAGGGCGACCTGCTGTACAGGGGCCTGCAGCACCTCGGCGTCGAATGCTACCCGGCGAACTTCGAATCGGCGCAGGAAAAGGAATGGTATTACCACTGGTTCAAGCCCGATGTCGTCGTTGGCATCGGCTACTGGGGTCACACGCCGTATCTTGTCCTGCATCCGCAACAGCACGGTGTTCACGCCGTGCCCTGGCTGGTGGCAGACGGATTTGTGGCCAACTACCGCGAGGTGCTCGACTCACTTCCATTGATCCTCACGACTTCGCAATGGGTGAAAGATGTCTACGTGCGCGACGGCATTCGCGGCGATGATATGCGCGTTCTGCCGGTGGGGTGCGACACGGACGGTTTCATTCCGCGAGACCGCGACGACCCGAAGGTCAAGATTGTCCGAGAATCGCTCGGGGTGGCGCCGGACGAGCTGATGATCCTGACCGTTGGAGGCGATGCGGCGTCAAAGGGCGGCCAGGAGGTGATGCAGGCACTGGCCATGATCCGGGACCACGTGCCCAAGTGGAAGTACGTGTGCAAGGTCTGGCCGCAGGAGCGAACCCAGATCCAAAACAAGTTGGACATGGACCTGGCGAACTGCCTGGGTATTGCCGATCACGTTCTCTACGCGACCAACAAGGTGTCGCGGACGTTCATGCCCTATATGATGGCGGCCTGCGACATCTACGCCGCCCCGTCGCGCCTGGAGGGCTTCGGTATGCCGCAGGTGGAGGCAGGAGCCTGCGGCAAGCCGGTGGTCAGCATCAACGCGATGGCTCCGGCCGAGACGCTGGTGCACGGCGAAACAGCCCTGCTGGCCGGAGTCGGTCAAGAGATTCGCATCGGCGAAGCCATGCTGGGTGAGGAGTCAGGTTTCCCCGTGGGACACCGGGTGGTCTTTCCAAACCCGCGGATCGTCGACTACCGCGCCAGCGTGCCGGATATCGCCGAACACCTCAAGCTGCTGATGAATGACCCGGCTCTGCGAGAACGGCTTGGGGCCAACGGCCGGGAACGCGTGGTAGCCAAGTACGACTACCGGGTGGTGGCACGCCAGTTTATCGAATACGTGCAGGATAAGTTGGGTATTCAATGAGTTGTGTGTTCGCAAGCAGGCAAGAGATTTCGCAGACCAAAGCGGCGGCAATGGAGGTGCTCCTGTACAACAGTCGAGGGCCCTGCCAGGGCTTGCCGCGCACGGCTGCGTGGGGCTATCCCGAGCCGTACACCCGCGACATGATGATCTCGTCACTCGGGTTCCTCGCCTCAGGACATAGTCAACTGCGAGACGACCTGAGGCGGGTGCTCGTCTCTCTGGCCCGAACCCAGACGCCTCATGGTCATATCGCCTCTTTGGCCCACGATCCGAAGGATCTTGGCGCGAGCGACACCACGCCGCTGTTTCTCTTCGGCTTGGGGTTGTACCGCCGAGTGACCGGAGAGAAGCAGTTCCTCGGCAACGCAGCCGCGAAAGCCCTTCGCTGGATGGAGTATCAGGGGGCCGACGACATGGTCATGGTCGACCAGCAGCCGACCACCGACTGGCGCGACGAGCAGTGGGTGCCGGGCTATGGCCTCTATGTCAACACCATTGTGTATGCGTGTTTGCGTCTTCATCGACAGCATCGCAAGGCCAACCTGCTCCAGCAACTGATCGATCACCCCGACCTTCGCGGTTCCAAGCGGCAACGCTATGTTCACGAGGGTTTCGTGATTCCGGGCAAGCCGTACTACGCTCTCTGGTCGTTCAAAGTCTACAACGGCCGGCGGTTCGATCTGCTGGGCAACAGTCTGGCCATCCTGACGGGCATCGCCTCGCAGGCTCGCGCCCGGCGCATCATCGACTGGACGGAAAACCAATGCCGTCGCCTCCGCCATCGCGGAGAACTCGCCGTGGACCTGCCGCCCTGCCTCATGCCGTACATCCAGCCGAATGGTCAGGACTGGCGACCGCGCTACCAGAAGTACAACCAGCCCGGCCACTACCACAACGGCGGCGTCTGGCCGTTCGTCTGCGGCTTTTACATCGCCGCACTGGTTGCCGCGGGACGCGACGGGCTGGCCGCCCGGAAACTTGCCGCGCTCACAGAACTCGTCCGCCCGGCGAGAAAGGCCAAGGTCAAGTACGGGTTCAACGAGTGGATCAAAGCCCAGACCGGCCGCCCGCGCGGCCGGGATTGGCAGACCTGGTCTGCAGCGATGTATCTTTACGCCGTCGAATGCGTCGAACAGGGCCGAACGCCGTTCTTCGATGAGATCCGCCGGTTGGGTCGCGTTTCCCGAGACCCACAGCGCAAGCGGTGAGCCACGCCATGAAACGGCTGCGACGCCGCTGGATTCGCGCGGACAAGAGAAGTCTTCGGCTATTTCGCTTACCGGCAAATCCCGTTACGCTATCTGCTTGAATACGCGCGGCATGTCTCGAGACTTGGGACGGCCGTTGGGTCCAAGAGGAATCTTCCATGGTGCTGTTGTGGGCCGGGTTTATTGTCATTGTTGTCCTGATGCTGATCTTCGACCTGTGCGTACTGCACCGGAAGTCAACGGTCATCGGGCTCAAGCAGGCGCTGCTCTGGTCGGCGATGTGGATCGCGGTGGCGCTCTTCTTCAACGTCGTCGTGTACTACATCTACAAGCACGATTGGATGGGAATAGCGGCACAGCGCATTGCGGCCGATACGACATTGCAGTCGGTGCCCATCGCGGAAGCTGATGCCAGGGTGGCTGCCACGGCCGCCAAGGAGTTCTTCGGCGGCTACATCCTGGAGAAGTCACTGAGCGTCGATAATCTTTTCGTCATGGCGGTGATCTTCTCCTTCTTTGGCGTCAAGGCGGAGCACCAGCACCGCGTGCTGTTCTGGGGCATTCTCGGCGCGCTGGTCATGCGCGGCATCATGATCGGCGGAGTCGCCTGGATAGTCCACCATCTCCACTGGATGACTTACGTGTTCGGGGGGTTGCTGATTCTCACGGCGATCAAAATGCTCTTCTCGAAAGAGGAGCACATCGACCCCGATCGCAATCCTCTCGTCCGGCTCGTCCGGCGTTTTTACCCGGTGACGTCCCAGTTTGAAGGGGCGCATTTCGTTGTGCGGCAGAACGGCCGGTGGGTCATTACGCCTCTGCTTCTGGCTCTTCTTGTGGTGGAGACCACGGACCTGCTTTTTGCCGTCGACTCGATCCCGGCGATCATCGGTCTGACCCGGGACACCTTCATCGTGTTCACCTCGAATATCATGGCCATCCTCGGTCTGCGAGCTCTGTATTTCGCCCTGGCCGGCATGATGCGGGAGTTTGAGTACCTCAAGCTCTCCTTGGTGGTCATCCTGGCCTTCGTGGGTGTGAAGATGCTCATCGTGGCCTTCGACGTTCACATCCACATCAACCATTCGCTGATGATCATCGTATCTATCCTGGCGATCGGTGTGGTGGCTTCCCTCATAGCCGGGAAGCGACGGAAAGGGACACCGGATGACGGAGTCGCAGGAACGTCAGCCTGAGAAGAGTCCTCAAGACGACAGGGTCGACTGCGAGGAGGCTCTCCGGGCGCCGGCCGCAAACATGACTCCGCTCCGCCGAGTCTGGCGAATTGTGTGGCGCGTCCTGGTGGCGGTCGTCGGTTCGCTCGTGATTCTGGCCGGGATCGGCCTCAGCATTCCCATGGTGCCGGGGCCCGGTTTCGCGCTGATCCTGGCCGGTCTGGCCATTCTGGCTACCGAGTTCTCCGGCCCACGCCGCCTGCTGCGGTGGCTGCCGCGCAGAATCCGCCAGTGGAAGGAAGACAGGGCCAAGCGACAGGCTCGGTAAAGGGTCCTCGCTGAGCGGGAGAACGGGAGCCTGCCGCTTGCCAAGTCACTCATTTGGCCTGAACGGCGATCTTTCGCGGCTTGAGCGCATCGGCCTTGGGCAAGTGCAAGGTCATGACGCCGTCCTTGAGCTCAGCGTGAATACTGTCTACGTCGATACCGTCGCCGATCCGGAAGGAGCGATAGAAATCGCCCACTCCGTATTCTCGCAGCAAGTAGCTGGTCTTGGAGTCGTCCTGCCGTGGATCCACCCGGCCGTGAATGATCAATTGACCGTCCTCATACTGAATGTCGATGTCGGGGGCGCTGACACCCGGCATGTCCGCCAAGAGCAGCAACCCGTCATCTGCCTCGATGATGTCCACCTGCGGCGAGTAGACCTGCCGGTCGCGGGTCTGCTCGGCCCGGGTCACATCGCCCTCGGCTTTCGTGATCGCTTTGTCCTTGCTCATGATGCGTGATCTCCGTTATGGGTCCGTCGTCCTCTACCTCGATACCAGAAACCGCCCTTGTGCGTTCAACTTGCCTTGACGGTGATTCTACGGGGCCGGGCCTCGTCGGCCTTGGGCAACTTGAGGGTCAACACGCCGTCTTTGAGCGTGGCCTCGACGGCATCTGCCTTGATCTCCACCGGCAGGGTCAATGTTCGTGAGAACTCACCCGTACCACGCTCGCGCCGGTGATAGGAGACCTCTTTGTCGTCGGGGGCACCGCGGCGACCCTTGATGGTCAACTCGTTTCCGACAACGAGGATCTCGATGTTGTCCTGGGCAACGCCGGGAATCTCGGCCTCGGCGTAAAGGCAGTCGCCGCCTTCCCAGACGTTGATCGCCGGAAAACTTGGCGATCCGAACAACGCCCCGCGAACGCCCAGCGGGTCGAACTCGTCCAGAAGACCGGAGATCTCGCGCCGGAGTTGATCAAAGGGCGAGACTCGATTGTATCGACGCACGAACATGACTCAGCTCCTTTCATGACGATGACAGGCTGCGGGAAACCCGGCAGAAACCCGAGCAGGGCGAGAGGTTAATGGTTCTGACATGGGACATGTCTGCCTCTGCACCGACCTTTCGAGATTCTGCCAACCAGTCTTCATACGTCACCAATGCCACAATGGTTGTTCCCGCCAGATAGCAGCAAATGCCGTACCAGCCGTTTGCGGGAGGGCGATCATCTGCGCAATCCGTTGTCAATCAAAGAGTTGTGATCGGCCGGCGAGTCGGCGGAAGTCGGACAGAGTCAATCTGGCATGGTCATTTTGGCAGACAGCGATAGTGGGCGCACGAGACAGTTGCGCCGCCCGCGAGTGTTCCCCACGGCCTTTCCCGTTGATCACTTCTCTGCTGCTACGCTCGCCCGTCATTGCCGAGGACGTGCGTTTGTCAGACTACTTCTTCCTCTCGCGGGCGGCCTTTTCCTTCACGGCGGTTTCCTTGAGACCCTCGTAGATCTTGCGAGCCGCCTCGACGCGCTTGAGCAGTTCGTCACCCTGGAGCGCCAACTGCTTAAGTTCCTGGTCGCCTTCCAGGGTCATCGCATCTTTGCTCTTGGCGTCGACCACCAGTCCTTCGATCTGCTTGAGGCTGTCAAGCCGTTTGGCGAGCAACTTGTCGACCTCATCGAATTTCCACCATCGCAGGCCTTCGCGGCGAACGTAGATAGGCGTGGTGTGAGCGTGGCAGCCGTTGGTTGCCCTGGTCACGCCGGCCAGCCAGCAGCCATTCTCGGCGTCCATGTCGAATTCGAGCGAGATCTCGGTGTCGCCTTCCTTTGACGGCTTGGCGACCTTGACGTCCTGGCCGAACTTGACGACCTTGACGAATTCCGGCTGCGAGAATTCGGCCTGCCCAGTGGCCTTCACGCGAACGTGGAGCCTGGCGTTGTCCTTGACCACGATCTCCTCGCCGGGCAAGGCATCGTTGACCGTGAACTCGATCATCGGACCGTTGGTCACGAAGGTGCGACCCCGGCGCATGGCCTCGAACCAGACATCCGGATCGAAAGCCTTCTCGCCGGTATAGGCGTAGAGCCGCACTTCACCAATCGTCCCGCCCCAGGGTACGTCGGAACCGCACGAGGCGGTGACCTTGAAGCCCACATTGAGGAACTCATACCACAGCTCGGTCCCCAGGTGGCCGAACTGGAGCACTTCCACGAAATCGCACTTGCCTTTCGGAACGTTGACGCTCATGTCGCGGTGGACGTGGAACATCCCCGAGTTGACATGGGCGTAACCCCACAAGCCGCCCTGTTCGTGCACCGTGTCCGCGACGTAATCGTAGAGGTAGTACTTGTCGGTGTCGCGAACCATGCTGGTCGTGTTCATGGCGAGCGTGTGCCCGATGAACTGGTGCGTCCGCGGGCATTCCTGGCCTGGCGAGAGAACATAGTCGCTCTCGATGACGCGGTAGTCTTTGCCGAAGCCGCGCTGCTCGAAGTACGTGCGGGTGATGTCGCCCATCTTCACGATGTTGCCGAGATGGACGTCCTCGGCCACCAGCCAGGCCATCAGCCGGGCGGCGTCGTCGTCACTGAGGATCTGCCCGTGGATGTGGTCATCGCCGGAGAACCAGCCGAGTTTGCGCATATCGATCCATCGTTTCGGGCGATAGGTCTTGTCGGTAACCTTGCCCGACACGACGGTGAATCGCTCGAAGATGGGAGTGTGTTCGAAACCGCGGCGAATGGCGATTTCATATTCGCCCGGCGGCAGGGTCATATCCAGCGGCTCGGGAACACACCACCACATGCCGCCCTGACGGCCGGGGAGGCTCGCCGATCGGTGCCCGCTGTTGTGGCCGTTGCCGTCGAACTGGCCGGTCAGATCGATCGCGTTGCTCGGCTTGCGATCGCGGTTGGTGGTCTTCGAGGTGATGCGGACCATGGCCGGGGTCGGCTTGCCGGTATCGTCGGACAGAATTGTCAGCTTCAAGCGTCCGACAGGCGGCATGGTCACCTCGATCAGCGTTCGGATCGGCTCGGTCCCCGGGCTGTGAAACTCGACGGGAATCGTGATCTTCCTGTCCGGCAGCGTGTGCATGCCCAGCAGGACCCAGGTGACGCCTTTGGGGGCGTAGTCGATCCAGGTGACCTTGCGGCTTTCCGGCCGAGCTTCGTTGATGTCATACGCCGAGAAGCTTGTGCCCTCCCCGCCGTTGTCCACGCGTAACAGCAAACCGCCGGTGTCGCCTACCATCTGGTGCGGACCAAAGATCGATGGGGTCACCTTGCCGCCCTGCAGCGAGATGCGTTTGAGGTTCGCGTTCTTCTCCAGCACGGCCACCAGCTTGCCGTCCGCATCCTTTTGGCGCTTTCGGGCCTGATTCCGGGCGTTGTCATCCGTTGCCTTGCGCATCTGGTCTTGGGCCTCCCGCATCTGGCGGAAGATCTCGTCGACCGCGACGGCTTCAGCGTGGGTCAGCAGATAGGAATGCTCCTGAAACAGCTTGGTGGCGAAATCCATCGCGTTGGACTTGGGGTTCTCGCGTTTGTCCTGAGCTGACGCCGAGGCCGAGAGCAGCGCTGCAACAACGAGCGACCCGATCCAACACCTTCTCATGATTTGTGTCATGTCCAACCTCCGGTTCGTGTGTTTCGGATGACGTATCGTCGAATGCCGCCGGCCACGCCGGCCGCAACCATCAGCAAGAAAACCGCGCCGATGCCGGCCATCAGCTTGTCCTGGTTTGACATTCCAGCCTGACCGGCGGAAGCCGCCGCACTCAGTGATTCGGATATCGCAACCGGCACCGCCTGGCATGAAAGCCGAATCTCCCTGGGGCCGCCTGCTGTTTCCGGTGATGAGACAGGGTTGTTGAGGTCATCCACGACTACTCGGAAGCCGTGGTCTCCGCTCGCACTGAGTACATCAATTCGCGGGGCCTCAGGCCAGAGGCGGTACTGCGCGCGAATGCGACTGCCGGCTTGCAGCCATGGGGGTGTTCTGGCGAACCAGGACAACCGCAGCACATGGTGAGCGGGAGCGACGTTCGTCGCGTCGAGAAGATCGATCCGTGGGTCGTAGAGGGGAATGACTTGCAGCGGTCGATCATCCACACTCAGCGTGAGGGCATCAAGAGACAAGTCGATCATGCTGTCGAGATAGCCTTTGATCTCTGTCTCGGTGATCGTGTCGTCGTGGTTGCGATCCATCCGACGCCGCTCGGCCAGCGACGGGTACTCGTGGAAGGTCAGTTCGAGGGCAACATCGATATTCCGCGGGCCGACGCTGATTCTCGCGTCGTGACGGATGAAGGTCATCAAGACGGCATGGGCGCTAGCGTCGGAAGCGGTCCACAGGGTTGCGGCGATCAGCAGTGCGACAAGATGAATTGGCGACCGGAGGCGGGCAGTCCGTTGTCGGCGCCACGCTGTCGGCGGCAGACTCGTCACGTTCCGATACCTTCCCAAGACTGCGTGTGCGAAGAACGTAGGGTCGGAGTCGCCGAAGGCGGCGCAGACCTGCCGTTCCATCCGCTAATGAGCGGCAGATCTCAGTCGCGGCGGCGACTTCGACACGACCCCACCCAGCCTCTGATCCCCAGCCCCGACCGCTCGTCAGATGTATTCCTGGTACAGCTCTCTGCTCGGGCCCGGGATGACGACCGCTGAGACCAGCAGGCCCTTTTCTCTCACCAGTTCAGCCGCCACGTTCACGCCCGATTGGCAGTCGGCAACCGAGCCGGTCATCAGCACGAAGCCTTTGCCGCCGAGCGCCATGGCGATATGGATGCGGAACAGCGTCACGCCTGAGGCCTTCGCAGCCGCGTCGGCGGCTTCCAGCACGCTGGCCGTCGAGAAGGTCTCGACGATGCCCAGGGCCTTCTGATTGCCGTCGCCGATCTGCACCGACTGGCCGAGGGCCTGAAAAACGCTTGGGTGTATGTTGGGAATCAGGATCGAATCAATGACCCCGTCCGGCGCGGCGTTGAGGCCCGCTTCGACCGCTGCCTGAACCGCCGCCACCTGGCCGGTGACGATGTTGATGTACTTGCCCGAGCAAATCGTCCGCCCGAGGACCAGCTTCACGTCCGCGGCCTTGAGCATGGCATCCTGGACCTTGTACCCGATGCCGACGCTGGTCAGTTCAATCATCCCGATAGCTTCAAGCATGGCAGTCATGCCTCGATCACAATCGCATCCGACACTTCCTTGACCCGCCCGCTGATGCTCGCGTGGATCACGGCGCCCAACTGGTTTTCCGCCGGCTTGGCGATCACGTCGCCGCACTTGACGGCGTCACCGACCTTGACGACCGCTCCGGCCGGGGCGCCCACGTGCTGCTTGAGCGGCAGCTTCACCCGCTTGGCGACCAGCGAGGCTTCCAGCAGCGGTCCCTTGTTCTTGAAGTCCGCCAGGCCGAGCTTGCGGATCAGCCGTCCGATGGGCACGCGGCGGTTGTCCAGATGCAGTTCCGGCCGCGTCGCGACAGCCTCAACTTCCCACTTGCGACCCTCGCTCATCAGCCGGCGCTTGTTCTGGACGCAGACCTTGCTGGGGTCGAGGTCCTCCGGGCAGGCCATCATCGTGCAGAGATTGCACTCGCAACAGAAAAGTGTGCCGATCACGTTTGCTTCGCCGACCATGCTGTACCCCAACGAACGCATCGCCTTGTGCGGCTCGATAGGGTGACCCAGCAGGTATCGGGGGCAGAACTCGGTGCAGAAGGAACACTGGTCACAGGCACTGGCCCCGATGCGGGCGGTGGCCTTCCAGTTGGCCGATAGCTCATATCGCTTGGCCAGCGGATGATCCTTGGGCAGAACGATGAGGCCGCCAGTGGTTTTGGTGATGACCTCGCTGAAATCAGTGGACAACCGCCCCATCATGACGCCGCCGACCAGGGCAACCGGATCATCGACGGTGGGGCCGCCGGCCATGCCAATGACCTCGCGGAAGGTCACCCCGACGGGTACGCGGACAGTGACAGGCTCGGCAACGGCGCCGGCCACGGTCAGGAACTTGTCCGTGACCGGCCGTGCCCGGGCGACGTTCAGGGCAGTCTCCACGTTGGTCACCACCGCCCCCACGGCCAGTGGGATCTTGCCCGGCGGGATAATCCGCTTGGTCACGTCGTAGACGAGAATGAACTCATCGCCTGTCGGATAGCTGTCTGCCAGCTCGACGATCCGCATACCCTCAGGCAGCTTGGGCCGGAGTAGCTCAATAACGTCGTGGTACTTGCCCTTGATCCCGATGACCGCCTCGCGGGCGCCAACGAGCTGCCGGGCCTGCGACAGGCCGCTGATGACCTCGTCCGGATAAGCTCGGAGCAACTCCTTGTCCTTGTGGAGAAGAGGTTCGCACTCGGCCGCGTTGAGGATGATGACTTCGGCCTTGGCCCGGAACTTCACGTGGGACGGGACCCCTGCCCCGCCGGCCCCAACCACGCCCCACGACTGGATCTGTTCTGCCGATGCTTGTGACATATCTCTCGTCGCCAATGACTCTTACCGCTCGGTCCCCGCGGGCGGCAAGCCCATAAGGTAGCATGATCACCCTCCAATGGCCAGCCGGCGACCCCGGGCTACGCCAGGCGGGGTGGATGACAGTCTAGGCGGCTCTTTCAGAACCCCGAGCGTACCTGTCCGCCATAGCCTTGGCGAAGGCGGAAGCGAGGTTCCTTCTTTCAGAACCCCGAGCGTGAGCGAGGGGCCCTTGACCGAGTTCTGCGTACGTGTTGAGCGGGCCGGGGTCTGGCTCCCTTTTGCCCAACGCGGTTCGCAGGGTGACCCGGGGAAGGTCAACGACGCCTGCTGGCACTATGCCATGCAGGGGAGCCCGCAAGAAGGTGCCTGACCCGCTCTCTTGCACGCTAA